>JAIKYF010000009.1 GCA_024683495.1 Bacilli bacterium
AGGCCTCTAAGGGTCTATTTTTTCATTTCTTAACGATTTTTTGAAAAATTTAGCACTTTGGAGTTGACAGTGCTAAACCAGTAACTATAATGTCTTTAGCACCCAAGGATATTGAGTGCCAACAGGAGGAAAGGAATATGACCAGAAGAGATGAAATCCTAAAACTAATCGTCGAGCATTTTATCAAAAACGCTCAGCCAGTCGGATCCAAAACTCTTCAGGAGGTCTACCATCTCGACGTCAGCAGCGCCACCATCCGCAATGAGATGAACGCCCTTGAGAAAGAAGGTTACTTGGAAAAGCCCCATACCTCCGCCGGGCGCGTCCCCTCGGAGAAAGGCTACCAATATTATGTCTCGACCTTACGGGAATCCCCAATCGACGACAAAACCAAGCACGCCCTCCAAAACGTCTTCGGCGAAAAGGCCAAATCCGTCGAGGAGATCATGAAGGAAAGCTGTCAGATTCTCTCGAATATGACCAATCTCGCCTCCGTGGTCCTCGGCCCCGCGGTCACCGATGAGACCCTCGTCTCCGTCCAGATCATCCCCTTAAGCGAGAAGACCGCCTCGGCCGTCTTCGTCACGAGCCAAGGCTATGTCGAGAACAAGACCTTCATCCTCGATTCTTCCCTTAGGATCGAGGAAGTCACCAAAACCGTCAGGATGCTTAACGACCGATTGGTCGGGACTCCCGTCAATCAGATCGTCGGCAAGATGGAAGCGATGAAACCTGCTTTGACAGATTACGTCGTCGGACAGGAAGTCATCTATGAGATGATCATGGAAAGCTTCGCCAAATTCGCCACTTCCCGTCTTGATCTATATGGCAAAGAAGCCCTCTATAATCAGCCGGAATACGCTAACGATGCCGAAAGGCTCAGACAATTACTTTCCCTCCTCGATAATCCCGACTCCCTCCAAAAAGCCTTGGAGAGCGGCGGGAAAGGCGATGGTTCCATCAGCGTCCACATCGGCACCAAGAAAGAAGGCCTCGAGGATATGGCCATCGTCTCCGCTTCGGTCAAGATCCCCGGCAACAGCGAAGCCGCCTCCCTCACGGTTCTAGGACCTTCTAGAATGGACTATGAAAGAGTCGTCTCGACCCTCTCATGCGTCGCCAACGCCCTCGAAGAATACTTCGCCTCGAGAACCATCATGAGAAAAGGAGAACCCCAACAATGGCAAAATCAAGAAAAGAAAAAGCCCGCCCCGAAGTCGAAGAAACCCCTCAAGAAGAAAACGGAGCAAAAATGAAGCAGAAAGCAATCTACACCCAAAAAGAGATGGATGAGGTGAAAGCCAAGGTCCAGGAACTCGAAGAAACCCTCAAGAAGAAAGACGAAGAGGTCGAAGGGTGGAAAAACAAATATTATCTCGGCTTTGCCGATACCCAAAACCTCAGAAAAGAGCTAGAGAAAGAGCATCAGGAAGCGCTCCGCTACCGTTCCGAAGGCTTCCTTGACAAACTCATCCCTTCCCTCGATAACTTCTACATCGCCCTCGCGGCGACCCCCAATTCGGAAGAGGCGAAAAACTATCAGATGGGCTTCAAGTTCATCTATTCCCAAATCGAAGGGGCCCTCAAAGACGAAGGCCTCGTGGAACTTGTCCCCGAAGTCAATAAACCCTTCGATGCCAGCTATATGCACGCCTTAGAGACCGAAGAAGGGGAAGAGGATAACCTCGTCACCAAAGTCTACACCAAAGGCTATAAGCTCTACGACCATCTCCTCCGACCGGCGATGGTCCGGGTCTCCAAGAAGAAAGTAGAGGAGAAACCTGAGGAAACTAAGCCTGATGAGGCCTAAAAACAATCTAGAAATCTAACCCTAATATATAAAAACAAACGATTCACTCGTAAGGAGAAAACAATCATGGCAAAAGAAATCATCGTCGGTATCGACCTCGGTACCACCAATTCCGTCATCAGCTACATGCAAGCCGATGGCAAAGTCAAAGTCATCCCTAACCCCGAAGGCACCAACACGACCCCATCCGTCGTCGCCTTCAAAGGCAATGGCGAAGAGATCGTCGGCAACGCCGCCAAGCGTCAGATGATCACCAACCCCGACACCGTCAGAAGCGCCAAGCGTAAGATCGGAAGCGCCGATAAATTCAGCATCTCTTGCTTAAATAAGAGCTTCACCCCGCAGGAAATCTCCGCGAAGGTCCTCGCTTATATGAAGAGCTATGCCGAAAAGAACATCGGCCAACCCATCGCCAAAGCCGTCATCACCGTCCCAGCCTACTTCAATGACGCCCAGCGTCAGGCCACTAAGGACGCCGGCACCATCGCCGGACTCGACGTCGTCCGTATCATCAATGAGCCAACCGCCTCGTGCTTAGCCTATGGCATCGACACCAATAAGAGCGAGAAAGTCTTGGTCTTCGACCTCGGCGGCGGAACCTTCGACGTCTCCATCCTCGATATCGGAGACGGCACCTTCCAGGTCCTCTCGACCGCTGGCGACGTCCAGCTCGGCGGCGATGACTGGGATAATGCGGTCGCCGATTGGATCAAAGCCCAAATCAAGATCGACACCGGCGCCGACCTCACCGACAAAATGGCCCAGCAACGTTTCTTGGAAGCGGCCGAAAAAGCCAAGATCGAGCTCTCTAGCTCTTTAACGACCACCATCTCCCTTCCTTTCATCGGCATGGGTCCCAATGGTCCTATCAGCTGGGAAGGCGAACTCACCAGAGCCAAATTCCAAGATATGACGAGAAACCTCCTCGAGAGATGCAAAATCCCGATGGAACGTGCCTTAAAGGACGCTGGCTTATCCTACAATGACATCGGCAGCATCCTCATGATCGGCGGCTCCACCAGAATGCCTGCCGTCCAAGAGATGGTCGAAAGAATCTCCGGCAAGAAAGTCAACCTCTCCGTCAATCCTGACGAAGCGGTCTCCATGGGCGCCGCCATCCAAGGCGCCATCATCGCCGGCGACGTCAAAGATGTCGTTTTGCTCGACGTCACCCCACTTACCTTAGGCATCGAAACCTTAGGCGGCATCATGACTCCCTTGATCCCAAGGAACACCACGATCCCAACCACCAAGTCCCAGATCTTCTCGACCGCCCAAGACAATCAGCCCGCCGTCGACATCATGGTCTACCAAGGCGAAAGACAGATGGCGAGAGACAACAAACTCTTAGGTCAATTCCAGCTCTCGGGCATCAAACCCGCCAGACGCGGCCAGCCTCGTATCGAAGTCTCCTTCAATATCGACGTCAACGGCATCGTCAAAGTCACGGCTAAGGATTTAGACAGCGGCTTATCCCAAGATATCACCATCTCTGGCTCCAATGGCCTCTCCAAAGCCGACATCGACCGCATGGTCAAGGAAGCCGAAGAGAACAAGGCCGCCGACGAGAAGAGAAAAGGCGACATCGAAGTCAAGAACAAGGCCCAATCCTACATCGATGAGATCAACATCACCTTAAACGAAAAAGGCGATTCCCTCACCGAAGACCAGAAGAAGCAGCTCACCGAGCTCCGCGACGAAGCCCAAGGCGCTCTCCAAAGCGAGAACATCGATAAGCTCCGCGAGATCGTCGGCAAATTAGAGCAAGCCGCCCAGATGGCTCAGCAACAAGGCGCTAACCCCGGTGCCCAAGGCTATGCCAATCCCAATGATCAGACCGGTGGAAATAGCGGCGCCAAAAACGATGACATCATCGATGGCGACTTCACCGATTCTGGCAAATAATCCCCATAAACACTGACATTTTGGAAGGATTCCTGAAAGGGGATCCTTCCTTACTTACTATAGAAAGGAGAACGCATGGCAGAAAAACGCGATTACTATGATGTTCTCGGCGTGTCCAAAGGCGCCTCACCCGATGAGATCAAAAGCGCCTATCGGAAACTCGCTAAGCAATACCATCCGGATATCAACCATTCCCCCGATGCCCCTGAGAAATTCAAGGAAGTCCAGGAAGCCTACGAGATTCTCTCCAATGACGAAAAAAGAAGAGCCTATGACCAATTTGGCCACGCGGCCTTTGAGCAAGGAGGAAATACCGGCGGCTTCGGCGGCCAAGGCTTTTCGGGCGCCGGCTTCGGAGACGTCGATTTAGGCGATATCTTCGGCAGTTTCTTCGGCGGAGGCTTCGGTGGGGGCTCTAGAAGAGCCAGAACCGGCCCCCAAAAAGGCGAAGATCGCCTCTATTCCATCAAGATCGATTTCATGGACGCCATCAATGGCAAAACCGTGAAGATCCCTCTCACTTACGATGAAAAGTGCCCACACTGCAACGGCAGCGGGGCCGAAACCCCCAATGACATCCGCAATTGTTCCAAGTGCGGAGGCCAAGGCTATGTGAGGATAAGACGGCAAACCCTCTTTGGGATGTCGGAAAGCACCTCAGCCTGCCCCGATTGCGGAGGAAGCGGAAAAACCATCGTTACCAAGTGCCACGAATGTGGGGGAAGAGGCTATAAAACCGTCAATAAGACCCACGAAATCAAGATTCCCGCCGGCATTTCCTCAGGTCAGCAGATCCGGATCTCCGGCAAAGGAGGCCGGGGCATCAACGGAGGCGAAAACGGCGATTTATATATCGAAGTCAACGTCGCTCCCCATCGCTTATTCAGAAGAGAAGGCAACGACATCCATATCAATCAGACTCTCTCCTTCGTCGATTGCGCCCTCGGATGCAAGGTCAATATCGAGACCGTCTATGGCTCGATGGAAGTGGAAATCCCCGCGGGCACCCAGCCGGGCGGAACCCTCAAAGTCCGGGGCTCGGGCGTCAAGGATATGAGAAGCGGCCGTCCAGGAGATGAATATATCCACGTCATCGTCGAGACGCCGACTAATTTATCCAAAACTCAAAAAGAGCTCCTTGAGAAATTCAAGGAGGAAGAGGAAAAGAAGGGCAGTTCCTTCTTCTCGAAGTTCCGTAAATAAGCTTAAACCCTAGATTATATCGCATTAATCTAGGGTTTTTCTTATATAGAAAAATATCGCTATATAAATCAGCCCAAATTGTAAGAGTTTAGAGTAAACTCTAAAAATCTTCCTTTGCCTATAGGAGAAATTTTTCAATTGTGCTAAAGTAGAACTAGGGAGTTTCGTCTCCCCTTTTCGACTAATTTTTGCCACGAGGATCCATATATGCCCATTTGCCGTTATTGCCATAAAGAGATACCGAAGGAAGACAAGGATGTCTGCCGGTATTGCGGGGGAATCAACCCCATCGAAAGCGACTACAAGACCCAGGATATCACCGGGATCATCAATAAGATCGAGGGAGAGGATCTCCCAGTCGCCAAAAGCCGCCGCCTGACGGTCATTTTGACTATAGTAGGGGGTTGGCTAGGCTTAGGATTTTTCTATTTAGGCTATAAAAAGCAAGGACTCATCGCGATATTGGCAACCATTATCATCGTCGCGGGAGGCGGCACGGGCTTATTCTTCCTCACCAATATGAATTATTGGATGTATCTGGCGGTCCTCGCCTTTGCCATCATCGTCCACATTCCTTTCGCCATCCGTTACGCCAAAGACGAGACGGCCAAAGACGCCCAAGGAGAATTTATCCGCTAAATGCAAAGATATTTCGGCACCCTCAAAGATCGCTTCGTCTATCTTTCGCCCGCTGATGAGCATCATCTTGTCAACGTCATGCGGGCCAAAGTCCACGAGAAAATCGAAATCGTCGATCAAGGCGAGGTCTTTTTGTGCGAAATCGTCACCGTCAACCCTTTATTGATCACCGTTTTAAGAGCCCTAGAGAAGAAGGTGGAATTAGAAGATCATCTCGTCTTAGCCTTCTCTTTGCTTAAGCACGGAAACGATGAATGGATTTTGGAAAAAGGGACGGAGCTTGGAGTCAAAACCTTCCTTCCCTTCATTTCTGAAAGAACCATCATCCGCTTGGATGAAGAAGGAAGGAAAAAGAAAGTCGAACGCTTCAGAAAAATCGTCAAAGGGGCCTCCGAGCAAAGCAAAAGAAACGAGATCCCAGAAGTTTTGGATATCATTAAATTCCCGAAAGTCCTCGATTATGACGCGGATTTACGTCTATTCGCCTACGAGAATGTCTCAAAGGAGACCAATACTTTGCCTGAAGCCTATAAGAGCCTTAAAGAAGGGGGCGAATGCCTCATCCTCATCGGTCCGGAAGGCGGATATTCGGAATCTGAGGCCAATATGGCGAACGAGAAAGAATTCACTTTCGTCTCTTTAGGCAAAAGAATCCTTCGGGCCGAGACCGCGGCCATCTACGCCGCCTCGACTTTCGCCTATGAAAGGGAGGGCAAAAAATGAATCTCTTCCAATATTTGGCGAAAATTCAGCGCAAAACCTCCTTCAATAAAAGCGAAGAGGCGATTTTCTTCAATGAGCATGCCTATCTCTTCGCCAAAAATGACCTCTGGGTCAAATTCCCTAAAGCCTCCGACCCCTTTGATGTGGTAAGAGGCAACATCATCATCCGCTCCATCATCAATAAGGAAACGATTGAGAAAGCCTATCTCCAGAAGCAGCAGGGCCTTGATGCTGGGGAGACTGACTCTTTGTCGCTTGAAGAATATATGAGGGATATCCTTTCTTCCTTACCCTATATCACTTATGAAAACGAGAAGATCTACGTCCCGATTTTCCCCGAATTCCTCAACATTTTCTACCGCGAGGAATTCGAGAAACTGATCCAAAAGCCCTATAAGGCCCTCTTAAGCGACTTCCAGGCCGCAGCCATCGATTCCTTCGACCAATATGGGATCGCTTTATTCGATTCTTACTTCACCAAATT
>JAIKYF010000055.1 GCA_024683495.1 Bacilli bacterium
TGTCTGAGGGGGATGGCTGATACTCCTCGCTTAAGAGCCAGTTGCTCATCGATCAGATCACCAAGATGCTCAACAACACTTATCAAAAGATTAAAGGCTAAGCCTTAATCGTGGGGGGATGGTTCCTTTCGCCATCCCCCCTAACCCGAAAAAACATGAAAATCGAATTAAGAAACTTCTCAGCTTTCTACCTCTATAAAAAGCAATACTACATCGCCATCGACGATATAGATTTGACGATAGAGCACGGTAGTTTTGTTGTGGCGGTGGGGCCTTCTGGAAGTGGCAAAACCACCTTGCTGAAGTCCATTGCCGGGTTGCTTGATTTGACGCAGGGTAAATTGACTTTCGATGGCGAAGATATGGAAGATGTCGATCCCAAAGACAGAAATCTTGCCTATGTGAGCCAGGAATACTCTTTATACCCTTCCATGACGGTCTTCGATAACATTGCCTTCCCCCTCAAAGTGATGAGAACTCCCTTCGATGAGATTAGAGAACGCGTCTATTTGGTGGCGAAAGAGCTAGGAATCGACTTCCTCTTGACGAGAAAACCCCGTCAACTCTCGGGTGGACAGCAACAAAGGGTGGCGATTGCCCGCTCCTTAATCAAAAATCCGACTTTATTCCTTTATGATGAACCCTTCTCCAATCTAGAACCCGAAACTCGTTTATCGATGCAGGCCTTAGTGAAGTCTTTAGCGAAGAAATATGACCAGACGGTCGTATTCGTCACTCATGATTTAATAGAAGCCTTCACCCTTGCCGACAAGATTGTGGTTTTAGACCAAGGAAAGGTAATCGAAGAGGGATTTGCCGAGGATTTAAAGAAAAAAGCGAAGTCGCCGATGCTGAGGGAGTTCCTGAAATTATGACTTTGCTCAATAAGGAATATCTCAAAGCCAAGAAGGATAATCGCCTCTTGATCATCCTCCTTTCAATCAGCGGGGGATTAGTCATCATCGCCGATATCTTGATGATGGTCTTCCATAATTCCAGCAATCACCTTCTCTTCTTAATCATCTCGCTTGTCCTCACCATCTTAATGGCCTTCATCGTTATCTACCTATTAGATATGGTGATCATCCCCAATCAGAAGAAGATCAGCCTTTATGAGAAGAGCAAGAACAATAGGAAATTAATCATCTTAATCGAGGATATTTCTGAAGGAACCATTAGAACGCACGGCTTTGCCACCAGAAAAGTCGACTACGTCTATGAAGATTCTAGAAAGAGTTGCTTCCTCATCGATGGAACGATGAACGAGCTTACTGCTGGTAAGTATCGCGTCAATATCTATCGAAACATCATCATCGAGGCGGAGAAAATCGATGCGTAAGAACATCAGGAATCACTTCGCCTATCTCTGGTGGGTCTACGTCGTGACAGGGGCCAGCATCTTTGCCGCCTTATTCACCATCTACGATAACCTCAATCAACCGAAGAAATCAGAAACATTGGTTCTGACCTATATCGGACGGGGGCTCGATTATGTCTCTTTGGAGAATAAATGCTCGAACTCCGTGAAAGAATTCACTTCCAAGACGGTCAAGAAGCTCAACGTCGAGAATCCGACGATCGAAAACGCTTATCAATTCGATAACATCGTCCGGTCGAGATCCTCGAAAGGCACGGACATCTTCGTCTTCGAAAGAAGTGTCTTAGATGAATATAAAGTCGACATCCCTTCCTACTTCGCAGAAGTAAAAGAGGAGGCCTTTGCACGGTATTTCACTAGTCCAATCACCATCGACGAGAAAATCTATGGCTCAGCGGTAACCAAAACTTCCTTGCTGGCCCATTACTACTCGAACAATTCGACTTTGGAATTATATTGGAACGTCAACTCCGAAAATCTCCAAGCCTTATATGGGAAGGGCGAAGGCGATCTTGGAGTGGAATTCGCGACTTATTTATTAGGAGACAGCCATGTTTAGATCTCATGTTTCCCACGATGACTATACCGAAGACATGCTTCCTAGCACCAGGAAAGCTTTGTTCTCCGATATCCTCAAGCTGAATTTTGGCCGCATCCTCTTAATGGGAGTCTTAGTCCTTCTCTTCTCTCTTCCCATTCATTTATTGGCAATCGCCGAAGATCTCTATCAAGCCAATTTGATGGCTGGTCTACCCGATAAGCCCAGCGCGGAAGAGGCGAAGATGGTCGTCACCAACATCATGAACTTCAACCTCATCAGAAACGCTCTGAACATCCCTTTCCTAGCCTTGTTGGCCCTAGGTTTAGGCGGAATCGGAAGGATCTTGAGGCAGTTAAGTTGGAGTGAACCTCTTGATTTCTGGCATGACTTCTTCAAAGGGCTTAAGCAAAATGCCGGGCAGTTCGTGATTATCGGCTTAATCGCCGGTGTCTTGAACTTCATCGCCAATTACATCTCTAATACGGCGGCGATGGCGACGGGGGAGATCTACCAATATTTAGGCATCATCCCCGCGGTGGTCTTCGTTCTCTTATTAGCTCCGATCGCGGGATTCTCGATGGTCTCCATCACGACCTACAGCAATAAGTTCTGGACCAACATCAAGATTGGAAGAGTCTGCTACTTCGGCGCCTTCTTCAAAACTTTGCTGGCCTTAGCGATTTGCTTAATTCCATTCATTCCCCAAGTCATCCCCAATTTCTGGTCACATCTCATTGGAAGGATTCTCTCGACTCTTCTAGTCCCGATTATCTATCTCGGATGGACCCTCTATTCGATGAATAGATTAGACGCGGTGGTCAACACCACAAGCCATCCTGAATTAGTCAGGAAAGGGCTCTACAACCAATCAAATAAATAATAATTTTCAAAAATAAAAGGAGGAAATTATGGCAGAACTAAAATTAAGGAACGTTTGCAAAATCTATCCAAACGGCGCGTTGGCGGTTGATAACTTCAACATGGACATCGCGGACAAGGAGTTTATCGTCTTCGTCGGCCCTTCGGGATGTGGTAAATCCACGACTCTCCGTATGATCGCCGGCTTAGAGGAAATCTCCAGTGGCGAATGCTACATCGGAACACGCTTGGTCAATGATCTCGAACCAAAAGAAAGAGACATTGCGATGGTTTTCCAGAACTATGCGCTTTATCCGCATATGACCGTCTTCAAAAACATGGCCTTCGGTTTGAAGATCGGCAAAACCAAAAAAGAGAAAAGGGACGAAAACGGCGAGATCGTCAAAGATGAAAATGGTGAAATTGTCTATGAAGTCGTTACCGATAGAAAGGGAAACCCCAAGTTCGATAAATTCGGCAAGCCCGTCTACAAGATGAGGAAATACACCAAGCAAGAAATCCATGATAAGGTCTATGAAGCCGCGGAAATTCTCGGCATCACCGAATTCCTTGACCGTAAGCCCAAAGCCATGTCCGGCGGTCAGCGCCAGAGAGTCGCGATCGGTCGTGCCATCGTGAGAAAACCAAAGGTCTTCTTGATGGACGAGCCTTTATCCAACCTCGATGCCAAACTCCGTAACTCCATGCGTTCGGAAATCCTCTTATTGAGAAAGAGAATCAACACGACATTCATTTACGTCACTCATGACCAGACCGAGGCTATGACCTTAGGCGATAGAATCGTCATCATGAGAAATGGCGTCATCCAGCAAATCGGCACCCCGAAACAAGTCTTCGACGATCCTGCCAATTTATTCGTCGCCGGCTTCATTGGTTCCCCTCAGATGAATTTCCTCCCCGGGACCATCGCCGAAGAAAATGGAACTTACGTCGTCTCCACCTATGGTAGCGTCACTAAATTAAGTGCCTCTTATGCCGAATTACTCAAAAATAATGCGGTTTCTGACGGAGAAATCGTTGTCGGCGTAAGACCTGAGCACTTCTCTTTAACCTGCAAAAAGAGCGAAAATTCCATCCCTGCCCGCGTTTCCGTCTATGAAATGATGGGTAGCGAATACTATGTCCACTGCATCTTAGAAGATGATAGAGAAGTCATCGTGAGAACCCAGGTCCATGGCATGGATGAAAAACTCCAGAAAGCCATCGAAGAATCTGGCGAAGTCCACCTTAGCTTCGTGGAATCCGTCATGCATCTATTCAATAAGGAAAGCGAAGAATCCCTTTCCTATCAAAAACCTGCCCCTATAAAAGAAGAAGCTCCGGCCGTCAAGGCAGAGCCAAAAGAATAAGGAGAACGCAAATGATCGATTTAAAAGGCAAGCCATTTTATCTTAATGATGAGCAAATCAAGTGGGTTGAAGACACCTTGAAGTCTTTGACCATCGATGAGAAATTAGGTCAATTGTTCGTTCACCTCACCGGAGCTAATAAAGAAGAAGACGTCAAAGACGAAGTCGCCCGCATGCAGATGGGTGGCATCCGTTTCAATCCCCGCAGCAAAGAAGACATGTATGAGATGAACTATAACTTCAATAAGTTCTCCAAAGTTCCTGTCTTATCGGCCGTCAATGTCGAAAGCGGTGGACAAGGCGCCTCCTCAAGCGGCACTTTCGTCGGCAACGAAATGAAAGTCGCGGCGACTAGAGACCCCAAATACGCTTATGAACTCGGAAGAATCTGCGGTATCGAAACCCGTGCTACCGGTTCTAACTGGGCTTTCGCCCCAATCGTTGACCTAGTCACCAATTGGCATAATCCCGGCATCTCCGTCCGTGGTTTCGCCGATGACCCCGACTTAGTCCTCGAATATTCCAAACAATACTTCCTTGCCATGAAAGAGCAAGGCGTCGCCTGTGCCATGAAGCACTTCCCTGGAGATGGCAATGATTACCGTGATCCCCATGTTGGCCGTGCTGTCAATCGCTGCTCCGTCGAAGAATGGGACAAGACCTATGGAAAAATCTATAAAGGGATGATCGATGCCGGCGTCCAATCCTTGATGACTGCCCACATCATGCTTCCTTCCTATCAGAAGCATTTCAACCCCAATTGCCAGGACTCCGAACTAAAACCAGCCACGATTTGCAAGGAATTATTGCAAGATCTCCTCCGTAAGAAGCTTGGTTTCAATGGCCTTATTGTCTCCGATGCCTCCCATATGGTCGGCTTAACTGCCTGCGGAAAGAGAAAAGACATCGTCCCGATGGCCATCAATGCCGGTGTCGACATGTTCCTCTTCTATAACGACATCGAAGAAGACCAGAAGTTCATGAAAGATGCCTATGAAGATGGCCGCTTATCCATCGAGAGAATCGATGAGGCCGTCACTAGAATCTTGGCCCTCAAAGCCCACGTTGGCATGGCTAACTTCGACTTAGATAGCTATATGCCAAAAGAGGCCTTAGAGAAGATTGGTCGCCCAGAATATAAGGAAGCGACTAAGGAAATCGCCGATAAAGGCATCACCCTTGTCAAACATATCGAAGATATCTTCCCAATCGGCAAGAAGACCGGTAAGAGAGTCTTATTGGTCTCGGTTGGTCCACATCCCAGCCCAATCCTCGCCCGTGCTGGCATGGGTGCCGATGGCTCTAAGTTAGAGAATCTCTTAATCGATTCCCTCACCGCGAAAGGCTTCACCGTCACTAAATACGTCGATCCAATCGCCAAAATGGTCGATATGATCTCGAAGATGGATCCTGGCGAAACCGCCAAGATGATGTCTTCTAAGGGCAACAAAGGCGCTTATGGCATGAAGCAATCCGTCGCAGCTTTGACTGATAATTACGATTTAGTCATCTGCTACGCGAATGTCTCCAGCACCATGAGAACCACCCAAAGACTCGAATGGGCCATTTCCAAAGGCGGATGGGATAATCCTTGGTATGTCAATGAACTCCCAACCATCTTCGTTTCCTTCAATTGCCCATTCCATTTAATCGACGTTCCACAGATCAAAAACTTCATCAACTGCTATGACGCGAATGAAATCACCGTCAAAGCCTTAATCGATAAGATGACTGGTGAAAGCGAATTCAAAGGTCAATCCCCAGTCGATGCCTTCTGTGGCTTATTCGATACGAAGTTCTAGGAATGGATGACGCTTATGAAACCTTTAACGTTAGACAATCTTCTTAGAGACATCACCAAAAACCCCGCAGTTTTAAAGATCGCCAACGAAGCGACCAACAATATGTTCTCCAACCCCATGCTCGCTCAGCTTGAGGAAGTAACCCTCAAGAGAATGTCCGAGTCCATGGGGCCTAATGGAGGGGCCATGATGCAAGGTATCTTAAATCGCATCAATTCTCTTATCGCCGACCTTCCCGAATTTGTCTTTGATCCATATCAAGAAGTTCGTGAATCGGTGGGATTAGAAGAAAAAGAAGCTGCTTTTGCCAAGGAAAATGCAAAAAAGCATACTTCCTTTAGACCAGGCGAAGTCTGGTATGACGATGAAGGCAACCGCATTCAGGCACATGGTGGAACCATGTTCATCGAAGGCGATACCTATTATTGGATTGGCGAAAACAAAGATCACACCACCAAGGAAGGACGCATCTGGACTTGGGGCGTGAAGATCTATTCTTCCAAAGATCTCTATAACTGGCACGATGAAGGTTTCTTAGTCGATGCCGTCTTAGATGATGATAAATCCCTCTTCTATCCCGTTAGAAGACTTGACCGTCCTCATATGATTTTCAATAAGAAGACGGGCAAATACGTCTTATGGCTCAAATATTGCGATGAGGCTCACTTCACAGTTTTAACCTCTTCGAAGCTTCTCGGCCCATATGAAGTAGTCAAAGGAGTCTATCGTCCATTCGATAATCGCCCAGTCGGCGACTTCGATCTCGCAGTCGATGAGAAAACCGGAAAAGGCTATCTCTATTGCGAGGTTGAGCATGAAGACGTCTGGGGCGCCGAACTAAACGAGGAATATACCGAGATCACCGATAATCGTAAGTGCATCTATGATCACGTCATGCCTCCATTGACTAGAGAGGCCGTCACCCATGTCAAAGTAGGGGATAAACATTATATCTTCACTTCTGGCATGAGCGGATATATCCCAAATCCTTCTGAAGTCGCTGTCTCTGACGACTATCTAGGAGATTACGAAGTCTTAGGCGATCCAAATGTCAATGACCTCACTAAAAGCTCCTTCATGTCGCAATTCTCCTGCATCTTCAAGGTGATTGGAGAAAATAGATACATCGCCATGAGCGATAGATGGGTTCCTGAACTTGAGATGTCCGCGGAGAAATATGAAGCGATGTATCGCGTCATCAGATCCCGTTATGACGAATCCATCAAGCCGAGCGATGATGACCGCAAGTTATTCGCCTCGATGCCATTCGGTGGCTCAAATAACTCGTCAATTTCCACTTATGTTTGGCTCCCGATCGATTTTGGTGAGGAGATGCCAAAAATCCATTTCTTAAAGGAATGGACCCTCTAATAGAAAGGAAGTAAAGATATGATTCATTTCCAAAAGGACCACAAATACCTCCTCTGCATGGATAGTGACGGAACCGTCATGGACACGATGACCCTTAAGCATCTCCAATGTTTTGGCCCATGCTTCATTGAGGTTTTCGGCATCAAAGACCACGTAGAAGAGACGATTGCCCGTTGGAATGAAGATAATCTTTATTCTTTGACTAGAGGAATCAATCGTTTCCAAGGTTTAGATCGTATCCTTCAGTTCGTGAAGCAATTCGGTTACGAATTTGAAGGATACGATGAATACCATAACTGGGTCGCCACTTCGCCTGAACTTTCAGCCGGAGCGATTGGCCGAGAGATGGAAAATAACGATAATCACGCATGTTTCACCCTCGCTCTAAAATGGAGCAAAGCCGTTAACGACAAGATTAAGACTCTTCCGATGAGCGCTTATTTCGAAGGTGTCAAAGATGCGATTATCAAAGCTTCTAAGCATGCCGATTTAGTAGGCGTCAGCTCCGCTAACCCCCAAGCCGTCTATGCTGAATGGAATGAGCTTGGCCTAGCGCCATATTTCAAAGAAATCGCCTGCCAAGATAAAGGCAATAAAACTCAAATCATCAAAGAATCCTTAATGATGGGCTATCAAAAAGAAGACGTCATTATGTTTGGCGACGCAATCGGAGATTTGAAAGCCGCCCAAGCTAACGGAGTTTGGTTCTTCCCCATCATTCCTCGTTATGAGAAGGAAAGCTGGGCGAAATTCATGGGCGAAACTCTTGGGATTTTCCTAGAAGGGAAATTCAATGAGGAATATCAGAAGAAATTGCTTGATGAATTCTATTCCGTCCTAAAACACGAAAAATAAAAACATTATCAAAGATAAGCAAGGAAAGGGGCATATCATGAAAATGACATTCAGATGGTATGGAGAAAAAGATTCCATCCCATTAAGTTACATTAGGCAGATTCCTAATGTCTCAGGCGTCGTTACCGCGGTGTATGAGGTTCCAGTAGGGGAGGTTTGGCCACTCGAGAAGATCCAACATCTAAAAGATCTTTGCGACAAAGCCGGACTTGAAATGGAAGTCATCGAGTCGGTTCCTGTCCACGAAGACATTAAACTTGGTAAGCCAACTAGAGATAGATATATCGCTAACTATATCCAAAATATCAAAAACCTTGGCAAAGTCGGCGTCAAATGCATCTGCTATAACTTCATGCCGGTCTTTGATTGGCTAAGAACTGACCTAAAGAAGGTCAATGACGATGGCTCTAATTCTCTTTGCTATTGCCATGACACCTTGATGAAGTTAGATCCAAAGAACCTTCATCTTCCAGGCTGGGATGAGAGTTATTCCTTAGATGAACTAAACGCTTTATTAGATGAATATAAGAATGTCTCCCATGAGCAATTATTCGATAATCTCGTCTATTTCTTAAAGGCGATTATGCCTGCTTGCGATGAAACTGGCATCTCGATGGCCATTCATCCCGATGATCCACCCTGGGATATGTTCAATCTCCCAAGAATCATCACAAGCAAAGAATCCTATGATGAGATGATTAGAAGAGTCCCGAATATCCATAATGGTTTCACTTTCTGCACCGGCAGCTTAGGCGCAGGAAGGAATAATGACCTCATCGATATGGCAAAAACCTATGCAAATCGCATATATTTTGCCCATATCCGTCAACTCAAGTTCGATAACGAGCTCGATTTCACGGAGGCTGGCCATTTAACTTCGATGGGCGATTTAGATATCTATGGAATCGTCAAAGCCTTAGTTGAAGGCGGATTCAAAGGCTATGTGAGACCCGACCATGGCCGCAACATTTGGGGCGAAGATGGTAAGCCTGGCTATGGCTTATATGACAGAGCTTTAGGCGCTATGTATTTGAATGGCTTATTCGAAGCCATCGAAAAGGAGAAAAAATAATATGAAACTTCCATTGCAGATCAATGATTTAAAAGACAAAGTCGTCGTCGTGACTGGCGCTGGCGGAGTTTTGTGCTCCATGATGGCTAAAGCTATCGCTGAAGCCGGCGCGAAAGTTGCTTTGCTCGATATGAATCTTGCTAAAGCCACTGAATACGCCGAAGAAATCAATGCCGCGGGTGGGGTTGCTCGCGGATATGAAGTCAACGTCTTAAAGAAAGATAGCTTAGCCAAAGCCCATGAAGATATCGTGAGAGATTTAGGCAAAGTTGATATTCTCGTCAATGGCGCCGGCGGCAATAATCCTAAGGCCACCACCGATAAAGAGTATTTCGAAGACGGCGATATCGATGCCGAAACCAAATCCTTCTTTGATTTGGATGAAGCGGGTGTTGGTTTCGTCTTTAACCTCAACTACCTTGGCACTTTGCTTCCTACTCAGGAATTCGCCAAAGATATGATTGGGAGAAAAGGCTGCTCTATTCTTAACATCTCTTCGATGAACGCGTTCACTCCTTTAACCAAAATCCCCGCTTATAGCGGAGCGAAAGCCGCGGTTTCCAATTTCACCAAATGGTTAGCCGTCCATTTCTCGAAAGTCGGCATCAGAGTCAATGCTATTGCCCCTGGTTTCTTCTCGACCGCCCAGAATAAAGCCCTTCTATGGAATGAAGATGGGACCCCAACGGCGAGAACTGGCAAGATTTTAGCCGCGACCCCAATGGATAGATTCGGAGAGCCTGAAGAATTATTAGGTGCGACCTTATTCTTACTTAGTGAGGAAGCAGCGAGCTTCATCACTGGCGTTGTCCTTCCAATCGACGGAGGCTTCTCTTCCTATAGTGGAGTGTAATATGAAAGACTTTTTCTCCGACTCCGTCTTGCTTAATAGTGAGACTGCCGTCTCCTTATATCAATTAGTCAAAGATTTGCCGATTATCGATTATCATTGCCATCTTGATCAAAACAAAATCAAAAACAATGACTCTTTCTCGGATATCGGTGAATTATGGCTCAGTGGCGACCATTACAAATGGAGAGCCATGAGAATGTGCGGCGTGGATGAGGAATATATCTCTGGCAAGGCTTCTTACCATGATAAATTCCTTAAATACGCCTCAATCCTTCCTAAAATCATCGGCAATCCTTTGTATTATTGGACTCACTTCGAATTGAAGCAGATTTTCGATATCAATGAACCATTGAATAGTGAGTCTGCCGAAAGAATCTATCAGAAAGCCAATGAGAAATTAAAGACTCTTAAAGTCAGAGATCTTCTTAAGCATTTTAAGGTTGAATATGTCGCGACCACTGATGATCCTTGTGATGATTTAGCCGCGAATGGCAAATACGATGAGACGATGGTGGGCCCAACTTTTAGACCCGATAAAGCATATTATCCAAAAGATTATGTCCCTAGACTTGAGAAAGTCCTCAATCGCCCCATTAGAAGTGCCAAAGAATACTTGGCTGCTTTAATTGAAAGACTCGACTATTTCGTTTCCAAAGGAGCGAAGATCACCGACCATGGTTTTTATCACTTCCCCAAGGAATATGTCGACGATGATAAGGCGGATGAATTATTCCAAAAACGAGATAGCCTCAGCGAAGAAGATAGAGAATTATTCTTCGGCTGGTTGCTCGTCAATTTGGCAAAATCCTATGCAAAACGCGGCTTAACTATGCAAATTCACTTCGCGGTTATTAGAAATAATAATGCCGAGATGTTTGAAAAATGTGGGGTTGATTCGGGCTTTGATTTAATCGGCAAAACCCAAGATGCCGCAGAAGTCATCTTATTCCTCAATCAATTCACTAACGATAATAGACCCAACATCGTTTTATACACCCTCAACGACGCTAACCTCAAAGAATTGGCCGCGGTAACCGGGGCCTTTCGTAAGGTCAGAATGGGGGCTGCCTGGTGGTTCAACGATACCTTGGAGAGCATCAAATACAATCTATCCGTTATCTCCGAATATAGTGTCCTAGGGACTAATCTAGGCATGTTGACCGATAGCAGAAGCTTCTCTTCTTATTCAAGATTCGATTTCTTTAGAAGAATCCTCTGCGACTTTGTGGCCGAGAAGGTCAATAAAGGAGAGTATGACCTCAAGAGTGCCGAACTTCTCCTCAAAGATATCTGTTACAACAACCCAAAGGAGATTGTGAAATGAAATTAGATGATTTTAAAGTCATTCCAGTCGTCGTTTTAAATGATGAAGAAGACTGCAAAGCCAAGATGCAGGGCCTCATTGAGGG
>JAIKYF010000136.1 GCA_024683495.1 Bacilli bacterium
TTTTTGCCGTCAATGAATGATCTTCTAGCGAATTATTTCATTTTCGCGTAGGCGTCGAGGGCCCTGGCGACTTTGGTTTTCTTATTGAGGAAGAAGGGGATTCCGTTTTCTTCGAGAAGCTCGCGAAGCAATCTTTCGGCATCCATCTCGTTATTGTATTCGAGCTCAACCTCATAATCGATTTGGCCACAATAGGTGTTCTCGTCGATGGAGAGCTTGCCTCCTTCGTAAGGAACGTCGGTTCTCTTGGTGGTCAAGGAAGTCTTGATCTTGAGCTTGGTGACATCGATATCGAGCATCGTGAGGAAGCGTTTGATGTCGCCTTCGGGGAAAATGCCATGGTCGCGGAAAGAGACGAAAGTGTTGTGGCTCCAGGTGCAGTTTTTCTCGAGCAAACCCTCAGAAAGCGGGGTTTTTAAAGTCATCTCGAAGGTTCCGCCTTTCTCTCTGATTCTAAGAGCCAAGCCTTCTTTTCTCATCAATCCTTCATCGTTATCGACGTAGTAATTGGTCTGGGTGTAGGACATGTATTGAGGGAATAAATCGATCAGTTTATTGTACTGATCATGATTGATCAGGGCCTTCGCTTCAATTTCAATCGCATTGCTCATATAGGTATTTCTCCTTCTAATGTGATATTATAACGCAGTGAGAAAGGAAAAGTTAATCTATGTTGTATCAAGATTTCTTTCTAAATAACCTTTGGTGGATCATTGGCATCGCCGTTTTGTTGGTCTCCACCGTCTATTTCGTCATCGGGCATTATCTCGACAGAAGAAAAAAAGAAAAGAAAAAAGCCAAGCTGGCGGCCAATAAAAGCGAATACCTCGCTTTATTGGGAGGAGCCGAGAATATCGTCTCCCACGACATCAGAGGCTCAAGGATCATCTTGGTCCTCAATGATTATTCTCAACTCGATCAAGACAAGCTTAAGGAAGTCGGAGTCACCGGCTTCATTCAAAAAAGCGACCAGGTGACCCTGGTCGTCAAAGAACATTCGAAAGAAGTCTATCGCCTCATTTTCCCCGAATAGAGAAGACGTGTTTCCTCAGGTCTTCGACTGGCAAGCCGACGATATTGTCGTAACTGCCCTCGATCCGTTCAATCAAACCAGCCTCATCTTGGATTCCATAGGCCCCGGCCTTGCCAAGAGGCTGGTATTTTTTGACGTATTCGACGATTTGCCCATCGGATAATTCCTTGAAATAGACAACGGACTTGACTGACCTAGTTATCTCTTTGGTGGGGGAGATATAGGTATATCCCGAGATGACTATCTGTTTCTTCCCCGATTCCATCTTCAGCATTTTGATGGCCGTCTCTTCATTATGTGGTTTACCTAAGACTTGCCCATCAAGATAGACGATGGTGTCGCAGGAGAGTATTTCATCATTTGGGTATTTAGCGGAAATCGCGTAGGCTTTAAGCTTGCTTTCTTCGGCGGGAAGCAGATACGGGTCGACGATTCCATCTAAAAGAGACTCGTCGATTTCCGGGACGATGATGGTATAGTCGGAAGTGAGTTTCTTTAGAAGGGTCTTCCTCCTAGGGGAAGACGAAGCGAGGATCAGCATCTTATTCGTTATAATTCATGACGACCGGGACGATCATCGGATTTCTCCCCGTCTTACGATGGATATAGTTGGAGACGACGTTTTTGATGGTCGATTTAATCTCGGAGAAGGTGCATCTCCTCTTCATCAATTCATTGAGGGCCTCTTCGCAGTGCATTTGCGAGTGGCGGACAAGATGGGTATCTCCCGAATCGGCGAACCCGACCGCATAGACGATGGGGCGGACCTCCATTTTGTTGGTTTTGGAATTGACTGCGACCAAAACGGTGATCATCCCGTCATTCTTCATCTGATCGCGGTCATGGATGACGCTTTGGGAAAGGCCATCTAAGTCATTGCCGTCGATTAAGACATCATCGGCTTGGACGCGGCCGCCTCTGAAGACTTTGTGGTCTTTGAGGGTTAAGACATCCCCGTTATCGCAGATGAAGATATTATCTTTCTTGATGCCGATCGTCTCGGCGATTTTCGCGTGGAGTTTAAGCATGCGGTATTCGCCATGGGCAGGCATGAAGTAGTTAGGTTTGGCAAGTCTCAGCATGAGACGAAGCTCTTGCCTAGAGGGGTGGCCAGAGGAATGGAGGGAGAAGGCCATGCCGTTAAGTTTGACATCGGCCCCTTGCCTGACTAGATCGTTGACGAGTTTATCGATTAAGGCTCCGTTTCCAGGAATCGGGTTAGAGGAGAAGATGATGGTGTCGCCTGGCATGATGCGGACGTTTTTATGATCGCCTCTAGCGATTCTCGATAAAGCAGCCATCGATTCGCCTTGCGAACCCGTGCAGAGGATGCAGATATCGCCTGGCTTATAGTTCCTGATCATGTCATCGCTGATGATGGAGGCATCAGGAATCTTGATGTAGCCATATTCTCTGGCGATGCCGACGACATTCTCCATCGAGCGGCCGAGGATGCAGATTTTGCGGTTATGCTCGACGGCGACTTCGACGACCTGCTGGATACGGTTGATGTTGCTGGAGAAGGTGGAGACGATGATTCGGCCGATGGCCTTATCGAAAATATCCTCAACGTCAGCTCTGACATTGGTCTCAGATGGGGTGTAGCCTTCGATTTCGGCGTTCGTGGAATCGCTTAATAATAAATCGATCCCCTCCGAGCCCATCTTGGTCAAACGGTCCAAATCGAAAGTCGGGCCGACAGGGGTTAAGTCGATCTTGTAATCACCGGTATCGACGATTCTTCCTTCTTTGGTATCGACGCAGATGCCATAGGAATCGGGGATGGAGTGGGTGACTCTAAAGAAGGTGACGACGAAATCGTCGGCCACACGGACGACGGTATCGTGGTCATATTCGACGATTTTGACGTTTTCTTTGATGCGGGCATCCTCTAATTTGTGCCTAATCAAGGCAGCGGCTAAACGAGGAGCGTAGATGACGGGGATATGGATGGTTCTGATAAGGAAAGGAATCCCTCCGATATGGTCTTCATGGCCGTGGGTGATGAATAAGGCTTTGATCTTGGAGCGATTCATCCTTAGATGGGTATAGTCGGGGATGACATAGTCGACGCCCGGGAGGTTGGCGCCTGGGAATTTGACACCAGCATCGATCATTATCAAAGAACTCTCGTTTTCGATGCAGTAGGTGTTTTTACCGACCTCACCTAAGCCGCCGAGAGCATAGATATTGACTGGTGATGTTAAAGTGGGCATAGAAGTCCTCCTTAAAAATTGAAAGCAAGCTGACTAGAAACTAATTATTTAGACGGCTGATGTGATAGTTATATCACATTATTAGGGCATGGTAAGCCTATAACGCAAAGAAAGCGTTTACATGAAGCAAAGTTTCGCTCTTTTGCGCGCTAAACATATGTCCAACTACTTAGTTGACCCCATTTTAATGAGAAAACCCGTTCTGGTAAAGAAAAAAACATCTCTTTGAGATGTAAATATCAATATTTGTTCATTAGCCCTTAATGTCTCGTGTCGTCGTCGAAACATTCGCAAAACCTTGCCGCGAATGAGGGCTCCAATCCCTCGCTATATAGATGCGATGTATCCCCAAAGTGGGAGATTCTGAAAGAGGAAATTCCTTTTTCTCTTTCTTCGGTGTTAACGATGGTCACTCCGCTGGGGGCGGCGCAAAAGCCTTGCCATAGGATCATCGGGGAGACATTGATAAGATGAGAAAGGAAAACGCATTCGATGGCGAAATGGCAGAAAAAGACATAGGTGTCATGAGTGGACCTAATGACCTTATAATGGTTATTTTCCCGGGCATATCCCTTCTCTTTTAATAATTTGTCGAGTTCACTCACGGCCGTATTATAAAGACTTCTCATCTCCTCGGAATCCTTGAAGAAAGCGGTGGTCGACCATTCGTCTTTCGAATAAAAACCATCGGTTTCGGCCCAGATGGAAGGCTTCCAATCCCAGACGTGACGGGGAATGCCATCTTCCAAAGTGATTCTCGCTTCGAATTCCTTTAGCCAAGGAAGAACTTTGATTTGTAATTCCGGGCGGTTTTTGCACGCGATTTTCGCGGTTAGATAGGCTCTGCCAAGAGGCGAGGCATAGACTTCGCTTATCTTCATCGCATCGATTCGCTTAGTTAAAGCGGCGGCCTCTTTCTGGCCGCGCTCAGTTAAGGAATCGTTAGAGTAATCGGGGTCTCCGTGCCGAATGAAAATTAAGCGCATAGAATAAACTAGATGGCGACTGAACCGGGGATGACTTTCATCGGATCATTCTTATCGATACGGTCATAGAAGAGGATACCGTTAAGGTGATCGATTTCGTGTTGCAAGACGATCGCGTCGTAGCCGATGGCTTTGATCTCGACATCCTGTCCGAGCAAAGCATCATAGGCTTTGACGGTGATGCGGTAGTCGCGATAGACGTGTCCTGGGTGTTCCTTATCGACCGATAAGCAGCCTTCTCCGTATTCGAGATAGCACTTCTTGACGGAAGAGATGACGATTTTGGGGTTGACCAATTGATATTGGGTATAGGAAGTGGTCCCATCTTCTTCGGTCACCGGATAATAGATGACGAGCATTCTTTTATTGGAGCCAACCTGAGGGGCCGCAAGGCCAACGCCTTCGCGGACGCTTGGGTGTTTCTTCCGGAATTCCTCATTTTGGGAATCCTTGAGGTATTGAAGCATCTCGTCTAAAAGGGCTTTGGTTTCGTTATCTAGCGGCATGCTGACTTCCTTGCAGACGTTATGGATTGATTTGGCATTATCTTTGACTATTCTTAACATATTGACTATCTCCGATAGTTATTCTAGCACATAAAAGACAAAATACTTAAAATATGCTTGATGCAAAATAGTTTAGAAATCGCGATTGAGGAACTGAGGCTGGCCCTTGAGAATGACTCTCGGGTAATTCTTCTAAAAGAATTAGAGGAAAAGCTTTACTCAATTCCTGAAGTTATCGACCTCTATAAAAGAAAAGATGAGGCCGAGAACCATTATTCGGACCTATTGAAGATCAAAGACGAAAATGACCCTGAGGTCTTAGAGGCAAGAAAGGCTTTATATGAGGCCAAGAAGAATCTTGATCTCCAGCCGGATGTCATGAAATATTCCGAAGCCTTCATCGTCGTCAGAGATCTCTATATGATCATCGATGACATCCTTTTCTCTCCTTTTAGGAAAAAGCCGATTTTGGAGGGCATCAAATAATGATTAAGTTAGTGTCTGGCAAATACCGCAGCCGCTCCATCGAAGTGCCGCCTTCGGTGACCGTTCCCACTAAGTCCATCGTAAGGACGGCGATTCTGAACGCTTTGACTAACGATGTGACGGATGCAAGGGTCCTGGATTTATTCGCCGGCTCCGGCGCTCTTGGTTTCGAGGCTCTTTCTCGAGGGGCGAGATTCTGCCAATTCGTCGATAATTCCGCTGAAGTGGTGGCGGTCCTTAAACAGAATATCTTGACCCTAAAAGACAATAGCTCCAACGTATTTTATGGGGGATATGATAGGTATTTTGAAGTCAACCCCGGCGTTAAATTCGATATCGTCTTCCTCGATCCGCCCTATGCTGATAAAGATGTCTATGCGAATGTCCCCGCTTTCTTAATCAAGGAAGAGATACTCTCTGAGAACGGCGTGGTGGTTTTAGAATATGAAGGGGAGATCAATCCTCCTCTTGAGCTATATGCCAGTAACCGCCACTACAAATATGGCCGGACCCACGTTATGATATTAAGGAAATAATTATGAAAAGAATCGCAGTTTACCCTGGATCATTCGATCCCATCACCAACGGCCACCTCCTCATCCTTAAAAGATCGCTTGGAGTCTTCGACGAAGTCGTCTTGCTTTTGGCCGTCAACCCCAATAAGAAAAGCCAATTTTCCGTCGATGAACGTTTGAAGATGATGAAGGAAGCCACTAAGGATTTTCCCAATGTCAAAGTCGATTTCTATGATGGATTGACCGTCGAATATTGCAAGAAAGTCGGGGCTAAGCACTTAATCAGAGGCTTAAGGGCCGTGACGGATTTCGAATATGAATTCCAATTGGCGGCCGCTAACGAATACATCGATAGCGACATCGACATGGTCTTCTTCATGTCAAGAAAAGAGGAGACTTTCATCTCCTCCTCAACCGTTAACCAACTGGCGGAAAACGGAGTCGATATCTCTTCCTTAGTTCCACCTATCGTTGTGGAAATGTATAAAGGCAAATAATCAAAATCCTATGCAAAACCCGCTTAGATTGCTCTAGCGGGTCTTTTTTATAATTCGAAGCCATCCTCTAAGATGGTGAGATTCGAGGAATAGAAGGAATTAAGCAATAAGGCCATTCTATTAACATCCTCCGCTCCGCATAATTCATTATTGGAGTGCATGGCCAACTGGGCGATTCCGATGTCGCAAGAGACTATGGAGACATGGGCGTTGGAGATATTTCCTAAGGTGGAGCCTCCTCTTAAATCGCTTCGATTGGTGAATTCCTGATAGGGCTGGGAAAGTTTTTGGCAAAGGGCCTTCACGATGGCACTCGATAAGGCGTCGGTGGTGTAATGCTGATTTGCGTTATATTTGATGACGATTCCTTCATTGAGGCGGACATTGGTTTTGATGTCGCTATATTCGGGGTGATTGGGATGGTTGGCGTGGGCATTATCGGCGCTAAGCAAAACCGACCTAGCGACGATTTCCGAATAATCCTGCTTGAGTAAGCAAGCGATTTTCTTCAAGGTATCCTCTAAGAAATTGCTATCGGCCCCTTGGCGGGTCAAAGATCCGACCTCCTCATTATCGTAAGCGACATAGACGGCGATATGCTTATCCAGGAGAGTGCTTTCGATGAATCCGAAAAGGTTGGTGTAGGCGCAGGCTAAATCATCAAGCCGCGAGGAGAGAAGAAGATTGTTGTTCAAACCGATATAACGGGCTTTGTCCCGGTTATAGAGGAATAAATCGTGGGAGAGAATCTCTCCATCAATATCAAAGCAAGACTTCAAGATCGCGTCGAATTCCATCAGCCCTTCGCCTTGATTGAGGATGGGGCGAAGATCGACCGCCGGATTATAGGAATTGTCGCTATTGATGGTCCGATTCATATGGATGGCCACATTGGGGATGACCAAGGAATCTTCATCTAAGTCGACTAATTTAGTGAGGTATTTGCCATCTTTTTCATAGACGACTCTTCCAGCAAAAGACAAAGCTCTATCAAGCCAAGGGGCATAGATGGCCCCGCCATAAGGCTCAATGTCTAATAGAGTTAACCCATCCTTTATGATGAGGGGTTCCGGCTTAATCTTGAAAGTGGGGGAGTCGGTATGCGCCGCGCAGATGAGGAAAGTGGCCTCGTCGCAGTGCTTTGGGAGTTTGAAGGCAATCAAACTCGAATCGTTTCTTTTAACGTAATACTTTCCTTCGGGGGAAAGGGTCCATTCC
>JAIKYF010000044.1 GCA_024683495.1 Bacilli bacterium
TGGATATTGGCACCTATATCAGTCATTTTATCGTGCAAAAACCGCTTAAAATGACAATTCGCTTCTTGCCATCCTTAATCGCGGTAGTGGTCTTTATCTGCTTATATGGCACTAGGACGGTGGATGTCACTTATCTAGGGATCGCCCTCTATCTAGAATATTGCCTTTATTATTATTTAGGGATTGCGGTTAGAGAATTGAAGGATGCCAATAAACTTTCTTTCTTGGACAATAAATTGACCTATTGGATTCTCTTGGTTTTGACTGGGGCGGTTTATTTTTCCTTCGCCTGTGGCTTAGAGTCATCATTTGTTAGGCACAACAAGAGTCAGTTCGTTTTAGGGGATCCTTTGAATCTTCTTTTATCGACATGCGGGGTTCTTTTCTTCTATCTAGTCGCCATCAAGATCCCGAAGAACAAAGGGACCGTCTTATTCTCGAAATTATCTAAATTCAGCCTTGAATCCTATTGGGCCCATCCGAATCTTTTGAAGTGGTGGGGAGTTTGGGCCGTCCCTAATCTCGCCTTAGCCTATTTATCCGCTTTTGCGATGACTTTAATGTGTTTAGGCTTCATCTTAGTCAGCATCTTCATCATCTACCAAATCCCATTCCTGCACTTTTTGGCTTTCGGAAAGAGTTATTCAAGGTACAAATTCGAACGAAAATGCCTTTATTATCTCTCATAGAGAGATTTTCTTTAGAAAACATCCTTTAAGGTTATACAATTAGAGGCGATTGGAGAATTACTATGGAATTTGAATACGTCTTCGAGCATAAGGTGGAATATGAGCACTGCAACCTCAAAGGGGAATTGAAGATCTCTTCATTATTGAAGATGATTCAGGAAGTCTCATCCCGTCACGTCGATATCTTGGATTTTGGCAAAGACAAAACAATGGATAAAGGTATCCTTTGGGTCATCGCCAAGCAGCATACCGAAATCAAGAGAATGCCAGTCTATGGGGAGACTATCTATATCAGGACTTGGCCATCGACCACGGTTAAGTTCCTCTATCCCCGTAACTATGAGATAAGCGATGAGAAAGGTGAAATCATCATTAGATGCAACACCCTTTGGTGCTTAATCGACAAAAACACCAGAAGAATCACTTTTCCCGAGCAAAACGGCGTTATTTTGCCTCCATACTCCAATGGTAGGGAGATTAATTGCAACGTCTCTTTAATGCCGCCAGCCTTAGAGCAAACCACCATCTTCAAGGCTCAGTGGAGCCGCTGCGACCTCAACGGCCACCTCAATAACACTTCCTATTTTGATATGTGTGAAGATGTTCTCCCGACTTCTTTCCTTAAGGAACATGTCGCTAAAACGATCGATGTCACTTATAAAAAGGAAATCATCCTCGATGAGGAAGTCAATGTCCGGTACGGCTTAGTCGATAACGTCTATTGGTTCGACTGCGATAAATTCACTATTCGCTTAGGCTTCTAAAACACAAAAGAAAGAAGGCCCGCCGAGTGGCGAGCCTTTTAATTTTCCGCGCAAATCGCGGCTATTTTTATTCTTTAGCGGCTTTTTTAGCGAATTCCTTGTCCAACATATGGAGGCCAAGTCCGCCATCTTTGCCGTATAAGTCATATTGGCCTAATTCGGTTTCGGCGCTGGTTTCTTCTTCGTGCTGCTCGTTGACATACCAGACCAAGAAGGCTTCGGCGATATAGTCTTTGACTTCCTTGGCTTTCTCGTAGACTTTGAGGATGAGGCTAGTGACGAGTCTTTCGTGCTCGACTTGATATTCGAGTGGTTCTCTAAGATCCTTGTATTCCTTGTCGGGGGCTTCGATGGCTCTCATCTTGAAGCTTTCGCCTCTTTCAGCGAGGAATTCGCAGAATTTCTCGGCGTGTTCGATTTCTTCTTTGGCGTGGGCTTCGAATAAAGCGTGGAATCCGCTTAAGCCCTTGCTTTGATAATATTCGGCCATATCGTAGTAGATATAGGCGCTCCAAAGTTCTTTGTTAATTTGGTTTTCGATTAAATCTTTTAGTTCTTTGTTCATAGATTTTTCTCCTTCTTTAGGGTTATTTTATCGACCTTTGTATTTTATTGCCAGAGACATGCTCAATTCGAACGAAATTGTTCTAAATAGCGCATCTAATCCACTTAAATATAAATATTTAACCCACCTTCATGAAAAGTTGGTAGAATACTAGGGAAGAGTCATTTGACTCTTAGATTTTTATGGCGGAAGAAATTAAGCAAGCTAAAAAAGTAAGAAAGAAGCCTAACAAATATCTGATTTCGATATTGATCGTTTTGGTTTTGACAGGCGTCTCCCTCTTCCTTTCTCTATATTCCGCCGGTAATGGCAACTTCGTCGATGGCGGAAGATTGATTGGCAACGCCTTCAAAGACTGCGATATCGGCTGGCTTTTGGTCATGATCGCGGTAGTCGTTTTGACCTATCTCATCGAAGGCTTGATTTTATGGATCTTCTGCCGATTATATACAAGAAAATATTATATCCACCAAGGTATCGCCAACTCGATGATCGGAGCCTTCTATTCCGCGGTTACCCCAGGGGCCTCCGGCGGTCAGATCATGCAGGCCTACACGATGAAGAAACAGGGCATCGAGGTCTCTAACGCCGCCTCCATCATGGTCATGTGGTTCATTCTTTACCAGGTGACCTTGATTGGCTTTGACGTCTTCGCGATTATCTTCGAATGGGGGACGATCGCCTCCATCACCACCTTGAAGGTGCCGGGCGTCCAAATCGGGGGATGGAATGGTGAGCTTCCGATGATGCCTCTTATCATCATCGGCTTCTTGCTCAACCTCTTCGTCATCGTTTTGCTCTTCTTGATGAGCTATTCCCATAAGTTCCATAACTTTGTCATGCATTATGGCGTAGGTCTACTTGGAAAGCTCAAACTTCTCAAAAACCCTGACAAAACCCGCGAGAATTTAAGGGTTCAGGTCGAAAACTTCAAAATCGAATTAAGACGTTTGCAGGCCAATATCCCTGTTACCATCCTCATCGCTTTGCTCTTCACGGTGAATCTTATCTTAAGATTCTCCATCCCATATTTCGCTGGTCTATCCCTCCACGCCTATGGCTTAGACAACACTTTCTCCTTGGCCAAGATGATGGATGCCTCCTTCAAGTCGGCCTTCCACCAGATGGTCACGGGCTTAGTCCCAATCCCAGGCGCCGCGGGTGTCTCGGAATTATTCTTCTCCATTATGTTCCAGGGCTTCTTCGTGGAGACCCAGGTTATGACCAGCAGTGGCTTAATCGTCTCCCACAGCGCTTCCGCCAATGTGGCCGCGGCCCAGATTATCTGGCGTGTCGCCACC
>JAIKYF010000070.1 GCA_024683495.1 Bacilli bacterium
TCCATGAGACTGGCCATATGATGGGTTTGGATGATTATTATAGTTACGATTATGATGGCCAAATGCCTGCCGGCGGAGTCGATATGATGGATTTAAATATCGGTGACCACTGCGCCTATTCGAAAATCCTTTTCGATTGGGTCGATCCATACGTGGCCAAAGGAGATATCAAAGAATTTGATATTACCTTAAGACCGTTCGAATCTTCGGGCGATTGTCTGATGCTTATTGATCCTTCCGCTTGGAATGGAACCCCGTACGATGAATATCTGACTCTCGAATATTACACTCCAACAGGTCTAAATGAACTAGATAGCCACGGATATCAAGATTGGTATGGCTTAGGGACGGGTGGAACCTATACCGAACGTGGGTTAAAAATGTTCCACGTCGATTCTCGCTTAAGAGTGAATAGAAGGACCACTACATACGCCAGCGACTACCAGGATAATTATTATCTCGCTAATAGCAATACCCCATCTCAATCGGTCAAATCCACCAATTTATTGATGGAAGCGATCCCGGCGAGCGGAGAGAATCTCTTTAAATGTGCTGAAGCCGAAGCTAATCTTGGGAATAATGATGTGTTGTTCTCCACCGCCGATTATGAAGGTGGATCTTCTAGTTTCGCCCCTTCTTCATATACGACTATCTTCTCTAACGGCGACAAATTCAATAACGGGGATACGATTCCTTGGTCATTCTCTATCACGTCTCAAAGTGATACGGAAATAACCTTGCACATAACCTGCGCATAGAATAGATAAAAAGAAAAAAATGATGGCGATTTCCATAGCAAATCGCCATCATTTTCGTTATTTAGTGATTAGTGAGTGAGCCTTGTGATCGGGGAAAGCTTCTCAGCAATATCATCATCGACGAGATAGTCGAAGAATCTTTCGACGTTATAAACGGCATTGTCCGTATCGGCGCATTCAATAACTGAATAGTGAACTTGGAAGAATTGTTTGCCGTTAATCGTGGTGATATATCCGGCGAACCAAGAATTGTTGTCGTTGAACTCGTTAATCAGTCTGAGGGATTCTAGGGTTGGATCAAGTTCATCGAAGGTGGCAAAGCAATGGACGGTTCCGCTGGCATAAGCGATGATTTCAAGGAAGATCCCATCGTCATAGGAGTTGGTGGTAACCGAGGCGGTGATGCGAACCTTCCCTTCGGTTTCTCCTAGGTCATCTTCGAAATCGACTTTGGTGAGTTTGCCTCTCACGCCTTTGGTAAGGGCGTATAAATTAATTTTGTCGGACATTTATTTTGTTCCTTTCTGTGGTGATTTAATTATAGATGAATGATGAAAAATTGTAAATATCACAATTTTATTTTCTTACAAATGCCAGGGCTTCGAGAATCCAATCATTGCTTGAAGTGCCGGTTCCCCAGGCAAAACCATGGCCGCAGTCCTCATATACTTTATAAATATATGGCCTTTGGAACTTATCTAAAGCCTCTTTTAGAGCTTTCCCATTATTCGAAGGCACAATATTGTCTTTGCCTCCTATGGCAATAAAGCTACGCGGGAAGTTATCGTCAACTAAATTCTCTAGAGATAACTCCTTCCGAAGTTCCATATCATTAAGGCGATCCTGACCAAGACAGTTATCTCTAGTATGTCCGTTTGTAGGCCCCGAGAAAGTCACGACTGGATAACCTAAGACAATTCCGTTAGGGCCTGGAAGGCCATAGTTTTTATACCCATATTTAGAAGATACGAAGGTCCCGACTAGATGGGCCGAAGCCGAGTAACCTAAAAGGGTATAGTCATGGCAATCGCCAAAATATTGGGGATTTGCCAGTAAATATTCTAAGGCGTGGACTAAATCTGATGTTGCTTCTGGGAAGCGGGCATACTCTTTTACGCCATATTTAAGGATGAAGACATCATATCCTTCGTCAGCCAGTTTGAAAGCAACCCCCAAGCCTTCGTTTCTTCCACAAACGCTGCCATATCCACCGCCGGGGATGGTAATTAGCTTTCCTTTGCAGTATGGCTTTGTGCTTTTTATATAAAACAGTCCAGTGAATGGGCGAGTTTCATCAAAGCGATAAAAACAGCTCCCTTCAGATAAAAGCTTGTGGAATCTATCGAAACGATAAATGACATCGTTACATTTGATCTCGTGATCCCTTTCTAACAAAAATTCCCCAAAGGGTCGGTCTTCTTGGCCTCTTAAATCATAGAAATACAGCAAGAATTCTAGGTGATCTGAAAATAATGGGTCATTTAGTAAATCCCTTATGAGGGTCTTCATGGTAATTTCCATCATGAGTAGCCTTTCTAATAACTATAAAAAATATATCGTAAATTTATTATAAGACCACTTGATGTTAATGTATTACAATTCTTAAAAGAGGTGCTAATAATGAAACCGTTCGAACAGTTACAAGCCTTACTTGAGGCCAATAAAGAGATTGCTGATTCCGGAATCTTTACCGGAGGATTTAGACGCCAAAACCGTGAGAAAGCCGTCAAAGAAGGCCAACATCCAAAAGCGATAGTTGTCTCTTGCTCCGATTCAAGAGTCATCCCGGAATTAATTTTCAACTGTGGCGTGGGCGATTTATTCGTAATAAGAACCGCGGGAGAAGTCGTTTCCGATGTAGAACTTGCTTCAATTGCCTATGGCATCGAGCACTTAGGAATTGAATTAGTAATCGTCCTAGGCCATGACCGTTGTGGCGCGGTCGCAGCGGCGATCAATGGTGAATTAGAAGGCGCGGTCGCCCCGGTTACCAATAAAGTAAACGAAGCGATCGGCGATACCAAGAGCCCTAAAATCGGCGAATTAAGAAATGTCCAATTCGAAGCCGAAGTCATTAAAGAGAAACTTGGATTAAAGGATACTAACGTCCTTGTAGCCCCGGCCTTATATGATATCGCCTCGGGATTAGTGGAACTTCGCTAACTAGATAAAGTGAGAAAAAAGAAGCAGGATTTGCTGCTTCTTTTTGATTTTTATCGCGGTTTTGACGGTGATTTTTATTTTTTCTTCAGGAAATTTGATAACGGCATCCCTGGCATTCTTGCTCGATTGGCTTTAATTTCGTTGAAGAGTTTATAACGTTCCCCTTCCATCCTGCTCGCTTCTTTATATCCATCGATGATAATGTCATTCGCCGTCTTGCAGACTTCTTCATGGTTATCGATGAAAGCCTGGACTGCTCTTTTGTTTAATCTTCCTTTTTCAACGTTATCAAGGAGGATGTCTCTAGTTAATTCGTAAGGATATTCGGCTTTGTAGCTACGCCTCGCTAATAAGGCGCTTAAAACATCAGCCACCTGCATGATTTCTTCTAATTCAGTCATGTCGTTGTGCCTTAGCTGATCTGGGTACCCACTGCCATCGAGCCTTTCATGATGATAGGTCGCGATATTCAATATTTCATACGGAACCAGATCCTTGCAGAGAGTTCTTGAATAGACAACGTGCATCTTCATCTTCTCATATTCTTCCGGATCTAGCTTCCCTGGCTTATCTAGAATAGATAAAGGAATGAAAATCTTCCCTAAATCATGAATAAGGCCGGCAAAGAAGGTTTTGAAGCAATCAACCTCGCCATAACCCATATATTTCGCTAACAGGGCTCCTGAGGCCGCTACGGTCTTAGAATGGTTATAAGTCGTATCGTTATAGATTTCGAAAAGGGAGGAGAGCATTGAAAGATACCCCTGGATACTCTTCTTCGAAAAACTTAAGGAAGAGATGTAATCATTAAGAACATCTTTATATTTGCCGCTTTGGATGTCATAACGAACGTCGTTATTCTTGGAGACTTTTTCGATGGCCAAGACATCTAATGGATTAAAAGCTTTGCCGCTTTGATCTCGAATATGATCAAGGGCCGTTTCGTATTCGATATGATTTCTTTCCCAATCGTCTAATCTATCGCAGATAGCGATCTTTAGCCCGAGAAGAAAATATTTATCGAGAATCGGGCGGTTAAATGAGCAATGATGATATAGAACGATCTTGGCCGCTTCTTTTAATGGGGATTTATTTCTTAAAAGGAGATACCCATCTATCGAATGCAAAAGATCATAATCGGCGCTTAAGAGATATTCATCGCTTTTGCCAATCGAGCCGATATCATGAAAATATGCTGCAAAAACCGCTTTTCTTGTTGTGATTGGATCGATTCTTTCTTCCTCACACAGCTTCAAAACCAAATAAGCGGTTCTTACACAATGATCAACATAGTTGCTTCCCATGACCGCCAAAAAACGCTCAAATAACTTCCAAAGATTTGAAGGCTTTATGAGGTTCTTGCCGGATGTATTCTTCATATCTAATATTGTAACAATAAAAATACCTAAATTACGAATTTATTTACAAAGTAAATATAAATTTTTTATCCTAACTGGATTAATTGGGCCAACTTCTAGTGAGTCATATTGAAAGCGCTTTCAAAAAATGTGGAATAATACAATAAGTTGCCATATCATTTAGATGTACCAATATGGAAAAAGAAGAAAGAAAAACTCATTTAAGCAAAAAAACCATTTTGTTGATTGGCGCTTCTATTTTGCTTGTTTTAGGTATAGCCGCAACTGCGACATCGATCACCCTCGCCTCCTATCGGATCGGGGCGTTAGTAACCGATGGAACTTCCTCCAACTCCGCGTTGAATATCGGTAACGAAGGCACTTCCTCTCAAGCCTAAATTCATCCAGATAAACTAAAGAAAGAATGCCGGGTTTGTCCCGGCATTCTTTTTATTGAGAAACGGTGAGATACATATTAAGGCTATCCGAGGAGTTGACACTGGCCAAGTTCGAGGGATCGTAATCGATAATCACGTATACGAAATGGGAGCCTGCGCTGATGGAGCATGATTTGGAAATCGGAGACGAGGCTGCCGTCATGCTGCCGTAATATGCTGCGTCCCTCATACCGTCATAAGGATTGTCGTTCAGCGAGGAATTATCGACGCTTGACATTGCGGCCAGGGTGTAGGAAGTCATATTACCGACAAACCTGATACTTAAGCCACTTAATGGAACGCTTCCGGTTGTAGTGAAGTCTACACGTAATATGAGCGAGGTGTTTTGCGACTTGACATCATTATTAGCGGTGTTGACCTTATTCATCTTAAAGGAGTTGGCCAAATCTTCGCTTCCCACTGCCGCAAAGAACACCTTTCCGTTCTTTTGGATAAAGACGTTCATATAGTGATAATCCGAATCCCCAAAGTCTTTGATCGTGAAGGTTCCATCGCTGACGCTGACGTTGCTAACGCCCGCTTCACCCAAGGTAGTGTATGATGTATCAACGAAGTGCTCATAAGATCTGACTTGGAATTTGTCCCCATTTTTGACTTTGAGGAAAACATATTCGGCGATGTTGTCGGTATCTTGCGTAGCTTCGTCATACATATCCATCATTTTGATGGCTTTGTCGTAGTCGAAATACGAACTTTCATCGACATTTTGCTCAGCAAGAATATAGAACCCCTCACCACGATCAGGAACACGAGCGATAGCGACCTTGTTTTCGCTCGTTAAATAGATTGTGTAGGTACCATCCTGCGTGATTTGGATAGCAGAACCCGTATATCCCGCATCATAGGTCGTGCTTGTTGCTTCACTTCCATATTTATTGGTAGAGGTGTCTGTATTACTAACGGCACTCCAACCATACCATGTGGTGGTAGTTCCATATCTCACGGACTTAATAAATATTTTGTCCCCTTGATATAGAGAGAAATTGGTCTCGTAGGTGGCCGTGTTGTAGTACCTATTATTAACGTCTTGATAGCCATAATTCCTCATAGCATCGCCAAGATTCATCTCATGACGCGTTTCGGTTGAGTCGTGAACGCTATATAAAGTGAATGTGCAAACGTTCTCCTCAATATAGATCTTATCACCAGTGAGAATGTAAACGTTGTAGTTCCCGGCTTGAGTCATATCGAGATTGTTTCCGCTCGTGGTGACGTAATTTAAAGAATCTTTTGTAACAACATTCGCGCTGGTCCAGCCTGATTCTCCATAGTTGGCGACTTGGAAATGAATCACTCTAAAATCTTCTCCGGCATTGAAACTCACGTTATCTTGTTCAGCGATGACGGAATATCCACCAATATTTGACTTGGTAAAACTCGTCGACCTCATTATTGAGGAGGCGTTTTTAACCCAGCTGTTCTGGTCTTTCAAAAGATAATAACCATCAGCGGGAACTCCACCAAAAGTGCCATTCCAAGCGAAATTATAGTTACCATTGCCGGCTTGAGCCCCACTAGAGGTAAGGAGATCAGAACCGCTTCTGCTAGCCATCGATAAATCGATACTTTGATTAGACCCGCCGGTAGATCCGTTTGTCAAAATGAAGCTAGCCGTTTCTGGCAAATAGAATTTCACATATTTGTCATAGGCTCTCTCGACGGTGATATCCGGGGTGTTAGGATCGCTGTCAGAATTCGAGTTACAGCTTCCATACCAAGCATGGAGTTTAACACTGTCTGGAGTTGACCAATTGGTATTTGCAATATTGGCATAGATAAGTTGGGTTGGCTTAGCCACCATCTTGCAATATAACTTCAAGTCGGCCGTTTGTCTTGCGGGGGAAACAGAATATTTAGTAGTACAGTTGGCATCGGTATACCAATCCGGACTTGTTTCTAAAGAATAGTACGTCCAGGTGTTTCCGGAAGGCGCTTTTGTTTCGTCCGCACACGATGGCGTGGAGGGATTTGGATATGGATTTTGGGTTTCATAAGAAACTCCAGAAGTAATCGAAGCCGTATGGGTACTAGTTCCGGCGGCGGTGTCGAAATACGACTTATAGAAATTAACATTGTGACTCGTTGGCTGATAGACGGCACAAATCTCGGTATCGGCACTATATGTCATAGAATAGGCAGAATTGGTCGATATCTGCGAGCCTATCGTATTGGTACTATGCGTGTAGTAATGATAAGCGACAAATGTATGATAATCTGGCTTTGTGAAATGACCGCTTAACGGATAAGAAGTGCCGGTGACCGCTTCAAATGATGTGCTGCCGCCCTCAGAAGAATATGTCGATGTTGTTCCTTCGGCGGTTTTAACGACATAGCAAGTGATCGTGTAGGGGTTTAAATTGTATTTAGCGTAGATGGTGCTATATGTAGAAACATCAATAGAGGCACTCGCGGCTATCTTATGCCCCTCGGCAAAGTCACTATTCGTATACCAATTATCCAATGCCAAAACATATCCGGATTGAGCGGTTGGCTCAGCCGGATTATATGAATAACCACCGCTATAAAAGGTTTGTGTGCCTAAAGATATTGTGGCTCCTGTCGGAGATGTTCCGGCAGAATCATAAACAATACCGGTTTTTGTAAGAGTTACACTTGGTATAACGATATCCAAAGAGTAATCCGATTTCACCTTAACCGTGCTTTGGAAGCTACTGCCAAATTTGTTCTCAATGTTATCGTCGCTAGTGGTTTGGAAATAATTGGATAATGGAGCGACGGTTCTACTATTCAGGTGGCTATAGCCTTTGGATCCCCCGGTGTCTAATGCCGTCCCAGAAGCGTTAGTCCACATCACTTTAAATTTTTCAGAACCGGTAAACGTCTGCGTTACCGTCCATAAATAAGGGTCGCTAGTAGAACTCATCTGGATCGCGTTTCTGATAGACCAGGTATAAAGCGAGCCAAACACCCCCGCTTCTCCCACAAGGAATGCGGTGCTTTTAGGGATGTCGCTCGAACTAAGGACTTGAGAATTATCCCAGTTTGTAATCTTGCAAGTATCCCAACAATCGCTTAAAACCATGGCGTGAGAATCTTTAGAATCTTGAGTTTGGTTCCATTTATTATCCCAATTGTTAGTATTACTAGACCCTTTCATTCTACAGAATACCGCATATTTATACTCTGTCCCCGTAGGAAATGGCACGCTATACTTGTGATTTCCCAAGGAAGTAAAATTAACCCACGCATAATTGTCGCTATCGGTATAAAAATACGCGGCAAATCTTGCGCTATCGTTTTCCCATTTCGTACAAGAATTCAAATCTAGATAGAGCTTATTCGCGGTAGTGGGGTTGAGGCTTCTATTTATGTGTGGAGACGCTTTGCTGTTGATCCTTTTGCCTACTATGTCGCCGTTTTTCACCAATCTTATCGTGCTCGAAGATGTAACGGTGACGCTGTAGTTGCCAGCTTCCGTAATTCTAATGTTCGCCGAACCGCCACCGGTGGCATAATCGCTGCTATCAACCAAACTATAGTTACACCAACTGTCGATAGTCTTGTAATTGCTATATGAATGTAGCTTGATCTTGATCTCCGCTCCGACGGGAAGATCGATGTTGGTCGCATAAGCCACATCAACATCGGTGCCATCCATTCTAATTGCGCTATCGTACTTCCAGGCGGTACCGCTTCCAACGTTACTCGAGACGAAGGAATCATTTCCTAAAATGTAATATCCAACACCTTCTAGTGGTCTATCGAATTCTGGATTTGAATTA
>JAIKYF010000160.1 GCA_024683495.1 Bacilli bacterium
GCCATCTGACTATTATGACTATGCGGCCATCTCCTATTACCCATATTATTGTTTCGATACGATGAGTGACGGATCTAGCATCCTCAGCAGTTTGAATCTCTCGAAGCCTTGGTTTATCGCCGAAACCTCTTATCCATTCTCTGGTGGAGGCTACACCGATGATGGAACGACTAGCTTCTTAGTCTCTAACGATACCAGCTCAGGAATCACTGGCATCAAGAGCAAATATTCCTTCAATTCTGAAGGTCAGGCCAATCTGATTCATGACCTTACTTCCGCGGTAGTTTCCGCCGGAGGATTAGGCATCTTCTATTGGGAAAGCGCTTGGATTCCTAATGCCAACGTCGGCTGGGCCGGATCTGGATCTGCTAATACTTGGGGTAATCAAGGGTTCTTCTCCTTTGATGGAAAAGCTATTGCGAACTTAGACCTCTTCGCTCAAATGTCTCCACATATTTAAGCGAAATACATAGCAAATCCCGCTTAAAATTCAAACGCCGGTCGCTTGACCGACGTTTTTCTTTGCCATTTACATTAAATCCAAAACGAGAATGAAGGCCTTTTTCTCTTTATCGCAATTCCACATCCCATATTTGGAGATGAGGTCGGTTTTCCCTTTTAGAATTTTTCTCGCATCGGTGAAGAATACTAAGTTAGATTTTAATGTGATTTCGCATTTTTTGGCAAAATCTTCAACATCATCGATGCCAAAATACATCAATGAAGTTTTGTTACCGGTTCTTTTGATGAACCAATTGGTGAATTTCAAACCTTTTGTGGTGGTGGCGTCGAAGGCAAATCTCTGTCCGGGGAATCGTTTTCTTAATTCTTTGACGAATCTTAAGACTTCTTCTTCATGAAAGTATTGGAAGACTCCGCTGACAAGGAAGATCGAAGGCAAAGACAGATCTATTAATTTATCGGCCCATTTTAGGTCGAAGAGGTTACCTGAGATCAAAATCTCATTTTCGTTATCACCTCCATAGACCTCTCTTCTGGTTTTAATGACATCTGGCAAATCCACTTCATAGAAATGGACCTGATTTCCGACTTTTTCACGAAGACGGAAATAAGCGCTTTCGAGGCCTGCTCCTAAGTAAACAACGTTGCATTTCTCATGTTCTTTTGTAAAATCGAGCACGATTTTATCGAAATTGTAGTAGCGGGCGACCGATGATAGATTGGTATAAGTGAAAGATCCCTTTTTGGCCCCTTTTGGAAGATAAGGTTCCAATTCAAGGGCTTTTTTGTCATAAAAATATTCAGGGTACTTTTTCGAGATGGCGATCCTTGCCACCAAAGGAACGAATGCCGTGTTGGAAACACCTTCAAAATTCTTCATAAACAATTCCTGACAAATTGATATTATAGACTCTTTACAAAAGAATTGTTAGATAATGCTAACAATTGTTATTCTTAGGATTTTGCTTCTTTCGCTTTTGAGCGATTTGAACATGAATAGTCAAGTCAAACATTAGTTTCTACATAATCGAATCAGAATCATAACCATAGTTTATGTTTGATGAACGGGGAAAAGCCTTTTATTTTTAAAAAATAAAGTGTGTTTAAATGATCCCTTGTGTTGGTTGAAATTAATCGAGATATCATTGTTTTATAAATACTATTATTGCCTTAACGAAAGGTTGTCAATCAATCGTCAAATTCTTGTTCCTCAATATTGCGAATGAAGCTCAATTATTATCGATTTTTTACCTATAAAGAGTCCATTTGGAGTTATTTATAGGATGTTAACTTTATCTTCAATGAATTAATCGTGCGTTCTTTTGTGGCGTTTTATATAATAATCGCATGAATAAGAAAATGTTGTTTCTCCCTTTGCTTTCACTTGGGTTTTTGTCTATTTCGTCTTGCTCGTTTTCAACTAAATATTTGGAATTAAGTCAGCAAAAAGTTACTTTTAGCGAAACGATAAGTGAGATTGATATCGAGATTAAAGTTCGTAATGTAAGCGTCATATATGATTCTGCTATCAGTGAGAATGCTGTGACGTTCTTTTCCTCAGAAGAGGATCAAATCACCGTGACATGTTCTGACAATCGCTTATCGATCAAAGAAACAACGGAATTGCGTGAGATTAATATCCGCGATGAACAAAAGGACCTCATCATTACTTTGAACCAAAATACATTGGCTAATATAAAAGCGGATGTTGACGTTGGGAATATCTATATGGAAAATCTTCATATTGAACATTTAGAGGTGGATTCCGATGTCGGTAATCTCAATGGGGACTCTATCGAGTTGGCGGATGCAAGAATCGATTTAGATTGTGGTGGGACCACTTGGAATGCATCGACTTTTAATTCTTTAGCTGCCACACTTGATATAGGTAGCTTCATCATTAAAGGGGCTGAGCAATCAATCATGGATCTAAAGATGACTTTGGAAACCTCTGTTGGAACCATTAAGATTTTCGATGAGCACATGAGCAATCCATATCGCCAAGGCGGAACTGGCCATCTCAATATTCTTTGCCACGTCGGTGATATCACAATTTCTTAAAATTACTGGCAAAACTCGACTATTTTCTTAAAAACAGGTAAAGATTCAGGACATAGGAAGAACTTCTTAGGGTCCTGAATCTTTTTTGCTTTATTGATATAAAAGCAAAACAAGGATATTTTTATGGGGTAGGGATACTTATATGGCGAACCTGAAGAGCAAATTGTTATTCGTTATTGCAGCATCGCTTTTATTTTCCTGCGGAGGAACTCCCTCTTCATCTAGTTCTTCGAACATAGAAATATCTTCAGCGATAACTTCGGAAGAAACCTCATCTTTCTCCAGCGAAGAAATAACGTCGTGGGATGATGAACAAATTAGTTTGATGAAGGCCTATCTCTATGGCGAAGTCTTGCCATATCCAGGCTTCAAATGTGAGTTAACTTATGATTCCGTTAATAATTCGATTGCGATTTCATCGTTAAGAAGCGATGTATCAACCGATGAATTGAACGGATACTTGGAAAAATTCGTAGCAAAAGACGGCTGGATTTCTATCGGGACTACTTCCTTGCCTTCTTTCTCTAAAACGATCGAGACTTCAGATGGGAATCGCCACATTCATGTTCTTATCAGTTTGGAAAGTGTTGTAGATGAGAGAGGAGTTTTATCGGTTAAAGCTTTCGATCCGTTTGTTTATGAATGGCCCAGTGATTATGTCGATGAAATTCTAGGCCGCCTGGGGAGCGAAAGTGTAGTTCCTCCTTTCGAGGCCGACGCTTACACGGCTGGGGCTTTCTTCCTCGATGGAGAAACGGCGTCTTTATATTGCATAAATGAGAACGAAGGTTCCGAAAATGAATATGCCTTGATTTTAGCCGAGGCCTCATATGATGTCTCCGACTCAAAGAATGCGGAAGGCTATTATGAAGCGCTCTCCCCAAATGAAGATCTATCCATTTCATTTGCCTACCAAAATGAGAACCGTTATTTAGAGCTCGTTTTCAAAGCGAACACCCCAGTTTATGCCGCATGGCCAAGTGAGCAAATTGCCGCAG
>JAIKYF010000164.1 GCA_024683495.1 Bacilli bacterium
GATGGCCACTTTGGCTCCAGGTATCGACCCAGGCTTCATATTCGGCGTCTTTTTCGACGACCACGCTCCCTTCTTGCGAAGAGGAGGATTGCTGGCTGGATGCGCCGCTAGAATGGCTCTCTTCGGCGCTGCTGGTCGCGCCAGATTGCTGGGAGGTGGTGCTAGCTTCCCCGCCGCTCGATAGGTCGGGTGAAGACGAGGCGCCGCCGCCCTGCTGCCCGCAACCCATGAGAGTTATAGACAATACAGAGGGTATTAAGCCCAAAAGCAAAATTTTCTTTCTTTTCATTGCTATTTACTTGCTCCTTATGTAATAAGGTTAATATTGTCCTGACTAAATTACAACCCAAAATGAAAGGGCTTTCAGGCAAACTGCCCGCCATATTCCCTCAATAAGCCGTTTTCGAGAAAGGAATAATATTCCTCCTCCCCAATTATAAGGTGGTCACGGAGATAAATTCCTAGTTTGCTCCCCTCCTCCTGCAATTCTTTGGTGAGAGGGACTTCCCCAGGGCTAGGAAAAGCCCGGCCCGAAGGGTGATTATGGATGATGATGAAGTAATAGGCGTTATTCCTGATGGCCTCCCTCAAGATCAATCTTGGGGAGATAGGTAAGGAATCCTCATTCCCGAAAAAGAGATTCTTCTCGATGATAAAACGCTTGTTTTTATCATAGCAAATCAATAATAACCTCTCCCTCGACTCACCCTTGAATCTCGGTAGATAAGATAGATATAGCTCCTTAGAGAGAAACGAGATTTTCCTATGGCTAGTCAAAGAACGCCGGGCGATCTCGAAGACCGCCGCTAACTCCAAGGATTTGATGGAGGAAATCCCCTTGATAGAAATGGGCGAAGCCTCTTCCCGAAGGAAAGAAGAGAAATCGCCCCTTTCATCAAGGAGGGCCTTCGCGATGTCTAAGGCGCTACTGCCTTTCACGCCTTTAGAGATGACCAAAGCCAAGAGCTCGACGTCGGATAAGGACGATAGACCCTGGGATAAAGCCTTTTCGCGGGGCCGGATTTCCTTTGGGAGATCGCTTATTCTCACTCCCATGTGAACTGCCAGCCGCCCGGGACTTTGACTGTGCCTTCTTTCCCTTTCATCAAGCGGTAGATGACCACGGTCGCCACGGCGACGGCGACGATGGCCATGACCACGGTCAGGGTCAAGGCCTCTCCCGGAGCGATGTTTGATAGCTCGGACTCGGTTAAGTTTGTGCCTTTCATATAAAAACCTCCTCACTATATAAATGGGGAGGTTAGGGCATTTTCGTTCAAAATTTCTTTTATTTGAGGGAAGAAATTTTCTCTATGACCGAGAAGAGCTGCTTTTTATTGCGTTCGAGCTTCTCTTTTTCGAGGTTGACTTTGGCTTCCGGGGCCTTAGAGAGGAAGCCAGGGTTAGAGAGCATCTTCTCGCCGCGGAGGATCTCGCTTTCCAATAATTCCTTCTCTTTATTGAGTTTCTCCAAAAGGACGGCTTTATCGGCATCTTCCTCCACTAAAAGCTCGGCGTCAGGATAGATGAAAGGCGCGCCCTCGAGCCGCTTCTCGGAGGTGAGGATCTCACTGGCGAAAGCGAATCTCGATAGATATTCCTTAGCCCCTTTGAATGGCTCATTAGGATAGATGAGAAGCTTCACTTTGGCGTTGGGGGCCAAGGAATTGGTCGACTTGTAGTTACGGATGTCCTTGATCATGAGATTGAGGAGATTGACGGCTTCGACCGATTTCTTATCGAGGAGCTTGGAGTTATATTCCGGATATTTCTCGAGCATGATGGACTCAAGGTGATTCGGCAAAGACTGATACATCTCTTCGGCTATAAATGGGGCGTAAGGATAGATCATGAGGATGATGTCCTTGATGATGAAATAGAGGACGTCTTTGGTGATCTTCTCCTCTTCCCCGCCATGGGAGAGGGAGATTTTGCTCATCTCCAAATAAGAGGAGCAGAAATCGTCATAGACGAAGTCATAGAGGGCCTCAGAGGCTTGGCCGAATTGATAGCTTTCCATCGTCGAGGTGACCGTCTTGATGGTATGCATGAGCTTATCGATGATGGCCTTATCGAGGGTGGATAATCTCTTCTTATCGATGGGCGAGGGGGCGTAATCCTCCCCTAAGACCCCTTCGACGTAGCGGCAGGCATTCCAGATTTTGTTTAGGTAGGCTTCCGCCGAAGAGATCTTCTCCTCGCTATAGCGCATATCAAGTCCTGGGGTCGAACTAGTGGTGATGAAATAGCGCAAAGCATCGATGCCATGCCGCTCAATGACGTCGATCGGATCGATGCCGTTACCAAGGGATTTCGACATCTTCCTTCCTTTTTCGTCCCTGATTAAGCCATGGATTAAGACTTGCTTAAAAGGGGCTTTATCGGTGAAATGGAGGGACTGGAAGATCATTCTCGAGACCCAGAAGAAGATGATGTCGTAGCCCGTGTTGAGGAAGGAAGTCGGGAAATATCTTTGGTAATCCGGGGTGTTGGTATCGGGCCAGCCCATCGTGGCGAAAGGCCATAAGCCCGAGGAGAACCAGGTGTCTAAGACGTCCTCATCCTGAGTATATAGATTCATGTCGGGCTCGGTCTCGCTGACGAGGAGCTCGCCAGTCTCCTTATTGTAGTAAGCGGGGATTCGATGCCCCCACCAAAGCTGACGGGAGATGCACCAATCCTCGACGTTTTTCATCCATCTAGTGAGGTCGTTCTCGAATCTATGAGGGATGAATTCGACCTTATCAGCGGTCTTTTGGTTGGCTAAGACCCGGTCGGCCAGAGGCTTCATCTTGACGAACCATTGCTTCGATAGCATTGGCTCAACGACGCAGCCGCTTCTTTCCGAATGGCCGACGGAATGGACCATTTTCTCGATTTTGACGAGGTGTCCGTTGTTCTTGATGTCTTCGACGAGGGCTTTTCTGCATTCGTAGCGGTCCATTCCCATATATTTGCCAGCCTTCTCATTCATATGGGCCGTCTCATCCATGACTTTGATGAAGGGGAAATTGTATTTCTTCCCCAAATTGAAGTCGTTGGGGTCATGGGCGGGCGTGCATTTCATCGCCCCCGTCCCGAATGAGAGGTCGACATAGGGGTCGGCCATCAAAGGGAGGCGGTCCCCGTTGGCGGGATTGATGACGAATTTGCCGACTAAATCCTTATAGCGTTTGTCTTTGGGGTTGACGAAAACCGCGGTGTCGCCGAACATCGTCTCCGGACGGGTGGTCGCGACGATGATGGATTGCTCGCTTCCTTCGACATCGTAGCTGAAATAGAAGAATTCGCCTTCATCGTCTTGGTGGACGACCTCGATGTTGGAAAGGGCGGTCTGAAGCTCAGGATCCCAGTTGATGATCCTTTCGCCTTGATAGATGAGGCCTTCGTTATAGAGGGTGACGAAGACGTGCTTGACGGCGTTATTCAATCCTTCGTCAAGAGTGAATCTTTCTCTGGTGTAGTCGACCGAAAGACCGATTTTGGCCCACTGCTCATGGATGGTTTTGGCGTATTCGTCTTTCCATTTCCAGCTTTCTTTGAGGAAGCCTTCCCTCCCTAAATCGAAGCGCGAGATGCCTTGCTCTCTTAGCTTAGCCTCGACTTTGGCTTGGGTGGCGATCCCAGCGTGGTCCATGCCAGGCACCCAGAGGACATCGTAGCCTTTCATCCTCTTATAGCGGCAGATGATATCGTCAGGGATGGTGTCCATGACGTGGCCGAGATGGAGTTTGCCCGTGACATTGGGCGGAGGGATGACAATGGAGAAGATGGGCTTAGATTTATCGTCTAAGGCCGTGAAGTAGCCTTTTTCCTTCCATTTCTCGTATTTGCCTTCTTCCACTTTCTTATGGTCATAATGCTTGTCTAACATATTTTTCCTCCTCGAAAAAAATAAAAATCCCTCGCTATGAAGGGACGCTATAGGCGCGGTACCACCCAACTTCATGCTGAATCAGCATGCACTTAGAGCCTTAACGGGGCGAGCGGGATTTCTCCTAGTCTACAAAGCGACTCATGGGTCTCTTTCTAGGGGCTTCCAGCCTTGGCCCCATTCTCTAAAGAAAGAAATATCCAATCCCTCTTTGGTCACTGACCGAATAGATTATATCTACTGAATCCCTAAAGTTAAATAAAAACTTCTCTATATTGACGCGAACTTAACAGGGTTAAGCAAAACCCCCGCTTTTCTTGGCTTTGGCGGGGGTTTACCCATTAACTAGGGGGTTTTAGAGGTTATAGATCCCTAAGGAGATGTTCTTCTCTTCGGGGGTCCCTCCGGCGTGATGGCCGAATAAGACGACGGGATCGACGACGTCTTTGGGGTTATAGATCAAGCGATTGTCCCTCGAGATGGCAAGATAATCGCCGATGAAATCTTTGATTCTAGGATTTGCCTCCCCTTCCCCGAAGTAATGGGAATCAAGGACTTCTTTTTGGGAAAGGAGGGAGAAATCGGGGAAGTGTTTCCTAAATTCTTTCTCGAAGGCGTTTTTCATCCCTTCCTTGATTTTGAAGGAGACGCATCTGCCTTCGATCGATAAAGGACGGTCGAGGCAGGCGATGATCTTGGGGAAAGAGGATAAATCGACATATTCGACGTCGATCAAGCCATGGTCGGCGATCGTCAAGACTAAGACATCGGGATTCTTCTTCACGAAGTCTTCCACCGCTTCTGAGATGCGTTTCAATTCATCTTTGACGAAGGGAGAATCGACCCCATGGTCATGGATGAGGTGATCGGGCTCTGGCCAATAGGAATAGATGAATTGGCCTCCGTTTCTTAAGAAGCTGGAAGTCTCGGACATCAGTTCATTGAGGTCAGCAGGCCCCTCACTCCTTCCGCCCACCCCCATAGGATAGAGGCGTCTAGCTTTGATGCCGGCTTCATTCAGATATTCATCGATATATTTTAAGGGGCAGATAGATTCGATATAATCGGGTGTTTCCAATCTTTCCTTAGTAAGGGCGTTCCGATTGGGGAAGCATTCGACGGGGAAACCCAATTCATTGACGTACATCGTCCAGCCAAGCCAGCCAGTCTCAAGAGGGTATTTGCAG
>JAIKYF010000040.1 GCA_024683495.1 Bacilli bacterium
ATTGAATTCAACCGCAATTACCTCTTCTTCACTTTAGATTATTTCTATGGGTTCTTGGATGAAAGAGAAACTTCCTTTGAAGAGGAAATTTCCGAGCAATTCCCCGCTATTTATGAAAATTTGTTCTCTAACAATGAAATGGTCTATTCTCAGGCCGTCGCAGATGTAATGAACCATATCATTGGTGATGGACACACGAATGCTTTTGACGCTACTTCTGCTTTTGGTGGCGGATCAACACTCGTTGCCAATAACAAAAGCGAAAGAACAACTAAGCTCAGTGACCACGCCAATAATTGTTTCACCTTGAGATACATGGCCGGTACTCCTATAAATACGGTCCGTTATAGTGGCACCACTGCAATAATATCTTTCGATTCCTTCTCTCACTCTCAAAAAGAACTTACACAGGACAATGTTGCGACCTTAAGCTTTGAAAATAAGGATACATTCGCACTTTTAATTCATTCGATGAATGAAATAGAAAAGCATGGCGGGGTCGAAAACGTTATTTTCGATATTACATGCAATGGCGGAGGCGATTCCAATGCCTTAGTTACGATGGTAGGTATCATGAACCGCGAATTTGACAACGTCATGTATGTGCCAATCGATGGTTCATATTCAACGGTTCATTACCAAATTGATACCAACTTAGACGGTCTCTTTGATGAAAATGATGGATACGCTGGGAAATATAACTTCCACATCCTCACTTCCAACTATTCCTTCTCATGCGCCAATTTGTTCCCGTGTCTAGCGAAAGACAATAACATCGCCACTATCATCGGGAAGCAAAGCGGAGGAGGAGCTTGCACCGTCGGATATTCATGCACCGTTGACGGAAAGCCATTCAGAATGTCTTCCTTAATTAGACAAGGCGGCTTAGATAAAGCTAAATCTCACTATGATGCTGGGGTTCCAGTAGATTATGAGATTGAGCCAGAGCATTTCTACGATGATGCTTATCTGGATGAATTTGTGAACTCTATCCATTAAAATCAAAAGCCAAGCTAACTTAATCGCTTGGCTTTTTCAATAGCAAATCCCGCTTATTTTTTGTTTTTCATTATCCTTTTGCGTTCATACATAGCTAAGTCCGCACGCTTGAAGACATCTTCCACGCTGGTATCGGTTTCAGGATTGAATTCCGAATAGCCTATTGCAGCGATGGTCTTTTCGGCGGCACTTAATTTGTTGCTTTCGGCGATGGCCGAGATGCGGAGATTGAATTCGTTAATCATCTCGGCGCTATTGACGTAGTCTTTGTTTCTAAGTATTACGACGAATTCATCGCCGCCCACTCTATACACCTTGGAATGAGAGAATGTCCTCGTTATAAGATCGGATAACTTGATCAAGGCTACGTCTCCATTCATATGACCATAATCATCGTTTATGACCTTAAGGTCATTCAAATCGATCATAACAACTCCAAAATTGATATCATCCTTCTTAGAAATGGCTTCGTTAATTTCTGCAACATCATTATCATAAGCAACCTTGCTGGAAACGCCGGTCAGCGAATCCTTGTTGGCTAATAGAGTCATCTTTTCGGTTTCTTCTTTGGCTTTGATAAGATCCTGGTTGGTCTTTGTTAATTGCCCAATCTTTTCATGAATATCGGACTCCAACTTAGAAATCGTCTCTGATAGATCTTGGATCTCATCATACGTTTTTATTTTTGTATTTTGGAAAACTTCGTGTGTCTTATTGGGGTTTGATAAATCATACGATTTAGCAACGCGATTCAATTTTGTTACCGGAGCAACGAACACGAAATGGACTACGACAATGGCTCCTAATGCCAAAATCGCCATTGTTGCGACCAATAAAACAAACAAACTAACTATGTTAGATCTTTGGACATCATGGACTGTGGTCATGGAAATGTCGACCATGGAGTAGCCAATTACTTCTTCCCCCAACATAATCGGGGCACCGGCCGTAACTAAGTCACCATATTCTTGAGTGTTGCTGGTATAGGCAGGGAATCCTCTCTTTGGGTTTGTCAAAATGGCATAATTTACTTCGTACAACCTGTCGAGAGTTCCAGGAGGACAAGCATCTTCCACAGCACTATCCACTAAATATACAAATAATTTCTCAACAGGATCAACATATCCAAGATAGATGCAATCCGCAACTTCATTAACACTGTCAATAGCAGCCAACGACAGTTTAAGGTCAATAAAGTACTGCTCTTCCTGAATCCAGTCAAACTGGGCAATGTATCTATTCCATCTCTCAGAGCCCATTTCGTCATTTAAAGGCTTGTCTGGAGAGTTATCAACAATCGTCTTAACACTATTTTTCAGTTGAGAAACTTTATCTGTATCCACGACTTGAGAAACGGTCGCCGACAAGCTTGTCGCATTTTTCTTATACTCACTTTCGGTAGTTCTATGAGTGACAATAGCAAAATATCCAGTAGCTAACAAAACTACGACCACCGAGGCACTTAAAATTAAAAGGATGGCTTTAAGCTGAATTTTGAATTCAAATCTCTTTTTTGCCATATTGCCCCCCACACTCGATTTAAAAAGCAGCCTAACACAAAGAGAGGCTGCCTAAAATGCAAGGGTGCAACTGGCTGCCCGAGACGGGCCCTCTAGCTTTGCGTCGCCGGATTGCTCCGGTTTTGCCAAATGATCGACATGGTTATTATCCTTATTTTGCGAAAGTCTTGCAATATAA
>JAIKYF010000045.1 GCA_024683495.1 Bacilli bacterium
GATTAATCTAATCGGATAGAAGAGGAAATCGCCAAGCTTAAAGATGCGGTCATCGTATTTCTTATCGACGGTGAAGACCTTGGATTTCTTCTTGACCATGAAATAGAGGCAGCTATCGTCTTTGAATCTCACGAGGACGCCAGAATCGCCATTATATAAATCCAGGCGGCGGTTATTGGTGTTGATGATAAGCAAGGTCCCGACGGGATTGCCATTATATGTCAATTCGTCTTTTTGGGGTTTTAGGAGGGATTTGACGGTGAAATTGATATTCGTAGTCCCTCTGATGGACTTATTTTCCGCGGTCAAGATCCTTGCTCTTTCCACCGCTTTATCGATGGTCTTGAGGCGCTCATAATCATCTTCCTCTAAGCTAGAGCAAAGATCATGAAGGGGGAGATAGAAGGCTTTGGTCCACTTCTTCACAAAGGATTCGATGATGTCTTTTTCTTTGACTCCTTCTTTCTCGTTAAGGAAATACCTGACGGGATAAGTGGAGATTTCCTCAAGGATCTCAAAAGAGGAATAATCTTTCCAATCCTCCTCTTTAATCGGGAGAGGGAGATCAAGATTGATGGCGCTAGCCAAGGCATGGATCTCGCTTCCGTCTTTGAAACGCTTGGTCTCCGTCAATCTCACGCGGTTGGAAAGAAGCTCTTTGCTTCCGACAAGATCGGCGAAGACGGCCCCGCTTTCGACGGAGGGGAGCTGATCTTTATCGCCCATGATATAGATTCTCGCCCCGGTTGGGATGCTCTTTAGTAAGGAAGCGAATAAGCAGATGTCGATCATCGAGGCTTCATCGATGATAAAGAGGGAATTGGTCCCGAATTGCTTATTCTCGTTTTGGAGGAATTTGCCTGAATCCCCATCTCTTCCTAATAGACGATGAATGGTCGATTCCTCGACCTCATTGACTCTTTTGATCAAGTCTTCGTGGCTTTTTTTGAATGAGGGAGAGACTCTAGAGAGGCTATTGATGATGCCTTCTTTCATTCTTTGGGAGGCTTTGCCTGAGGGGGCCGCGAGATAGATTTCGCGGTTAGGCTCATGGACTAAGATATTAAGCAAGAGAAAGCAGATGCTGGTGGTTTTGCCGGTTCCTGGGCCTCCATCGATGATGAGATTGGCATTGACGCCTTTCTCCACCACTTCCTTTTGGCCGTTGCTCAAATCGAAGTTGTCATTGCCTTTTTCGATATAGGAAAGATCCATCTTATAGGACGTCCCTAGGGAAGTGAGGAATAAGCGTTCGATGGCATCTTTGATGTCTTTGCGGGCCTTACAGTATTTCCTTAGATATAAATAGTGATTCTCGATATTGAAGAAACCTTTTTTGGAGATGATGGATGGGAGATCTTCCTCTTTTAGATAGGCTAGATTATCTTTGATTAGGGAAAGGGAATCTTTGAGGAAGATTTCATATTTATCCGCCTCGAAATCAGGGTCATCTTCTAAGATTTTCCGGGCAAAAACGATCTTTTCTTTCCATTTGGCGGAGAGTTCAGCGACATTTAAGGACATCGCGACATTGCCATCTTCGACCAAACTGAAATAGATGGCGAAAAGACTCATGATCTCATCTTCATGGGGATTGGAATCCTTTTTCATCTCATCCTTGATCAAATCAAGAAGATAGCCATCGATCTCGCTGAGGAGATGGTAATTTTGTAAACTTAGATAAAAATCGCTGTACTTCATAGCTATCTCACTTTCTTCTTGATGATGTAGTCAAAGGACTCTTTCAATTCCGCGAAAGAGGACCAGGTTTTAGCATAGATGCCGTTGCCTTTATCGGGGTTGCAGCCCCGGAAGAAAACATAATAGACTCCGCCGAAATGTTTATCGAAGGCCTCTTCCAAAGAGATATTCATTCTTTCGGAAAGCCATTTGACCAAACAATAGGAATAAAGGGTCCTTTGGATGGAATAGGCGTTGTCGACGTGCTTTTTGAGTTCTTCTTTTTCAGAGTAAGAACGGAATTCCCCGACTAAGGCATCGCTCTTCCAGTCGAGGACGGAGAAATAGTCCCCTCTTCTGAAGGTAAGATCGATGAAGCCGTTGCAATAATTCTTGAGACGGCCGTCTTTGAGGTTGAAATTGAATTCGGCTTCGGGGAGTTTATCGTCATTTATTAGACTATTGAGTTTGAAGCTTCCCTCGGCCACTTTGCTTCCCTCGATGATGGGAAAATCGGCATTGAGGACGGTTTTGACGATGTTTTTGACATCATCCATTCTCTCTTCGGTGAGCAAAATACCATTGGCCTCGAAGCGGGCTTTGATGGCCTTTTCAAGGGTATCTTCATGATTGAGGATAGTGGAGAAATCCAAAAGCTCGAAGATTTCATGGAGGGCGCTGCCGATGACGTTGCCCTTGGGGAAGGTTGGGGATAAGACGATTGGCTTAGTCTCGGGATCGAGTTTACCATAGACTGGAAGGCCGACTTTATCGAAATCGGAAAGATTGGAGAGAGCCTCCCCTTCTTTGTCTTCGCCTTCGGTCTCTAAGCTTAAGGCCGGCTTAGTCTTCTCTTCGTCCCCATGGGAGAGAGAAGAATAGGATTGTTTATGGGCGACTTTGGAATATTTGGTGGGAATGAGGGTTTTGATTAGTTCCAATTGGGCATTCTTCTCTAATTCCGATTGCTTGTCTTTGTTCTCGCTTTGCTGAGCGTCTAAGGAATCTGAGGCGAGGATCTCTTTGGTGACGATATCTTTCAGTTTCTTCGAAGAGACTCCAGAATCGCGGATGATCTCAAAGTATTGGGCGTTAGCGGGATCTTCTCTGAATTTCTGGAGGGATTCAGGGAGGAATTCATAGCCTTTGGCATATTTAGAATACTCCGGGAGGATAAGAAGATATTTCGCCCTCGTCAAAGCGACGTAATAGAGGCGCTTTTCTTCGGCGATAGTCATCTCATCCGCGGTTTCGGGCTTATGGAAGGAAAGAAGATGATTGGACGAGGAATCATAATAGGTATAGACCTGTCCTGAGCGATTGCCGGAACTTGTATCGCCGCCCGAGACGATGACGACGGGGAATTCCAACCCTTTGGAGGCATGGATGGTCATCATCCTCACGCAGTCGAAATCGGTAGAGATCTCCAACAAATTGCCATTCCCTTCCTCATCATCGGAGGTGGCGTCCCCATTTTTAAGATTCTTCATCTTCTTGATGAGCTCTTTGAGGGTATGGTGCTCCGAAAGATATTTGATCATGAAGGAGGCGATTTGCTTATAGCCTCCTCTTTCGGAGATATCGGCGATATCTAATAGATTATTGGAGAAAGAGGAGACGAGGATATCATCGAAAAGATCTTCGTATTGATTGTCGTTAGCGAGCTTTCTCCATCTTTGGATGGTCTCCATCTCTATTGAATCGTCTTTTTCATATTCTTGGGAGGAGATTTCCGCTAAGCTCTTCCCAAAGAAAGAGGTAAAGAGGGCTTTTCTGAATAATCCTCTTCTTTTGCCGGTGAAATCCTCGGCATCGATGGCCTCTAATAAGGCGATCCAGTTGCTGCAAGCCAAAGAGGAGAATAAGGAATCGTCTTTATAGATGACAAAAGGAATGCCCGCTCGGGCGAAGGCACGTTTGAAGGGGGTGAACTCCTTCTTCTTTCTCACCAAGATGACGAAATCACCGAAGGTTACGTCTTTTAAGGGCGGTTCCTTGCTTTCTTGCTTGCCTTTATTCTCTTCGGGGCGTTTCTCCTCTTCAAGAAGCTCATCGTCATCGGCTTTCTTGCTGGAGATCTGAAGTTTGGTTTTCTTAGTGGAAGGATCTACCCTCATCAAGTCGATGATTTGCTGCGTGACGATGTCGGCATAATCTTGGCTGGTTAAGCCATTTTCATCACCGTCTTCGGAGGCTTTTATGGCGATTTTGACGGGGATAATTTCATTCCCATCGATTTTGGCATGGAATTGCCCATCGCTAGGAAGACGATATAAAGAGGGGGTGAAAGTGGTCTCTTTGAAATCGTAGTGCGGGAAGATGGCGTTGGTGGCCTTGACGATGCCTTCGGTGGCCCGGTAATTCTTCTCAAGGAGAGAGATTTCCCCAGGCTTAATCCTCCCATAATCACCATTTTCGATGGTCTTTTTGGCTTTTAGGTAGACGGCGATGTCGGCGGCTTGGAAGGAATAGATGGATTGCTTAGGATCGCCGACGACGATGATATGGTGGCCATCATCCTCCATGAAGATGTCATGGAAGACGTCGAACTGGAGTTGGTTGGTGTCCTGGAATTCATCGATGATGCCATATTTAAAACGGCCTTGGACTTTCTTCTTGAAGTCTTGTTTATGGATTAGGGATTCCCTCACGTAACGGATCATGTCACTGTAGGTCTCGGCCTTCAGGGCTTCCTTATGTTCTTGATAGGCCAAATAGAAATCCTTGAGGTAGGCTTTGGCCACGACCTCTTGGGCTTTGGTGGGGTCATAGAAAATAAAGTCGAGGAAATCGAGGGCATCTCTGACCTCTTGGCTAAGATTGAGGGCCAAGCATTTCTCAAGTGTGGCCCTGACGCCTAAGCTTGGCTTATCGCCTTCTAATTTCTTTTCGAGGGCGGTTCCGAGTTTAGCAACATAATTGGAAGTGGATTGTTTTAGTTCATAGACGATGTTATTTAGATCTGAGTAATTGCTTCTCACAGCGCTTGGAGAAAGGGCCTTGAAGGATTTTTGGAAGGCTTTATCGTTGCTCCACCTATCGACATAGATCTTTAGGGCATTCAAGACTGGGATATCGCCTGCGGTTGGCAAAGATGAGAGCTCATTGATGGGGTTTCCGGCGTGGACGATGCCTCTTGTATTGATGTTATTGACAAGATTATCGACCGCCTCCGCGAGTTTATCGAAAGTCGAGGTTTTGAGAATTTCGATATTTCGATATAAAGGCTCGTAGACAGGGTCATCTTTTAGGGAATCGTAGCTTTTGGAAGGGATATAAAGATATCTCTTATCGAAGAGTTTGGCGGAGATGACCGCCGGGTCTTCTTCCTTATCGAGGTTAAGATAATATTTATTGAGACCGTTTCTGAGGAATTTGGCGAGAGTATCGGAATTGATGTCATATCCTTCCTCTTTGATGAAGATATTCATCGAGGAGAGGATCTCTCCGCCTCTGATGAAGATCGAGGAGAAATCGAGGAGATCGTTATCATCGACCACATCAAGCTTAAAGGGGAGGGAGGCCGAGTAGCCAAATTCCTCGATGATGGTTTTGCAGAAGGAATTGATCGTGTAGATGGGGGCGTGGTCGACATCTTGGCCCTTGATTTCCCTTCGGACCCGGTTTTTTAATTCGCCCGTGGCCTTATCGGTGTAGGTGACGATAAGAATATTATCCAAGGTGACGGTGGGGTCTTCTTTCAGGATTTTCTTGACGATTTGGATGATGGAATAGGTTTTCCCCGTACCAGCCGAGGCTTCGAGGGAATGGTTGATGTTGATATCGAAGGTCTTGATATCGAAGGTATTGATCTTACTAGGCATCTTCTTCCCCTCCTTCCTCGTCATCTATAGTTGCTGGATCAGAAATATATCTAATGAATTTAAGCTGTTTCTCGACGGCTTTTTGGAAGTCATCGTCGAAGTTTTCGAATTTATAGCCTAGGCTCTTATTCCTATCGAATAGGTCAGCGTCTTGAAAATGGGCCCAGGGTGAACCTTGAATAGAAAAGGAACTGCCGATGATATCGTAGAAATTAGGATTCTCGGGATTGGAAGGATCGCTGACTTTGACGTATTTTAACGGAAGATATTCGCAAGTAGAGAAATCATTCATCGCCTTATAGATGCTAAGAAGATATTCTTTGGCAAAAGCGGGTGACATATTGAATGATCTAGCATCTTCTCCGACCACGTGGAGATTGATTAGATAATCCTGAGTTCCCTTCATCATGGCCAATTCGAATAAGGAGACCAAATAGATTTCAAGATAATTTTTATCGGTTTGGGCACTGGGCTTTTTGGGGAAATAATAACCGAAGGTCATGAAGGATTCTTTTTTGCAGACTAATCCGCTATAAGTGAGGACAAAGGAGATGTTCTCTTTTTTGTCTTCGATCGTTAAGTCCGGCAAAGGATAGAGATCCTTATAGCCACCACCGCTTTCTTCGGCGAATTTATCGGCTAGTTCCTCCGCTTTATCTAAGGCGGATTTGAAGGCGTCATCCCTAAAATGCTCATTAAGCTGAGGGAGGATATGCTCTAAATCCATCTCCTCTTTTAAGGGGGCGACTTCTAGTGGGTCGACTCTCGTCCTTCTTGCTTTGAGGAGGATTTGGAAGATTTTGGTAATGAGGATGCTATTTTTATCGGGGGCTAAGGACAAAGGCTCGAATTCATTTTCGATTTCCGTCTCTAAATCATCGTCGTTTCCGAATAAGACGTTAGCTTTATAGGAAAGGGGCTCCAAAAGGAAATCCCTCATTTTGGAGATGGAGACTTTCGGCATCAGTTCGCGAGGAGTCATGACTTTCGAAAGGCTAGGCGCGGCTTTAGGTTTCAATAAGCCATCGAAATATTTTTTCTCGTTCATCTCTTTTCTAGTGAAAAGATCTTTATAGGGACGTTTCTCGTCGATGGTCATGTCGACGCGGGTGAAACCGACTCCTTTGGAACGGAGGGTTTTGCTAAGAGAAATCAATAAGGAAGTCGGATATAAGCCCTCATCGGTCTTCAAATCCTTATAAATATATGAGGCATAGAAATGGGAGGAAGACTGATATTGGAGATAGAAGGCTTCGATCGCCTCCTCGACGGAATGGATGTCTTCTTCCTTTCTTTGGTCGAGCTCGCTTCTAGATAAGGTGGGGGGGAGGGATTTAGAGCCCGCGCCTAAATAGAAGACGTATTTAGCAGGATAGACATTGTTGACGCCAGAATCGATGAAACTGACGCCAGAGAAGAAAGCCTCGCCTTGGCCAGAGACGCTCATGCTTACAAAATCGAAAAGCTGATAGAACAAAACGTTGAGGGGGATAGAGAGGCTTTCATCATATTCCATCAAGGAAATAAAGGTCTTCACCTTGGAATATAAAGCATTGGTCTCAACCCCTTGATCAGGCATCGAGAACCATTTATCAAATTCCTTCATAAGCAAATCCATGGAGGTTTTGCAAAGGAATTTAACATTTTTGGTCACTTTCAGCCAGGCATGGAGATCATCGATCAATGAGATGAATTTGATAATCGCGGCGTCATCGAGATCGATGCTGATATAAGGGAGGTAATCATCCCCATCCAAATTAACAAGGTTATCATCGGCGGAATTGATGTCGACGATTTTGGAGACCAGAAGCCTTCTTCTGGCATATTCCCAATCGTCGCCATTTTCCATGTTGCGGAAAACATTCATCGCCACGATGGACTTAAGATAGGCATCGGCCTCATCATCGCTGATGTTTCTCTTTTTCTTTATCAAGGCATTGCTGATAAGGTGGGAGAAATCGGCTCTTGTGAAGAAACCTTTCTGCAGGATTTCGAATAAGAGGCGAAGCCCATCTTCGAGATTGCTGACAAATCCTTTGGAAGAGGAGATAACATAAGGGATATCGGGATATTCTTTGTTGTCTTGCCTAAAGACGCGGCCGATATAAGACTCATAGGAAGAGATATCTTCGGAGACTACGACGAAATCCGAAAGATGAAGGGATTTGTCTTTGAGGAGCAAAGAGCAGATCTCATCATGCACCCCTTCCACTTCCCTTAATGGAGAGGGGGCGGAAGTGACCGTGCAAGGGGCGGAAAAGGAATCTTTATTGAACTTAAGGAAATAGATTTTCGCATCAAATCCCTCCTTAATGTAATCGGAGATGATTTTCTTTTGAAGGTTATTGATGTGAGTGAAACCGAGGAAATAGATTCTTTGCCGATATTTTTTGAAGGAATCTTTCTTCGAGTAGATATAGCCTAAGGGGGCCATCTTGTTGGCTTCGAAATCTTCCTCTAATAACCGAAGGAAATCTTTTTGCTCTTTAATGGCCTTGAAGCAATCTTCGTCATATTGAAGATAAAGGCTCGCCATCTGAGAGGCTAAGTCATAGGCTTTGACCGCGTTGATCTCGCCATTGGAAGAAAAATAATCACGGTAAGGATTGTCGTCTTGATGCTTCAAGATGAGATAGGCGAGATGCGATTGATCGATGATTTCGTATTCTTTCTTAGTAAGGAAGAGATTGGGCAAGAAAGAATTCATGGTCTCGTAATGAAGATTCATGAGGATCTCATCATGATTCCTCAGCCAATAAGCCTTGAACCAAAGGGCCATTCTCCGATTTGGGAAGACGAGTTTGATCGGCGAAAAGAAATCCTGGTTGGCTTTGATTTCCGAAAAAACCTCTTCAGCCACCGCTTTAAGATCGGTTTGATAGATGAAAGCATCGTCGAGTTCAGGCATTTGGATCCTTTCTCGCCTCATAGAGGCGAACTTTTCTATTCCAATTATAGATGTCTTGATGGAACATTTAAATTATACGTTTATGTATGTTCGGAATTTGGGACATCAAAAAAAGGGACTTCTTTTTCGGAAATTCCTTGTAAAACCTATTTATTTTCCTCTTTTGGCTCTTCTAAGAAGGACACTCCATGGAAGCGGTCACGGTAGTTATAATACCTTAGACGTCTTTCATAGTTTTCGATGATTAAGATGCTGGCGGCTTCCCAGAAGAGGACCATCGTCGCGATATCGATGATATAGAACACGGCATTATGGAGGATGTCATCGCCTTGCCAGAAGAATTTTCCTACGATCAAGGCGGCGAAGAAGAAAAATCCTATCAGGATTAAAAGGACTGCCAGCTTATCGCGGAAGCGGGCCGCCTTCCTCGCTTCTTTCATTGAGAGAATGACGTTCTTCCTGAAAGCGAACCTAAGATTTTCTTCGCTATAGCCCTTCATATCATCGAAAATCAATGACAAATCCAGCTTATATGACCTTGGGAGATCAAGGAAAAGAGACGTCAGCCATTCCTTGAATTCGTCGGTGAAGACCGGGATCTTGGAGAGGCAATTCATATAGAATATGGCGGATGGCTCAGGGTATTTAAGAGAGACTTTGACGATTTTATTCTCTTTATCCAAATCGAAAAACTCTTCTTCGATATTTTCGAAATCTTTGACATTGAATTTCTTTTTCATTTTTCGTTCCTCACTATGACTTTGACGATTTCCCCGAAATAGAGAGAATGGACTCCACTCTGTTGATACCAATTCTTGATATCGGGAAGAGAGATTTTGCTTTCATCGAATTTGGTTTGGCCGATTTTCTTGCAGAAGATGACAAGTTTCGAATCTTTTAGATAAGGAATGCCATCTTCATAGGCGACTTCTAAGCCGCTTTCTTTGATTTTATCGACATCGCGGCCCGAGGCTTTGCCAAAATAGCCAATCTCTTTCCGATGCCCTTCGGGAAGGAAACATACGGAGAAGACATCTTCTTTATCCATTAGGTGCTTAGAATAACGCATCTCATGGATATAGACGGTACAGCAAGGCTTTCTCCATAAAACACCTAAAGAGCCCCAACCGATGGTGATGGGGTTGACTTTGCCCTTTTCTTTGTCCCTGACTAAAACCACCCCATCTTCATTGAATAGGGAAATAGGATCTTTGTAAGTAGAGATATTCTC
>JAIKYF010000062.1 GCA_024683495.1 Bacilli bacterium
CGTCGGTATGAATTTCCTTTCCTCCTCCCTCCAAAAGGTTGCGGGGCCGGGAATGAAGAAATTAATCGGCAAAATCACGAAGAATAGATTTGCCGGGGTCGGAATCGGCGCGACTGTCACGGCTTTGATTCAATCAAGCGCTGCCACAACGGTCATGGTCATTGGTTTCGTCAACATCGGCACGATGACTCTCGCCCAGGCCACCGCCGTCATCATGGGCGCCAACATCGGCACCACCGTCACTGGTTTACTCGTCTCTTTGAATAGCTTAGATATCGGTCTATATCTCTCCGTTTTGGCCTTCATCGGCATCATGATGCAGTTCTTCTCCAATCAGAAGATCAAGAATTATGGCGGGATTGTCTGCGGTATCGGACTTATCTTCATAGGCTTGGATCTTATGAGCGGAGCCTTCAATAACGATACCGTGAAGAACATGATCAAAGAGCTCTTCTCGAATATCAACTTCCCTCTCCTTCTCTTATTATTGGGCATCGTTTTGACGGCCGTTATGCAATCTAGCTCGGCGATGACTGGTTTAATCATCGTCATGGTATCAAGCGGGGCGATGGATTTAGGAAGCGGCTTATTCATCATCTTAGGCGCCAATATCGGCACCTGCGTCACGGCTTTGCTATCGACGATAGGGACCAACACCAACGCGAAACGAACGGGTCTGATCCATTTGATATTCAACCTCATCGGGGTCATCATATTTACAGTGATTGTCTGGGTTTTCCAAGAACCAATCGTCACTTTGCTCAATAACGCGATTCCTAATGCCGCCTATCAGATCGCCGTCTTCCATGTCGTCTTCAATGTGAGCACCACCCTCTTATTGCTGCCATTCATCAATCTCTTGGTCAAGCTGGCTTGCTTGATAATCAAGGACAAACCGGACAAACGGGCCAAAGCCATCAAATACATCGATCCTCTCTTACTTAGAACTCCTTCCATCGCCTTCGCGCAGGTCCATAAGGAAATCGAGAATATGGCGATGATCTCCAAGTGGAACCTCGACCACTCCGTCCAGGAACTCATGAACCAGTCTGGGGAATTCGAAAAGAAGATCAACGAGCAAGAAGAAGAGCTCGACTACATGAATAACGTCATCACCAAGTTCTTGATCGATTTGTCTCCGTTGGTCGATCCTTCGACCGAGAAACATATCGGTAGTTACTTCCACGTCGTCAACGATATCGAAAGAATCGGTGACTATGCCAAAAACTTCCTCGATGCCTCTGTTGAGATGAAAAACAAGGAAATGTCTTTCTCCGATGAGGCCAAAAAAGAGCTTGATTTGATGTATAAGACCCTTCTTAGGATGTATGAGTTGGCCTTGAGGAGATTCGAGGACGAAAGAAACGTGGAGTCCGATTTAAAGGAACTCTCCGAGCTCGAAGAACTCACCGACGAATACAAAGAGAAATTCTCCATCAACCATTTCGAGAGATTGGCCCAGGCCAACTGCACGATGGAACTCGGCGCCTACTACACCGCCATCATCTCCAGCATGGAGAGAATCGGTGACCATATCGTTAACATCGGCTTCTCCGTCAAGAACCCGACCGGTGACGAAGAATTCCATTATTAATTATCGTTAAAAACTAAAAATAGCCGTGTTTTGCACGGTTATTTTACTTATCTTTCACTTTTCGATAACTGATAATTGTGGATGGGACACCTATCGAGAAAAAAGATATTGACAGAACTAGATAGACCCAATGAATTATCATTTTGTCATAGGGTACCATATTATAAACGTACAAATCACCATGTAGGGTGTATTTAGTCAATAAAGAATTTTGCCATGGGATATATGTGTCGCTCTCTGCAGTTATTGTTACGCCTTGGAGGCTTGCATATTTAATTGTCATATCAACTATATCTTTGCTATAAAAGAACGCACCAATACCAGCGATGCCGCTATTGCCCGAATTCTGAATAATCACCGATTGAATGACGTTGGTGAGAAAAATAGACATAAAAACAACGCCAGAAACGATAAACAAAGCCCCAATGGAGGCAATAAGAGCATAGACTCCGACATCGAGAAAAAATGATGATTCAGGTTTTTCTTCTTTGTTTTCACTTACTAATTCAGAGATATTGCACGAAAGAATCTCGCATAGTTTCTTAATGGTTGCAAGATTCGGTTCACTGTCTCCGTTTTCCCATTTGGAAACCGATTGGCGGCTGATTCCAATTTTCTCAGCCACATAATCTTGGGTTAGCTTCCTCTTTTCTCTTAAACTCTTTAGATTATCTTTGAATTCCATGCGATATATCCTTTGACAATAGATATTATCATAAAAACAAAAATGCGTGATGCACGAACTTTGTTACGCAACCTGAGGTTGCGAACGATTGAATATTAGATTATATCGTTGTTTTTTATCGTTTTTTTAAGAATATACGATAAAAAATATACAAAAAAATCTATTAGAGATTGGATTCGCAGAGAATCTCGAGGGCACATATTTTCTCCATCGGAGTCATAAATCCCGAAATCTCATATTTGAATAATCCTGACATCATATGGATTTGGCTACCGACGAAATTGCCAGATTTTCCAGTTTTGAAAGAACGGAAGAAATTATAGCTCATGGTCAAAACCAACATACCCTTCGAATCGTATAGATTAATGCCCATCATCTTATAGATAAGATTATCCTTGTCATCATATAATTCGAAATTTTTGATCTTATAGAGTTGGCCGCTGAAAGGGTGCCTGATCCAAAGGGGATTAACATCGATATGGGGGCCAAATGGCAGTCTTCTAATCATGCTCATACATATAAATAATAAAATTTTCATTACATTTAAAAACTTTTTCAAAAAAATCCTAGATTAAATTGAAACGTTTATGCTAGACTACGGGCACTTCAGAAATATCAATTCAAAAATCAGGAGGATAGTTATGAAACTTGATGTTTTTAAACGCGCTTTGATGGATGTCTATTTTCTAGAGGAGGAGCCTAGCGAGGAAGCCGTCTCTAGGGCGATTGAAATCTTCGAAAACGACTTCACCCCAAAAGAATTCAATGCCCTCTATCTCAAATATGGGGAAGATAAAATCCTTGATAAGGAAACTTTGAGAATCGCCATCCAAAAAATGAGACATCCTACGAGAAGAAGGAGAATTTTTGGCGAATAAATTAAAAAATCCGCTGCAAAAACGCATTAAATTAGAAAAGAGGGCGCCTTTTAGGCACCCTCTGAACTTAATGCGTTTATCAATACCAGCTGCTATAGAAGCTGCCATAGGAGATGCATAAGCTTCTCCAATTGGTGAATCTGGTGACGCTGGTCCCATAGGTGGCTTTGGTGTTGTAGCCGCTGATTGGGCAGAAGAAGCATAATCCACAGGCATTGGGGGAATCTTTGCCTGCCTTGTTATAAGCGATCAATTCGCCTAAGGCCGTCACGACTGAATCAACGTCCAAAGAGGAATAAGTCGAGCTGGAGGATAGATTGCTAAGGAAAGTGCTGAGATTGAAGACATCATAGAGATAGCCGCCATTATAGCTGCTGGCGCTGCTATCATCATAATAGCCATATTTCTCACTTTCATTGACCAAGGAAGCGAAGCTCTTCCACTTCGAGGAGGAGGTGACGATGCTAGAAAGATCTTCGGCCATCGATTCGAAGGCAGTACGATAGGCTTCCATCTTGCTTAAATCGAGAAGAGATAAGGTCGCATCGTTATAATCCTTATATTCGGCATAAGTCGAAGGATCATATTGATAATAGGAATAATACATGTCACCACACTTATCGTAATAGGCATCGCAGATGGCTTGGCCTAAAGTGACGGTGTCGACGCTAGGATTATCGGCAAGGGTCTCCATCCAAACGTCATAGTCCCATCCTCCGCCAGGTTCGGTCTCTTGGGAGCCGACCATGTAATTGAAGTGTTTGCTATTCAAATCGGCGATATCTTGGACGGACATCAAGCAGCAATCGTAGCCAACCCATTCGAGCTTTTCGGTTCCGGTGTTATCGAAGGCTTCGGTTAAGGCCTCGTCCATCTCATCCGGAGTCAAGGGATCGCTATCGAAACGCTCATCAAAGCAGCATCCATCTAAGGCCCCACCATGGTTCCACATGATGACGCCGGTCTTTTGGGCGGGATAATTGGTGATACCCCACTCCATGAAGTCTTGGAAGGTTGAGGCTTCGCCCATCGAGGTGTCGGATGGCTGAAGCGTGCTTTCTTCTTTGATGAGTTTTTGGTTTTGAACGGTCCAGCGAGTAAGTTCGGCTGGGATTGAGGCGCCTAAGCGACTGGCATAGCTAGGATCCCAGTTATTGGCCCCGCCGGTCTCGACTAAAACGTTGACGCCTTCTGGCAAATCGACCTCCATGATCTCAGCGAGGTTATCGGAGGCTTGGGAGCCATATTCTCTATAATAGGAATCATAGCTTTCGAGGTTGGCCCCGCAGATATAGATCATGATGGTGTAATCATCGAGGGTGGCTTCGGTGACGGTGATAGAGAAGGTATCGCTGATGGTCTCTCCATCTTCATTTAAGGCACTCGCCGTGATGGTGGTCGAGCCAACGCTTACGCCGGTGACGCGGCCTTTTTCGTTTACTTTGGCGATGGATTCGTCTTCAGAAGACCAAGTGACTTGCTTTTTAGTGGTCTCAGCGGGAGTGAAGCTAACCGAAAGATTGATGGATTTTCCGGCTGAAACCTCATTATCTCCGGAGATTTCGATCGCGGTCGGATAGACGGGATTGCCTTCATATCCGCGATAGATTTGAATCTCGGCTTGGCTGGAGGTATAGGTCGTGAAACGAGGATTCTTGGAATTATATTGGAGGAATCCATAAGAGGAATCAGAGCAAGTGAGAGTAGCCTCGCCACTAGAGGCGATGCTTAAATCCCAGTCGGTGACTCCGCTTCCGATGGAGATTTTCTTGGCGCCAAGAGCACCAAGTAAGCCATCATTGGAGGAGAAAGTCCAATAATCTCCATTCCTGCCGACGACGAAAGTCATGGCGGAGGAATCTAAATTGGTGAAGGTAGCGCCATCGCTACTGAAGGTGGCATCGGCGGTTTGAAGATAATTAGAACGGGAGCTGGTATAGTAGGAGCCAGAAACCACGCTGGCATCGGCATTGGCGAAGACGATGACATCCCCCGCATTCAGATCGTCGACGGAAGTGATCAGATTCCAAGTGGTATCGTAATCTTCGCTAGAGGGACGCTCGCTTGAGCTCTCTTCGCTTGAACTTTCTTCGCTGGAGACGCTTTCCTCGGATGAGACGCTTTCCTCGGAGGATTCTTCTTCGCTGGAGACGCTCTCTTCACTGGAGACGCTTTCTTCGGAGGATTCTTCCTCGCTAGAAACGCTCTCTTCACTGTAAACGCTTTCTTCGGAGGATTCTTCCTCGCTGGACTCCACGGATTCTTCGATGGTGGACTCTTCGCTTTCCTCACTAATAGAGGTTTCCGCTTCGCTACTTTCGCTTTCAGAAACGACCGAAGATTCTTCTTGGCTAGAGAGGCTAGAAGAGACTTCTTCGCTTGAAGTGGCTGAAGATGCCCCAAAAGAGATATTGCAGCCAGTCACCAAGAAGGCGGCTGCGAGGATTAGTAAGGGTTGTTTTTTCATAGTCGGAGTCCTTTCGCTACAGTCCAGTTGATTAGTGTATCAAATTACTTCGCCATAAACCACGATTTTTATAAAATCGTCGGCTAAAGAGGGGACTGTCATAGCCTATACCTAATTAAGTCTTTAGAGGGGGTATTTATTGGTTTTAGGGACTTAAGAGATGTTTTTATTCTTAGTAAGTAAGGGGGATTTATTTTTCCCAAAAAGGATTTTTATAGAAAAATCCCCTGCAAATCCCCCTTATTTTAGAATTTGAAGATTAGACTAGAAAAATATATAAATAAAAACCCCTCCTCCTAATTAGGATTTGGGGTAAGTGGATGAGATATCGCGATTAGTTAAACTGCGAATTATAGATCTCACTATAGAGGCCACCGAGTTTCATCAAGGAATCGTGGGTGCCGGTCTCGACGATGTTGCCAGCCTTCATGACGAAGATGAGGTCGGCGTTTTTGATCGTGGAGAGACGGTGGGCGATGACGAAGCTCGTGCGTCCTTGGGTCAAGGAATCCATGGCCTTCTGGATGAGGATCTCCGTTCTCGTGTCGACGTTGCTGGTCGCTTCATCGAGGATGAGCATCGGGGCATTCTCGGTCATGGCTCTGGCGATGGTGACCAACTGCTTTTGACCAGCCGAGAGGGCGCTTTCTTTTTGGATGACGGTATCTAAGCCATTGGGGAGAGTCTCGACGTAGTGGCTGAGATTGGTCTCTTCCAAAATCCCTTTTAAGCGGTTCTCATCGACGTTTTGGAGATTGTAAACGACGTTTTCCCTGAGGGTGCCGTTGATGACCCAGGTTTCTTGAAGGATCATGCCGAAGAGGTTTCTAAGCTCGGTCCTCGACATGTCTTTGATGGAGACCCCATCGATTAAGATGTCCCCGCTTGTGAGCTCATAGAATCTCATAAGGAGGTTGACAAGAGTCGTCTTGCCAGCGCCTGTCGGGCCGATGATGGCGACTTTCATGCCAGGCTTGATCTTACCCGAGAAGTGTTTGATGGTGAGTTTCTTGGGGTCGTAGCCGAAGCAGACGTCTTTGAATTCGACTTCGCCTCTGATGTTATTGACATCAAGGAGAGGCTTCTTTTCGCCTTCATCATCGAGCTCGGGTTTTTCGAGGAAGTCGAAGACGCGGTTGCAGGCCGCGGTCCCTAGCTGGATGGTGGAGCTGGCCTGGCCGATTTGGGCGAGAGGCTCTTGGAAAAGGGAGACGTAGACGATGAAGCCGGTGATGATGCCTAAGTCAGAGATGGCGCCGTTGGCGAATAAGAGACCGCCGGCGACTAAGACCGCGGCATAGGTGGCGTAGGCGACGAAGGACATGGCTGGCTCGATAAGTCCGCCGATGGCCTGGGATTTATAGAGGATGGTGCCGAGGAGATCGTTCTTTTTCTTGAATTGGGCGATCTTCATGTTCTCGGCGTTGAAGGCTTTGGTGACGAGTTGGCCCGAGTAGTTTTCTTCGACTGTGGCGTTGACTTCGCCCAAGGTCTTCTGGTTGGCGTTGAATAAAGGCAAAGCGGTCCTGAAGGTGAGATAGACGATGATGAGCATCACAGGGAGCGAGCAGAGGACGACCAGGGCCATCTGCCAGCCGGCGATGAACATGGCGATGAGGACGCCGACGAGCATGACGCCGGAATTGACGAGCAAACTGACGGAGTTTTGTAAGGAGGTCGAAAGGGTATCGACGTCGTTGCAGATGACGGAGAGGATGTCACCGGTTTGGGTGGTATCGAAATAATCAAGGGGCATCTTGTTGATCTTGACGGAGATCTTCTCACGGAGGTCCTTGGAGAATTTCTGGATGATGGTGTTGAGGATGAAGCCGGAGATGAAGCCGGAGACGAAAGCGACGAGGATATAGATGACTAAGGT
>JAIKYF010000065.1 GCA_024683495.1 Bacilli bacterium
CAAGGTGGAATGGGTGATATGGGCGGAATGTATTAATCCTCCTATTTATCTATCCGTAAACCCTCCATTCACTCTCCGTGATGGAGGGTTTTCTATATGCGAATCGATTTTAAGGGGGATTTGCACGGTATTTTTATCTAAAAAACTCTAATAGAGTGAAAAAACAAAAAAGAAAAGCTGCCGTTTGGCAGCTAAGTTTCTTATCTTATTGTAATCTCGCAAAGAGGATAACGATGATCTGAACTGGCAGGGCCGCCAGATAGATGAACCAGAGGTTTTGGCCCATCGCCACTAGATACGTGACATAGAAGGCGGTTATAAGAGTCCAGATGAATCCCGAGAGCATCACCCAGTAGGGGAGGCATTTCTTCCACATCAAACGAATGAAGAAGGCATCGACCAGGAACATCACCGGAGCCGCCCAAAGGAAGGCGATCCAGATAAGGCGTTTGCTCTCTTCGGTGGGGTTAAAGACATAACCATTTAAGAAGATGCAAGCAGCAGTGAACCAGACAAACATCGCCGCCATCGCGAAAACGATGATATCATTGGTCTTTTTTCTCCTGCTCATGACTTGGCTATGGCTTTTGATAATCGTGTCTTCATGGATGAGGTCATCGACGGAGATGCCATAGTATTCTGAGAATTTCAGCAAAATATCGACCGAGGGGATCGATTTGCCGAGCTCCCATTTGGAGATGCTTTTATCGGAATAGCCAATCTCTTCGGCAAGTTCTTGCTGAGTGAGATGACGGCTTTTTCTTAGATAGACGAGGTTCTCAGAAACGATTTCGTTCAATTCTTTCATAAACTATATGATAAGCGATTTATAAATGAATGCAAATCGCATTTATCCAAATCGTAGAATGACCCGAAAATATGGTGATGTCTAAAGATAAAAATTCGATAAAAACTTGATTTTGTTATCTCTTATTTAGAGAATCGGATAATTTTAAGTTTTTTTTCAACTTCCGGAAATAACGAAAACGAAAAACCTATATAAAGCATGCTTATTTCTTAAAATCCCCGTCAAAAACGCATTATTTTCATTTTGGATTTGCTATGCCCGATTTGAAGCAGAAGTCTTATCTAGATTTGCCTTCACTTAATTTTATGGAAATCTGCCATTTATCTTGCTAACATCTTAGAGATGTTAATCCAGTAATGAGGTTTCTAAAATGAGTTTTTTCAGGAAATTTTCAGTTCTGACGGCCTTCCTTGCCATGGCTTTTGGCGTGGGAGCGACTGCGACCGCCAATACCAAATCCCCAGCCGAAATCAAAGCCGCTGTCGGTAGTTATTCTACCGATGCCTCGACTTACTACAATGGCATCACCGCGACTAGCGGAACCTCTTTGCTCGGACAGCTTCATGATTTGATGTGCACCACCCATAAAAAGTACACCACCTATGATGACTGCAAGAATTCGACCTATGTCTATGCAATGGAGCCTGGCACATCCTCCTATTATGTCACGGATTTCTATACCCAGGAAAATATTGCGGCTGCTTGGGGCAGCGGCGATGTTGGAACTTGGAATAGAGAGCATGTTTGGTGCCAATCCCAATCCATCGATGAAAACACGGACAATCAGCTTTGGGGCACCACTTATGGCGGAAGTGACCTCCATCACATCCGCCCCGTTGAAACCACCCTCAATACCGCAAGAAACAATAACCGTTATGGAGTTCTTTCGAATTTAGGCCTATCTAATAGAGACAGCCACAAAGCCTATTCGAAAGATACTAGTAAGCAGATACTTTATCACGGTGGATACGTCAGTGCCTCCAACGATGTCTTCGAACCCCTTGACTCAGTCAAAGGGGACGTCGCCCGCATCGTCATGTATGTCTACATGCATTATTCCTCCCATTCCTATATCGGAGGAACTACCGATGGAAGCTTAACTAACGGCTCTACAACCGGCAAGCTTTCCATCACTAACATCGTCCATACTTCGGCCAATACGGAAGAAGAGGCTTTTAAGATGCTTCTTTCCTGGAACACCGCCGACCCCGTCAGCAGCGCAGAAACCTACCGCAATAACCAAGCCGCCATCTATCAAGGGAACAGAAACCCTTTCATCGATAATTCCTCTTACGCCAACGCCATTTGGGGAAATGGCTCAGTCGATCCGGGCTCTTCTTCGAGCGCCACTAGCAGCGAAGAATCCTCATCCAGCAGCGAAGAATCCTCATCATCGTCTTCCTCCTCTAGCGAAGATAGCGGGGACTCTATCGTCGTCGAGGGAGTAATCGCCACAATCGCCGAAGAAAATGAATGGGTCAGCGGCGAGATTTATACTCCTTTTAATTTGGATGCCAACGTCAGCGTTTCCACGACCGGCACAGGCAACAATGGCAAATATTATTCCTCTGGCGATAACTGGAGAATATATAAATCCGGAGACGGAAACGTCATCATCAGCGTTCCTTCGGCCTATTACATCAAATCGATTTCTCTTGTTTTCGTTATCGGCTCTTACGGCACTCTATTAGATCCTTCCCTCAATACTATGAGCAGTGGAAATCCCTATCAAATCTCGGGTAAAACAACTACCTCGGTGACTTTCACCGTCTCCAACAGCTCTGGCAATGGCGGAAATATCCGCATCAGCACCATTTCCGTGACGTATGCCCCGTTGACATATACCGTCACCTATAATTCGAACGGAGCCGGAAGCGGACAAGTGCCTGTCGATTCCACCAAATATGTGACCGGGGCCTCTGCCACCGTCTTAGGCAATACCGGAAGCATGGCCAAATCCGGTTACAATTTCGCTGGCTGGAACACCGCTAATGATGGTAGTGGAACTCCCTATTCCGCTGGCAGTTCCATCACCATGAACGCCGATGTCACCCTTTATGCCGTCTGGGAAGTCATCACCCATACCCTTAATTATGATGGCAATGGCGCCACAAGCGGCTCAGCCCCGACCGATTCGAATGAATATGACGAGGGGACTAACGCCACCGTCTTAGGCAATACCGGTAATTTAGCCAAATCCGGCTATGCATTTAATGGTTGGAACACCGCTAACGATGGCAGTGGAACATCCTATTCCGCCGGTGACTACATCACCATGAATAGCGACATCACCCTCTTCGCCGTCTGGGAAGTCATCACCCATACCCTTACTTATAATGCCAATGGCGCCACAAGCGGCTCAGCCCCGACCGATTCGAATGAATATAACGAGGGGACTAACGCCACCGTCTTAGGAAATACCGGAAACTTAGCCAAGACTGGCTATACCTTCAATGGTTGGAACACTTCTAATGATGGCAACGGAACCTCTTATGAAGAAGACGACTCCATCCTCATGAATAGCGATATTACCTTATACGCTTTATGGGAAGCCCAAAGTGGAGGAGATGTCACCATCGGTAAGACAATTGCCACGATCGCCACTGAGAATAGTTGGGCTAATTCGACCGCCTATACGAGTTTTACTCTCGATAGTGTTGTCACCATATCTGGCGAATCAGGAGGCAATAACTGCAAATATTATTCAAATGGCGAAGATTGGAGACATTACCAAACCGACAGTGGAAAAGTCACCGTTTCCGTTAAAGATGGCTATCATTTAGAAAGCATCACTTTCACCTTCTCGGTCGCAAAAACCGGAGCTCTCCTTGATGCGAATTTAAATTCCGTCACCAGCGGAACGGCGATTTCCATCTCCGGAAGCTCGACCACATCGGCCTCTTTTACCGTTGGCAATAGCGGATCCGCCAACAATGGCCAAGTCCGTATCACCGCCATTTCGGTCACCTATGCCTCTAATTCAACCCCATCCTCCTCTAGCGAAGAAACTTCTTCCTCTTCCAGTGAATCCTCGATCTCATCTAGCGATTCTTCGATCTCTTCCGGTGAATCCTCATCATCGATTTCCGCCGAAGGAACCTATAAATTAGTCACTTCCATGGAAGAAATCATGGTGGGCGCCAAGGTCGTCATCGCTTCGACTTATACTAAAGGCGGCACGACCTACACTCAGGTCTGCAAAGATTACGCATCCGGCAACTACTATAATTATGTCTCTGGCTCTTTAAGCGATAACATCTTGACCCCGGCTGCCGGCTATGGAGTCTTCACCCTTGGCTATGTCAGCGGAGAAAATAATGGTTATACCTTAAAAGACTCGAATGAAAAATATCTTTCTTCTCCATCCACTTCGAATAACAACATGAAAGGTGTTTCTACATTAGATAGTAATTGCTATTGGAACATTGATTTAAACTCTGATAACCCCTTAAATAATGTTGTCAATAAGACTAAATCCGTCATCAAATTCAATTCGGACAGTGGGACAGAACGCTTCTCTTGCTATGGGGAAAATTCGGATTGTCCAGGCATTCAGCTATATTGCGACGTTCCTTCGATTGTCTCAGCCTTCGTGAATAATTACCTCTATATGAGCAGTACGGCTTCCAACCAATGCGAGACCTATTTCCCGCTCGCCAAAACTAAGCTCTTGGCCTTAGGCTCCACCTATATCAATGAATTTAGGAATAATGGCGATTTCTCAGAGGCCAAAGCCCGCTACGAGGCTTGGGCCATCAATCAAGGCGAGAATCCTTATGATGAAGGCGCTTTATCCTTATATCATAATGATATGATCTCTCTTGATGATAGCCGCACCCTCTTCATCGTCGCCGTGGTCGCCATCACCTCCACCTTCGTTGGTGGGATGATGCTTGCCCATCGACGCAAGAAAGGAAACTAATCCATAAGGGTTTTACAATAAACAACGGACCGCGCAGGTCCGTTTTTACTTGCAAAAGCGCTATATTTTTCGTTTATTCCTCAGTTTGGGCTTTCTCTTCTTCGCTTTTTAAGACTTCTTCGATATAGGGTGAAAGGCTATCGAAGTGGTTGATCCTGCGGCTCGCTAGATATAGAGGCTGATATAGAAGGGAGGCGATCACTAAGGTGATAGAAGAAGTGATTAAGGCGCTAGGTAAGCTCGAGACGGCATAGATGAAAGCCCCCTCCAAACTCATCTCGGCGATCCACATCTTCAAAGGGATCTTCAAGGCGAATTCCAAGATCATGTTGATCAATAAGCCAATCAAGGAGGAGACGACCACAAACTGGGCCAATAAGCCAAGCTTTTTCTTGAATAAGATCCCGGCGATAAGTAACAAAGTCCCCAAGACCCCGGTAGAGACGATCAAAAGAATCGAGACCACGAGTTTCCTTTCCCCTAGAGGTATCGTCTCCCCCTTAAATAAATATAGGGATAAGAAGAGGATGAATAAGGCGTAGAAGACACCAGATAGGAGGAATAAGAGCCAGTTATGGGGCTTTTTCCCTTTGATGAGCCATCTAAAGGCGAATCCGGAGACCAAGCCCAGCACGGCTTTGACGACGAAGGTCCTCAAAATCGTGTCGATTCCATATCCGGCGACGATGTCGCTTACGCCCATCCCGACCGAGCCGGCAAATGCCCCGACAAAAGGCCCGCATAATAAGGAGGCCAATAGGCAGATGAGGTTCCCAAGATGGATCTTACTGGCCCCAAGAGGAATCATCACAAAACACCCTCCGAAGCAGAGGGCGGTGAACATCGCGGTCATGGAGATGAGATAGACAAGGGAATAATTCTTCTTTTCGGCCATGCTCTTATTTTAGTGGAGAGAAAAGCGTTGTCTATCTTTTATCTTTACTAGACTTCATTGGAGAAAAAGAAAAACCCGATGGTTAGTCGGGTTTATGGAGATTATTGCTATGGAGGACGAATTTGTCCTTCCCTGTCTCTTTTGCCTGATATAGGGCTTTGTCGGCGTCGGCCACGTGCTCATGGAAGACATATCCCTCATCGACCGTATAGAGGCTGCCCCCTAAGGAGATGGTCATGAATTGACGGGGGCAATTATCCGGGGCCTTGATCCTTAATTCATGGATCTTCATCCGGCACGTCTCCAAGACTTCCTCGGCCCTTTCGACCGTATTGACGTTCGTGAGCATCAAAAGGAATTCCTCGCCCCCATATCTAAAGAGGTGGAGGTGGGGGATGTCGGTCTTCGTGCTCAAGACCCGGACGAGCTCAATCAGGACCCTATCGCCCTCTAGATGACCGAAGGTATCGTTATACATCTTGAAGTCATCGATATCGATCATGATAGCCAAGACATCGACCTTATTACTCTTCCAGACGGGGATGTTTTCGTTGAGATAAATCCTTAAGCCATTCCTATTCGAGGCTTTCGTCAAGGCGTCATGCGTGCTCTTGACCAGCAATTCCGCATTCTTGTCCGAGATGAGGAATTGCTGCAAAGCCACATGGAAATAGGTGCAATAGAGGATGTAGCATAAGGCGTCCCCGGCCAAGATAAAAAGGAAATAGGAGGCCATGCCGGCGAGACTGCCGTTGGCATAGCCATATAAAGCCACCCCAAGATAGCTCAGGGTGAAGGAAAGCATATAGATAAGATTGAATTTCCAATAGCCGATCTGGCAGACGATCATGAGGACCACCCAGAAGACCGAGACGCTTAAGGCTGAGCTATTGATGAAATCGCCCCGAATGATCTCATTCATCAAGGTGAAGCAAGCGGATAAGCCTAAGGCGATATGGAAGATCAATTCGCCCGCCACATCCATGGCTCTCGTCTTCTCTCTATAGCGGGGCGCCAACATCAAGATGATGAAAGTAAATAGGCACCCCACCAACAAAGAGAGGCAGTCCAGGAGCATATAGATGCTCCTAGAGGATTCAGGGGTCGCCAAATACTCGATGAGATAGGCGATGCCCGTGACGAAAACCAAGACGGAAAAGAGGACCGTCAAAGGTGACATCCGATCTATCACGCCTCTTTCGATTTTATGGAAATCATCACGTTTCACGCCATATTTCCGCCTCATCGCCGGAATGGACACGTAAATAAGAAAATCACTGATGCTAAGGCCATTTCCAGACCCACGTTTTTTCTTCATGAAAACATTTTAAAACAACCAAATAAATGACTTCAAGAAAAACAAACATTTTCTTTGCAATTTATACAATTTAGTAAACGCTCGAAATAAAGTGAGGGTGGAAATACCTATCTTAAATGAAGTAAAATATATAAGTTAAAGGAGTATACGCATGAAAATCGTTTTATCCAGTGAGTCGACCATCGATTTGCCAAAAGAGCTTCTCGAAAAATATCAGATCAAAATCATCCCTTATACCATCGTCATGGGCGAAGAAAATGGCTTAGATGGGGAAATCACCCCTCAGGACATCTTCGACTTCACCGCCAAAACCGGGAAATTGGCCCACACGGCCGCCATCAACCAAGTCCAATACGAAGATCACTTCCGCGAACTTCTCAAAGAAGGGGATGCCATCATCCATTTTGGTCTCTCTAGCGAAATCACCTCGGCCTACCAAAACGCCGTCAACGCCGCTAGGGAAATTGCCGAAGACAAGATCTTCATCGTCGATTCCCGCTCTCTATCCACCGGCATCGCCCTCGAGGCCATCTATGCTAGACGCCTCATCGACGCCAATAAAGAGCCAAAGGAAATCGTTGAATTAGTCAAGAAGAGAATCCCTCACGTCCAAGCCTCCTTCGCCGTCGAAAGCGTCGATTATCTCTATAAGGGTGGCAGATGCTCCGCCATGGCCGCCTTCGGGGCCAACATCCTCAAGATCCGTCCTCAGATCCTCTTGAAAGACGGGAAGATGGTCTCGGGCAAAAAGTTCCGCGGCCCCATGAAGAAATGGGTCAAAGACTATTCCGAAGCCACTCTCGAGGAATTCAATAACCCCGATCTCGAATTAGTCTTCGTCACCTATAGCTCCGCCGACCAAGAAGCGGTGGACTGGGCCGTCAACCGCTTAAAGGAAAGAGGCTTCAGAACCATCTACACCACCAAAGCCGGCGGCACCATCACCTGCCACTGCGGGCCTAACACCCTCGGCATCCTCTACATCAATGATGGTGAGCATCCAATCGAATAATCTTAATTAATCTTATTAAAATAGGCGCCTAGCATTTAGCGAGGCGCCTTTTCCTTCATGAGGAAGGAAGCAAAACCCCTAGGGATGAAAAGGATTGGGTAAAGTAGGGGATTTAGCCTAAAGGGGGTGTCCAGCGGTTTCTTTCGTAAAGGGGGCATAGAAAATGAGGCCGCTGGACAATAGATAATCAAGAGGGACTTTTTTCCCTCACTATATAAATGGAGTTTTTTCCCAAAAATTGTCAAAAATTTTTTCGAAAATTTCAAAAGATTAGATTTCATCGAAGAAAAAATTTTTGAGATTTTTTGATTTCCCCTGAAATATAGGCACTCGATATAGATGAGATATAAATAATCCCTCCTAAAAAGCAAAATCTGCCCTTTACCCCAAAAATCCACATACTATCTCATATTTTAGTTGACAAATAATATATTATTTGCTTAGATACTACTTGGATAAACCATCCGGGATATCCAGAACACTTCACTTGGAGTGGTTCTCGCAGGAGACCACTCTTTCTATTTATGGAGGCATTACGTGGACGAAATCACCAAAGTAAGAACCATTCTCGAGGGTCCCTTAAGGGAAGTGGGCTACTCTTTAGCCGAAGTCAATCTCACCAACGGCAAAGATGGGCTCTCCCTCAACATCATCGTCGACAAAGACGACCCGATCTCCCTTGATGACATCGTGAGAGTCTCGGAAATCATCGACCCCATCTTGGAGAAAGAAGACCCCATCAAAGGTCCCTATGTCCTCGACGTCTCCTCCTTAGGCGCCGAAAAGCCCATCGCCCTAGATAAGCTAGAGAAATACGTCTCCCGTTACGTCAATCTCCATCTCTCCAACCCCTATAAAGGAGAGAACATCCTCGAAGGCACCCTCTTAGAAGTGACTGACTCTTCCCTCACCTTAAGCGTGAAAGTGAAATCAAGGAAAGTCAAGATCTCCCTCCCCCGCGAAGACGTCGATAAGGCCCGTCTAGCGATCGAGTTCTAAAAACCCCCAATACAAAAACGAAAAAAGAATAATTCAGCACATAGAAAGGCACATCATGAACGCAGAAGAATTCAAGCAAATAATCGACACCATCGCCCAGGAAAAAGGCATCAGCCACGAGGCCATCATCATCGCCCTCAAAGAAGCGATGGAGAAGAGCTACCTCAAATTCATCGGAGGCGAGGAGAAAGTCATCAAGGACAAAGATGGCAATGAGACCGTCTATCCCGCCGCCCGCGTGGAAGTGGAGATCGATGAGGAAAATGGCTTCATCTCCCTTTGCCAAGTCAGAACCATCGTCAAGGAAGTCGAAGACGACGTCCTCGAGATCGAGCTCGACGAGGCCAAGGACGACTACGCCAGTTCCTTAGAGGACTTCGTCGAAGCCAAATCCCTCCTCAAAACCAAGGAAAAAGAGAAGAAAAGAGAGATGGACCATATCATCTCCCTCATCAAAGATGGCAAAAAGAACCTCAAACTCGGCAAGGAATACCGTTCCTATTGCCGGCTTGACGACGTCACCAAGACCCTCGCCATGTCGGTCCAAAACGTCCTCAAAGGCAAAATCGCCGAAGCCGAGAGAATGGCCCTATATGATCTATATAAGGACCACATCGGCGAGATGATCACCGGCGTCGTCGAAAGAGCCGATGAAAGAGGGGCCATCATCAACATCGGCAGAACCACCGCCGAACTCACGAGAAAAGAGATGATCGGCGACGAATACTTCAAAGCCGGCGACTCCGTCAAAGTCTACATCCAAGAAGTCAAATCCACCGATAAGAAGACCCCTCTCAAGGGCCAGCAAATCGAGATCACCCGTTCCTCCGAAGGCTTCCTCAGAAGATTATTCGAAGAGGAGATCCACGAGATCTTCGAAGGCACGGTCATCATCAAGGGCATCGCCCGCCAAGCCGGCGTCAGAAGCAAAGTCGCCGTCTATTCCACCAATCCCGACATCGACCCCACCGGGGCTTGCATCGGCTCCCATGGGGCGAGGATCCAAAAGATCGTCGCTTCCTTAGGCAACGCCAAAGACAAGGAGAAGATCGATATCATCCCCTATAGCGAAGTCACCGCCCTATATCTCGCGGAGTCTTTACGCCCCGCCCACGTCCTAGGCATCAAGATCGTCGATGAGAAGGCCCTTCCCACCCCCAAAGCCATCGCCGTCGTCAACGATGGA
>JAIKYF010000095.1 GCA_024683495.1 Bacilli bacterium
ATAAGACCACGGTGTCGCCGAATCTGACGAGAACGGAGCCATCGGCTTGTTTGGCGATCTCGCCGGTCTCGACGGTTAAGGTTCTACCTTCGAAGTCGAGAGCGAATGAACTTTTCATTTTTTTCCTCTTTTCATTTTATAACGGGGTAATCTTATCACATCTCTTCTTAAAGCGACATCTTTTCTTGTAGAAAAGGGAGGGAAAAGACATTTGTCTACCTCCTTCCCACTTTAAGAAGAGAAAAAATAGAGGATTTCCCCTCGTTTTATGGATTTATTGAAGGAAATGATGCTTTGTATTTAATGCTAAATTACTGATTATGTCTTATTTATGGGAGACAATAGGACCTGATAATGTCTTGTTTGAAAGCACTTTTTGTAAAAATTTATGTAAAATTTGCAAAATAAAAAATATATATGTTAGAATGTAGACATGAAAAAAATAGAGACCCCCGAAATAGTCCAGGGCAAGCGTTTCTCCTACTTCCGGAAAAGCAAGAAATTAGCCCAGAAGGAAGCCGCCGAATTCCTCGGCGTGCCAGCCTATGTCCTCTCCAATTATGAGACGGGGAGAAGCGAGCCATCGATCGTCATCTTGAAGAAGATGTCGGCCCTCTACCAATGCTCCATCGATGACCTCCTCGATAATGAGAATAAGGAATCCTCCTATGAAGAGGCCCATATCTATCAGGAATTCATCGAACGGGTCAACTCCCATCCCGAGGAAGAAAGGGAGAAAATCATCGATCTCGCCACCGCTTTAGCCGAGAATTACAAATAATATTGATCAATCACCAAAAATGACGACCGGTTGCCCGGTCGTCATTTTTATTGGATTTTATCCGAATATCCTCTAAATCAAGCAAGACTATTCAACCGTTTCAACGGGTTCGGGTTCCCCTTCATCTTCGCTGGTATTTTGCTCGACGTAATCGGAGAAATCAGGATAGTTGATGGTGACTTCGTCATTGTAGAGGAGTTTGAAATCGAAATCGCCCAAGAGTTCGATCTTAAGGGCTTCGGGATAGCCTTCGACCATGGCATTGACGATGGAATCAAGAGCCTCGCTATTGACGAAGGTCGCGGCCCCAGACATCCCAAAGGCCATCATGGCCAATTCCTTAGATGGGACGTTGATCTTGATATCGAGATCGGCGTTGGCCCCGAGTAAGCCAGTCTCCCCATTGAAGAAGATCTCGGCTTGGCACTTATTCCAGGTGAGGTATTTCTCGAAGAGCTCGACGCTAGAAGCGGCGCCAAGGGAGGCTTGGCTGGCGAGTAAGGCAAGGGCCTCATCTTTGGCTAATACGAATCTCGCCCCATAGACGTCGTTGGCATAGCTATACCACTTAAGATATTCAGATCCTTTTCCTAAGAGGGCATCGGTGATGGTGTCTTCGGTAGCGACGATGCTATCGACACCAAAGGTGGTTCCTTCCTTAAAGACTCCGGTCTTTTTGATCTTTAAGTCTTGGACTTCGATGGAGGAGAGCTCTTCAGAGGTATTGCCGCTTAAACCGGTGACGATGGAAGTGACAATGACGGAAACGAAGGTGACGATAACGTTAGTGACTTCCTTATTGAGGTAGACATAACCGACGTTTTCCTTAATGTAGGCTGAGCCTTCGAAGGTCTTCTCGCCTTTCATTTCCTCAGGAACACCTGGGATATTGGTCTCGATTTTCTCGCTCACTCCAGCGGAGATACCGGCTTCGATATCGGTGGCTTTGGCGTCTTCGCCATAGCCTCTGATGCCGGCATCAAGATGGAAATTGGAGATGGCGGCATTGAATTTGAGTTCCTTTGGGATATCGACCGAGGAGACATCGCCATTTAAGGTCATAGGGAGGGAGATATCGGCAGGAAGAATGGGTTCTCCTTCACCATCACCAGCGCTGGCGCCAGCGGCGAGGACGAAGCTAGGAATGATAGCGGAAAGCGATAAGGAGCCCGCGGACTTTAAGCCAAAGGCTTTGGAAGAGGCGGTCGCGACTTTCGCGCTTTTGAGTTTAGGTTGAACCTGGCTTTCCACATCGCTAGAAGCGACTTCGGTCCCGGTGCCATAATCGACTTTGACGGTGTCGCCGCCGCCGCATCCGGTGAGAAGCATCGCGCTAGAGAGGGCGAGGCATGCTAATTTGATTTTTTTCATTTTCGACATAATCCTTTCAAATTGTTCATATTCATATGAACACCCCTATTATAGGAAGGTTATTTTTATTATCAAGATGGTAAGAAAGGTAAATATGCTTATTTATGCATGAATATTATCAATAAAATAACTAAATTTGCTATTTAGTGATTTATCTAAGCGAAAATACCGTGCAAATCCCCCTTATTTTATCTGCCCCTACCATAATTATTGAGATAAATGACAAGATTAGAGACTAAGAAAATAAAGTAAGAAAAAAGCCCGCTTGGCAGCGGGCCATTGAAGTACGAATTTATTTTCTTAAGCCTAAGGCAAGGATCAAGGAAGCATAGCCTTCTGGATCTTTCTTGGCGATGTACTTCAAGAGTCTCTTTCTCTTGCCGACGAGCTCGAGAAGGGCGCGGGAGGCACGGGCATCTTTGTGGTTTTTCTTAAGGTGCTCGGTGAGATCTTCGATTCTCTTGGTGAGAAGAGCGACTTGGACAGAGGTGTTGCCGGTGTCTTTTTCGCCTTTGCCGAACTTTTGGACGGCAAGGTTCTTTTCTTCTTTGGATAAAGCCATTTTGTGTTTACTCCTTTCTTTATCGGTCAATATAGGCGCTGACGAGGTGAGGTTATGGAGTTATAGCCTCGCATAGTCAGGTCGACCATGGGGTAGTATAGCGCAATAGAGGCTTTTAGCAAAGAAAAAACTTCACTCATCGTCTAGATATCATCTAGAAGATAAAAAAATCGCCCCTAATATCAGAGGCGAAGAGAAGATATCGAATGTTTAGCAAACGTAGTCGATGGTGATGTTAGTGATAACCACGGTGCCGTTCCCGCAAGAGACATTCACGATGTTATAGCCATCCGAAGAGGATAAATCGAGTTTGCTATATTTTCCTAAAGAAAGATCGTAATCATCGATGGAGAGGCCTTCTTTCATGTCTTCTCCATTAATGCCAAGGACCGCAAAAGAGACTTGAGGGGAACCGGTTGTGGCACCGAATTCGATTGAGAGGCCGGTGATATTCGAAATCGAACGATCAAAGGAAATCGTCGACTCATCGCCTAGGGTCAGGAAGCCATTTTCGGCGGCCTCGCAGTTATAGATGGTCGAAGCGACCGCGTTCCCGCTTACGGTATAGAAGGTGGTGTTAGTTCCATCGTATTTGTTGTTATCTTCGCTGAAGACGATGCTTCTAGCGGTAGGATTGGCGTTTTCGGCGTTAAGTAAGGAAGCGCCGCCTTTAATGATGGTGAGGGCCCCCACTCCCATAACCCCGACTAAAGAGGATAATAATAAGATTGTTCTTAAGCTTTTTCTTTCCATATGTATTCACTCCTGGGCCTATGCAATATCTAGGCCTTTGACTTATATTTAGTTTCTTGTATTTCGCTTATCGTGGGACATTCCCTTAACAAACGGAGATAGATTATATATTGATTAGAGATAATGGCAAGAAAAAAAGATGAGGGGTTAGCTCATCTATTCAGGCTTGGAAGCCATCGGAATTCTTTCTTCTCCTCTTATGCTCGGATTTATAGGAATACATGTTCTCATCGGCTTTCCTTTGGGCCAAAAGGAAGTCGCTTCCCCCAATATAGGTCTCATAGCCATAGGAGACGAAGGGGAAGCGTTTATCTTCCTCCCGGCATTCATTCAAGGCGCTATCGAAATTAGAGGCCAATCTCTTGAAGAAGGCTTCGTCGGTTTTGAGAACGAGGACGAATTCATCTCCCCCATAACGGTAGCAAAGGCCGTATCTGGAGAAGTGTCTGAGGATCAGTTGGCCGAGCTTAGTCAAAACCTCATCGCCATAATCGTGGCCATAACGGTCATTGATGAGCTTGAAGTCATCGACATCGAGGAAGACGAGAAGATAATCTCTCCCCTTCTTCAGATGCATATTCTCCAAGTGCCTTCTATTAAGAAGCCCCGTGAGGGCGTCGCCTTGGAGATAAAGGTCGCAATAATAGTTATAGAAAAGAAGGAAGGCCATGGCGATCGTGACCATCGAGACCCTTGCCTCGTGGTCGATGGCTTGGATGGCGACCCC
>JAIKYF010000099.1 GCA_024683495.1 Bacilli bacterium
GCCTCGGAAAGGAGATAATTCTTCTTGTTTTTCTTGATTTGGCGCATCTCCTTATTGAAAGCGATCCCGGCTTGGAAGGGATGGGAGATGGTCGAGTTGGCATCATCGGTCCAGATGACGGGGATCTCTTTGACGGAGAAGCCGTTGAGCTTCATGAAATAGAGATATTCGACGTCGAAGGCGAATCCGTCGATGATCTGATGCTCCGCCATGGCTTTGGCGAGGTCGGTTCTAAAGAGCTTATAGCCACATTGGGTGTCACTTAGGCCCTTAAAATGGAACTTCATCTTGATTAAAAGCCTAGAAGCTAGACTCGTGAGGCGTCTAATGAAGGTCTGAGGGGTGGCGATTTTGGCGTCTTTGCAGTGACGGGAAGCCACGAAGCCATCGTATTTATCGATTTCCGGAAGGATTTTCTTGATGGACTCTAAATCCGTCGCCAAATCGGCATCCATGAACATCACATAATCGCCCGTCGCGGCCAAAAAGCCTTTTTGGACGTTATGGCCCTTGCCCTTATGGTCTTCATAAGGGACGAGCTTGACTTGGAGAGGAAGGGTTTTGGCCTCTTCTTCCATGAGGTTCTTATTCTCTAGATCCGAGCCATCATAGACGATGAGGAAATCGTAGGCGATGCCTAAGGAATCGTAATATGGCAAAGCCCTCTCCCTGATATTCTTGAGGAGTTTGGCGGTTTGGTTTTTGACTGGGAAGACCACGGAAATTTTCATAGCGCCTTATTATAAGGCGATAGAAGGTTTTAGTCTATACTCTATTTAAGGGGGATTTGCGCGGGATTTTGGAAAAATATGCTATTTTTGCACGGGATTTAAGAGAAAAAGGACTGACTTTCGCCAGTCCTAGAAAAATCATCTAAAGATTATTTTTGAAGGGTCGCGGACATTTTCCAGGTTCCGCTGCCTTCGGGATCCTCGACGAAGTCGCCGGGGATGATGGTGGCGCTATCGCCATCCACTAAGCTAGAGGCATCGATGTCGACGGTCTGCTTATATTGGCCATTCTGGCTGAAATAGAAGATCATCCCGGTGATTGGCCCATGGCTTTCGAGAGTGATGGAATAGGTGGTCCCTGAGGCTAGGGCCATCTTTTCCTCATCGCTTCCCCAAGTGCCTAAGGCTCCGCTCCCATTCCAGGCGTGGATGCTGAAGTCGGTTCCGGCGGGATCCCAATTGAGATATTGGGCGCAATCGACGGAGACGGCGACGCTGATTAAGTCATCGACTGGGGCGTCGTAGCCAGTAAGATAGCTATCGAATCCGCCATCGGCGTAGAGCTTAAGATAGAAATCGGCGCTTTCCTTGCTCATTTTGACGCTTAAGGTCAAATCTTCGCTGACGGCAAGGTTATTGGCAGCGCCCGAGGCGCCTGGTTTGATTTCCGTTCCATCGGCATAGACGGTGAAGACATCGCCCGCGGTGACATCGGTCGTGACATGGAACTGCTTCTCCCAGGTGTCTTTTTCGGTCTTGACATCGGAGATATCGGTCAAGGTGATGGCCTCTCCGCCATTGATCTTCAAAGTATAGACGACTTCCGCGGCTTCTTTGATGTAAGCGTTGTCATGGAAATGCATCTCGCCAGCCCAGGAGGCGTCATTATGGCTGAGGCCGATCGTGAAGTCATGGTAGAAATCCCAGCCTTCGTTTGGAACGCCAGCCGTCATCGTGATATATAAGACGACGCTATCACCGACGAATTCTTGGAAGTGATAGCCATTGACGGTGATTTGGTTAGAGCCACCGGTGACGTATGGCTGGGCCCCCTCGAAGGTGGAGGAGGTGATGACGACGGCGGAAATTTCGAATTCGCCTTGGTTTTCAGGAGTTAAGCCTAAAGTAGTCGCGTTAAGATAGACGAAGACCCCCGCTCCTTCGATTCGATGGTTGGCATTTTCGATTAACGGCAACTCGGCTGGAGCGGCCGGCTCGCTGGATTCGCTGCTTTCTTCGGAGCTTTCCTCTGAGCTTTCCTCTGAGCTTTCTTCGCTGGAGATCGACTCTTCGCTAGTTTCTTCGCTGGAGATCGACTCTTCGCTAGTTTCTTCGCTAGAGATCGACTCTTCGGAAGTGACGACTTCTTCGGATGTTTTCTCTTCGCTAGTGACGACTTCGCTGGTGACTACTTCTTCAGAGGTCTTCTCTTCGCTGGTGACGACTTCGGAAGTTTTTTCTTCGCTAGTGACGACTTCTGAAGTTTTTTCTGCGCTGGTGACGACTTCGCTAGTGACCTCGGATGAGGTTTCGGATTTCACCTCGGAGGAACTGGCGGCTGGGGTTTGCTGACCACAGGCGGCCAAAGCCAAAGAGATGAGGGAGACGGCTAAGATTTTTTTGACGTTCATTTTTTACCCCCGCGCTTGGAAGCGCTTTCAATATGAGACTATTATAGTCTATATCTTCATGAAATAATGAGCATTTTTTGCCCTTTTTATTCCAATTTATTTTATGGCCGCTAATTTTGCGTCCTTCTTTGCTTTCCTATATATAAATAAGGTATATATAGGACTTCTGAAAGTAAGAAAAAGACCCTTGCTAGAAGGGTCTAAGAGTTATCAGTTAGTCGCTTATTTTTCGACCGCGTAGACGCTGACGCGCTTGCGGTTCTTTCCGACACGCTCGAATTTGACAACGCCGTCGATCAAGGCAAAGATGCTGTCATCCCCACCTCTTTTGGTATTGGCCCCAGGATAGATCTTGGTTCCTCTTTGACGGTAAAGGATGCTGCCGGCGGTGACGGTTTGACCATCTCCGACTTTCGCACCGAGACGACGGCCAGCCGAATCACGGCCGTTCTTCGTGCTCGAGACACCTTTTTTCGAAGCGAATAATTGAATATCGATATAAAGCTTCATGGCTATTTCCTTTCCAGTTTCACGGATTTGGGATACTGTTCCGCGATACTTGAGATTTGGGCGATGATTGTCTCGATGACAATCTCGTCATGGGAGGAGAGTTCCTTCTTGGCTTTCAAGAAGAAGTATCCTTCTCTTCTCTCGAGTTCATAGACCCCTTCTCCATCTTCATCATCCTTGAGGGCGTTGCAACCGCCTTGGACGGCGAGAGAGACTCCCGCGCAGACGATGTCTTGCCCATATTCCCCCGCATTGGCATGGCCAGTGACGAGGAGTGAGACGAAATGGTTATTGTGGGTCGTTAGAGCTACTTTGATCATTAGGCGTTGATGGCTTTGATGACCAAGCAAGTGTAAGGTTGACGATGGCCTTGTTTCTTGCGTTCGTTAGCCTTGCTCTTGTACTTGTAGATGATGATTTTTGGGGCTTTGCCTTGTTTTTCGACTTTGGCAACAACGTTGGCGCCTTCGACATATGGGGCACCGACCTTGGCTTTTTCGCCGCCGACATACAAAACCTTGTCCAAAGTGACATCACTTCCGGGTTGGGCATCGAGTTTTTCGACGTAGATCTTGTCTCCGACCGCAACTTTG
>JAIKYF010000118.1 GCA_024683495.1 Bacilli bacterium
GGCTATACCACCCCATATGAATTGATGCTAAGCACGGCCACTAGCAAGGTTGGTGCCATCGCTAACGCCGGCGGATGGACGATGAAACTCGCCGCTTACACCCGCTATGGAAGCGATACGGATTTATCCTCAGTTTCCGCGGTCACGAACAATAAAGACACCAAATTCTACATCCTCCAGGGGGATAAAGATCCTACTGTCGGAAGCGGGTCTAGCTCTTTAGCCTATTCTTTGAAAGACCAAAACCTTTCCAACGCCACCGTCACGATTCTTGAAAATAAGACCCATCAGAATCTCTTCTTCTCCGATGAAGCGAACGCATACGTTGATTCCTTGAAAAAGACCTATTACCCGATGAGCAAGGAAGAAAAAGAAGCCTTCTTGTCCACGGTGGACAAAGAAAAGGCTTCGGAAGTCAATGCTAAGATGATGGAAGGAATTAAGAATTTCCTCCTCTCTTCTCTATAGAGATATTCTCGTTATTCTCTATATAAGGAAGGGCTAGTTCCTTCCTTTTTATTTCTATTTCCTGAAGATCCTCAATCATTTTCGGCCAATAAAGGGAAATCTTATATCGGCCGCCTTCTAAGGCCTTGTCCCATTTAAGATTCCTTCTTAAGGGAGAATAGGCGAATGGTCCAAAGGATATGGTGGAAGACCTCTCATAGGTGATGGCTTTAAGATAATCGATAATCTCATCGCTTTCGGCCAAATAGCCGAATTTTTCATTCCCATAATAATAGAAATCAATCTCTCCATCCTCTTCGCTAAACGGGGCTTTTATGGCTTTTTCGATGATTTCTTCAAGGAGAAGAGGATTGGAGTTAATCTCTTTATTGGCCCAGTAGAAATTCTGAGGGTAGATGTTTTTGATTTCTTTGGAGTTGAGCCTGATTCTCCCATTCCCCCTCGTCGTCCCATCCCCGAATTGATAGAAAAGGAACAAGGCCAAAGAGGTTCTTGAGATTCTGTGTTTTTTAAGAGTCTGATAAAAAGAGGCTAAATCCTCAATGTGGATTCTCATCTTATGGCCATTCCTCACGGCCACATTGACGCATTGATTACGGTAATATAAACGTAAATCCGCCTTCTTATTTCTTTTGCAGATATAGACTTTGATGAAACCCTCATCAAAAGAAGGGAATATCCTTCTTAGGATGGTTTGCCAATGAGGCGATAAAGATAAAAAGTCCTTTTTATCGATGGTTTCCTTGATTGATCTAAGATTATTTATATACCCAAACATGTTGTCTCCTGTTAGAAAAGAAAATTTCTCCCCATTAATAAATGGGAAGAAAAAGAGGGAATTGATCAAAATTCCCTCAAAATAATTTCTTTTCTATGATTAAAGAAGATGGATGCCTTGCTTTTCTAATTCGAGGATGTCCTTATCTTCCCAGATGGAAGATTGGACTTCGCCGATATGGGCTTTCTCCAAGAAATACATACAGAGACGGGATTGGCCGATGCCTCCTCCGATGGTGTAAGGATATTCCTTATTGAGGATGCCTTTGGAATAGATGGAAGAGAGTTTCTTTTCTTCGCCTTTGGCCTCACATTGCTTGATTAAGGATTCTTCATCGACCCTAATGCCCATTGAGGAGATCTCGAAGGCTGAATCGAGGACCTCATTATAGAAGATGATGTCTCCATTGAGGTTCCAATCGTCATAATCGGGGGCTCTGCCATCGTGGGGCTTACCATCTTTTAGGGGCCAGCCAATCTGATAGAGGAAATAGGCTCCGACTTCTTTGGCGTAGGCTCTTTCCCTTTCTTTTCTTGAATAGTCAGGGTAACGGATTTCTAGTTCGGAGGTGGAGATGAAGGTGATTTTCTCCGGGAGCTTATTTTTAAAGACGGGATAGAGGGCGTTGACCTTCTTTTCGAGGGCCTTTAAGGTGTCGTAGATATCCTCGACGACGGAGAAGAGATGCTTGAGGTCTCTTTTCTCTTTCTTGATGATTTTCTCCCAATCCCATTGGTCGACATAAAGGGAATGGAGGTTATCGGTCTCCTCATCTTTCCTGATGGCATTCATATCGGTATATAAGCCATAGGGATAAGGGAAATCGTATTTCTTTAAGGCGAATCTCTTCCACTTGGCGAGAGATTGAACGATTTCTAGATCCTCCTCTAGGAAAGAGACGTCGAAATGGACCTTTCTTTCGACCCCGTTTAAATCGTCATTTAAGCCTGAGCTTCCCTTGACGAAAAGAGGGGCGGAGACCCTGATTAGGCGCAGTTTTGCGGCTAAAGAGGATTCGAATTCGTCTTTGATGAATTTTATGGCCTTCTCGGTTTCGATGAGGTCAAGTTTATTTTCGTAATGGTCAATCGGATAAATCATGGCTGAGGAAGTATAACACCTGAAAGAAAATAGATAAATAAACTATTGGAGGCGGAGAGTCCTTAGATATTGCTTATGCTCCTCGCTTACCCGGTAGCTCTCGATGGCTTTTTGGATGGTTTTATTGTGGGTCCATTTGGGGAGGGACTTATTTTCTAGATAGGGAATGGTCGAATCGTATTGCTTAGCCAAAGCGGTCGCGAAATACCAAGCGATGGCCATATTGACGTAATATTCTTCGCTACGGATGGAAGAAGGGATCTTTAAATCCTCTTTCTTAAAATCGTCATCGAGGAAGTAACGCATCAAGGAGATGATGGCAAATCTAATCGTATAGGTTTTTTCCGAATGGGACCATTCTTCAATTTTCCCGTGCAAATCCCCCTTATTTTTCTTAAATGACCTTGGAATGATGGTATCGGAGACGGACCAATTATCGACGTAAGGCAGGAAAGCTTCGATCTCTTTTATGGCAAGGGGATAATCCTTGATTTCATTGATCAAGGCCGCGTGAAGAATATTCTCCTCAAAATATTTATGGGGTAAGGAATGTAAGAAAAGAATGAACTCCTCGCTTTTGATGAATTCTTTGGCGAATTTCTTGATGATAGGGATTTTGATCCCCAAGAATAAAGAAGAATCGACGCTGGGGGTCAATTTCGAAGTGAATAAGGCATATTTCTCATCCCTATTCGCGAATAGAAAATCTCTTACTGTTTCGTTCATTTGTCTAACCTATAGTGATTGACGCTGATGATGCCCGGCTTTATAGAGGAGCAAGGCCGAACTTCCTTATTCAAGAACCTAAAACCCGTCTTCACGATGACGCGGTTGGAGGCGATATTCCTCTCGTCGGCGTCGATAAGGAGAGTGGAAAACCCCTCAGAGAATAAATAATCGACATAAGCTTTGAAGGCTTCGGACATGATTCCTTTGCCCCAATACTCTCTAGATAAGACGTAGCCGATCTCTGGAGCCCCATCGATATATCTGACGACATCGATGCAGCCGATGACTTCATCGTCATGCTTGAAAGTAATGCCGAAGCGATGGGCTTCAAATCCCTCTTTTTCCTGTTCTTTCCAATAATTGAAGATCATTCTTGTATCGTCTAAGGATCGATGAGGATTCCAAGTGAGATATTTAGTCACTTCAGGGTCGTTCGCATAGTTATAAAAGACGGCCTCAAGGTCGCTATCGACGATGGCTCTTAAGATTAATCTCTCAGTCTCGATTTTCATTCCTAAATTATAGGATTTCCGCTCTTCTTAAGGAAAGATAAATAAAATGATACCGCCAAATATCGACAATTTTCCTATATTAGGAAAGAGATTATCTCTTCTTAGTTATTTTTCCCCTAAGAATGATATAATGTTTGGCTGGTGAAAGCGAGGTAACGTGATGATAATCAAAGGTCACATCATTTCCGCCGAAGAATTCGGGAAGGTTTCCATTGTCGAAAATGGCTATATAGTCGTCATTGATAATAAGATCGAAGGCGTCTATCAATCCTTGCCCGAAGAATATCAAAACGAGAAGATCACCGATTATGGTGACTCATTAGTCTTCCCCTCTTTCTCCGACATGCATCTCCATGCCCCTCAATATCCGATGCTAGGCATGGGCTATGACCTTCAGTTATTAGAATGGCTTAGGACTTACACCTTCCCAACCGAAGCGAAGTTCAAAGATAGCGCTTTTGCCCGCAAAACCGCCCAAAGATTGGCTAAAGATCTCATTAGAAACGGGACGACCAGAGTTGCGATGTTCTCCTCTTTGCATAAAGAAGCCACCCTCATCCTTATGGAAGAATTGGAGAAGGCTGGCGTTTGCGGATACGTCGGCAAGGTCAATATGGACCGCCATGGCGGAGAGAACTTAGAAGAAAATACCGGGGAATCGATGGTTGATACCAAGGATTGGCTGAACCAATGCAATTTCCCCCACGTCAAACCTATCCTCACACCAAGATTCATCCCTTCTTGCACCCCAGAATTATTGACCTTCTTAGGCGAGATCGCCAAAAAGGAAGGCTTGCCAATCCAATCTCACCTTTCGGAGAACACTTCAGAAGTCGATTGGGTCCGTTCCTTAGAGAATGTCGATGAATATTATCAAGCCTATGAGAAATATGGCTTATGGAATTCTAAGACCTTGATGGCCCATTGCGTCCATTCTAGCGAAAAAGAAATCCGATCGATGGCTGAGAATGGCGTCTATGTCGTCCATTGCCCCGCCTCTAACAATAATCTTATCTCCGGATGTGCGCATATCCGCGATTTCTTGAATGCCGGAGTCAAGGTGGTTTTAGGTAGCGACATCGCCGCGGGCGAGTTCATCTCGATGTTCGATAACGTCAAAGAGACCATCAAGACCTCGAAGAATAGAGAGATCATGGATAACTGGGAGACTCCCTTCCTCAGCGTCGAAGAAGCCTTCTATCTCGCCACAAGCGCGGCCAATGAATTCTTTAGTGAAGGGCCGGGCTTTGCTAAAGGCAACTCCTTCCATGCGATAGTCTTGCAGGATGGGGATTTGCTCTCACCGAAAGAATTAACCGTCAAAGAAAGATTCGAGAGGATGTTCTACATCCGGCAACGCCACGCGATCAAAGCCGTCTATAGCGATTCTCGCCTTGTATTTGTCGACTAAATCCGTCTTTACTTAAAATTAACTTAAAGTTTCTTCATTTCCCAAATAAAAATCGAGCCACACCCGTTAAGTAGGTGAAAGCTCGATTTTTTATTAAAAGAACTGGAGGGACGATTATGAGAAAGACAGCCTTGTTAATTCCGATTTATGAACCAGAAGAACTCTGCCTTGGTTTCTTATCCTTATTCAAGAAAGAGGACTTTGATTACTTCCTTATCGTCGATGACGGTTCAGGGGAGAAATATCAGGAGGCCTTCAAGAGCTTTGAAGAGAAAACCGTCTTCAAAGTCATCGGCTATCCCGTTAACAAAGGTAAAGGCCACGCCTTAAAGCATGGCATCCAATACCTTCGTGATTTGGATCCTGAAATCTCCTTGATCGTCACCGCGGATGGAGATGGGCAGCACGCCTATGAAGATATCCTTCGAGTCAAAGAGACAGGCTTCAACAACCCCGGTTCCTTGGTTCTTGGTTCGAGGCTCTTCGATAAGAAGAGAATGCCGTTAACATCCAGAGTCGGCAACTGGTACTCGTCAGTGAAATTCCGTTTATTGACCAAAAAGAAAGTCAGGGATACTCAGACTGGCTTGCGGGCGATTTCATCGGAATTATTCCCCTTAGCCCTTTCCACCCCAGGAAACCGCTACGACTATGAAGAGGAATTCCTCACGGAAGCCGTTCGGGACTACCCCCTCATCCAAGTTGATATCGAGGCCATCTACCTCAATGAGAACAAATCCTCTCACTTCCGTCCGGTCATCGATTCGATCTTGATCAATAAGAGAATCTTCCTCTATGTCTTGGCTTCGGTCTTATCTTGGGGAGTGGATTTAGGCCTATTCTATCTCTTCTCCAACCATATCTTCGTCAATAACGCCGAGACCCAGGTCTATGTCTCAACCATCCTCGCCAGAGTGGCCTCCGGGGCCGTCAACTTCTTCCTCTTGTTCTTCTTCGTCTTTGACAAACGGGAGAATATGGCGATGAAGCTATTGAAATACTTCAGCCTCTTCTTGGTGAATATGGGCTTATCAAGCACCTTGACCTATCTATTTAGGTCGATGCCAGCCAACTTGACCTTCGTGAAGCTGATTGTCGACACCGCAATCGCGATTGCCAACTACTTCATCAACCGTCTTTGGGTTTTCTCCAGAAAAAAGAGCAAAAAGAATAAGGTTGCTCGTTGTGCAGGGAAAAATATCACTAACTTAGATTAAAATCCCTAGCAAATCCCGCGTATTTTCCAAAATGCGCGGGATTTTCTTTTTGTTTTTTGCTCTCTATTGGACTTCCCTTTCTTTTGCTTAGCCCTTTTGATTTAGGCTAATATGGCCGAAAGTCCTATATATTTTGAAATTGAGTTTAGATAAAATGAAGAAAAATAAGGAGAACGCTATGGAAGAAATCATCCGCATTTTGCTATGTGAAGACCAAGACATCCTATCGGATGGGTTGAAGAATTCCCTGAATAGGGAGAAGGATATCAAAGTCCTTAAAATCGTCACCGATTCTGAAGAGATCATCCCTTCTTTGCGCGAAGATGAATATGATTTGGTGTTGACTGATATCATCACCAAAAACCGTCATAACGTTTTGGATGTCATCCCGCAGATTAAAAAAGAATTCCCCAATATCAAAATCGC
>JAIKYF010000171.1 GCA_024683495.1 Bacilli bacterium
CGAGCGGGACTAATTTCGTGATCTTCGCTTCGGTATCCTCATCGAAATAGGCGGATTTGGAGAAGTATTTGCCACCTTGGACGACGCGGTGGCCGACGGCCTTGATCTCATCGAAGGATTTGACGATCTTCCTTTCGACTAGGGCCTCGAGGACGAGCTTGACGGCCAAGGAATGGTCCTTGATGGGCATCGTCTCATAGGTCTTCTCGCCGTTATATTCAAGCTTGAATCCGGCGTCTTCATGACCGATTTTCTCGACTAATCCTGAGCAAATGACTCTTTCCTCAGGCATTTCGAAAAGTTTGTACTTAAGGGAGGAGCTCCCTGCGTTTACTGCAATAACTTTTGCCATATTAAAAACCTCGTTTTATAAACAAGTTTATTTTAAGCCCGGCGAGAGGTTATCGCAAAGAATATTCTCGCTTCCAATGAGTTTTCTCCCTTTTCTATTAATAAAAGGAAAAGACACGTCCGATAGAAGGGGAAAAATCGGGGAAATGGCCTAGATTTTGCCCCTTCTTTCTTTTATAAAAGAAATTGGTGTCTTTTCCTCGCCCCCTAAAAGACTTATACTTAGGGGGATTAAAAGAAGGGATACATATGGCATACGGAATTCTTTATGACTATTTGATGGGACAAACCACCCATGCTTTCGACTATTTCGGGGCCCACTTCGGGACCTGCGAGCTTCCAGGCAAAACCAAAAGGAGCAAGCCAACCGTCCTAAACGGCGTCTGGTTCAGGCTCTACGCCCCAATGGCCGAAGACGTCTCCGTCATCGGCGACTGGAATGGCTGGGACGTCCGCGTCAACAAACTCAACAAAATCGATCCATCGGGCGTTTGGGAGACCTTCGTCCCCGATCTCCACGACTATCAATGCTACAAATTCCATTTCAAGAACGCGCATGGGCAATACGTCGATAAGGCGGACCCCTTTGCCTTCTATAGCGAGCTTCGCCCGCAGAGCTGCTCGAGGCTCTTCGACATCGAGAACTTCATCTGGCACGATGATCCTTGGCTAAAGCAAAGAAACAGGAACTTCGATCGCCCGATGAGCATCTATGAATGCCACCTTGGCTCTTGGAAAGGCAAGATCGGCGACCGCTTCCCCTCCTATGAAGAAGTGGCGGACTACATCATCGCCTACGTCAAGGACCTCGGCTACACCCACATCGAGATCATGCCGATCACCCAATACCCCTTCGATGGCTCTTGGGGCTATCAGGCCACGGGCTTCTATTCGGTCGATTCCCGCTATGGGAACCCAAAGCAATTAATGAGCTTCGTCGACCGCTGCCACCAGGCGGGCTTAGGCGTCATCTTGGATTTCGCCCCCGTCCATTTCGCCCTCGACTATTTCGCTTTGAGGGAATATGACGGCACTTGCTTATACGAATATAGCGACCCCGCCCATACCATCTCCCCTTGGGGAAGCTGCCAGTTCGATTTAGGGAAAGATCCCGTCAGATCCTTCCTCATGTCGGCCATGAACTTCTTCCTTTGCTATTTCCATTTCGACGGCATCAGAGTCGACGCCGTCTCCAACATCGTCTATTGGGATGGCAACAAGAACAATGGCGAAAACACCGGGGCCACGGAATTCATCAAGAGATTAAACGGCAAAATCCATTATGAGCACCCCGACGTCATGATGATCGCCGAAGACTCCACCGATTTCACCTGCGTCACCAAAGCGACCGAAGACGGTGGCTTAGGCTTCGACTACAAGTGGGATCTTGGCTGGATGAACGACACCCTCAAATACTATTCCAAAGACCCCATCTACAAGAAGTGGGAGCACAATAAGCTCACCTTCTCGATGGCTTACTTCTATAGCGAGAATTTCTTGCTTCCCCTTTCCCATGACGAAGTCGTCCATGGCAAAGGCACCCTCATCAACAAGATGTTCGGCGACTACGACACCAAATTCGCTTTGGTGAGGAATCTTTACACCTATCAATTCGGGCATCCGGGCAAGAAGCTCAACTTCATGGGCAACGAGCTCGCCTCCTTCGATGAATGGAACGAGAACCGCTCCCTCCCATGGAACCTCCTCGAATATCCTAAGCACGATTCCATCCGCCGCCTCTTCAGAGACCTCAATCTCATCTATCAGGCCGAAGACGCGATGAAAGTGGAGGAGCATAACCCCGCGAGATTCCAGTGGATGATGGTCGACAACGCCGACCAGTCGGTCTTCGCCTTCGAAAGAGAATACGGCGATTCCGATCTCTTATTCGTCTACAACATGACCCCCAATTACTTCGAGCATTACTCGGTTGGCTGCGCCCATGAAGGAGTCTACGAAGAGATCTTCAATTCCGATAAGGACGTCTATGGCGGCTGGAACCAATATAATGGCTTACCCTGCCAATCCTATCCCGGCGCCCCCGAGAACCGTCCCTATCATATCGACATCAAGCTCGGCTCCTATGCCGCGATGATCTTCAAACGCCGCATCGAGAAAAAGCCCGAACCCGTCGAAGAAAAGAAACCAGAGAAAAAACCCGCGAAAAAACCCGCCGCCAAGAAAGCGGCCCCCAAAAAGAAGAATCCGGCGAAGAAATAGCCTTCGCCATTCACACCCCCCTATATAAATAAGGAGATTAATAATGTTTGAAAACAAAAAAGCTTTTAAGGCTGAGTTCGAGAAACGTTTGGTAGAGCGCTATGGCCGCAACGTGGCCGACGCCCACATCACCGAGCGTTACGTCGTCCTCGGAGAGATGGTCCGCGACTATGGCGGCATCTCTTGGAGAAACAGCCGCCAAGATATCGTCGAGAACAGCCGCAAGCAGTGCATCTATTTCTCGATGGAATTCCTCATCGGGAGACTGCTTGTCTCCAACATGCAGAATCTCGGCATCTATAACGTCGTCAAAGAAGGATTAGAGGATTTTGGCATCGACATCAATGAACTCGAGGATATGGAGCCCGATGCCGGGCTCGGCAATGGCGGATTAGGCCGCCTTGCCGCCTGCTTCCTAGATTCCGCGGCCTCGGTTGGCTTACCAGTGCATGGCAACACCATCCGCTACGAATATGGCTTCTTCCGCCAGAAATTCTCCAAGGGCCAGCAAGTCGAACTCCCTGACCAGTGGCTCTCTAACGGCTTCGTCTTCGAGGTCAGAAAGCCTAAGCACGCCGTCGACGTCAAATTCTATGGCAACGCCGAAACCTATCTCCGCCCCGATGGCTCCTATGCCATGAGGCTCGTCAATGCCCGCTGCATCAGGGCCGTGCCGTATGACGTCTCCGTCGTCGGATACAAAAACGGGGTCGCCAATTCCCTGAGATTATGGTCGGCCGAGCCGAGCGAAGACAATCTCCCCAACGATTGCTCTTTCTCCGAATATCTCCAGACCCTCAAGGAATTATCGTTCGGTCTTTACCCCGATGATTCCACCGAATATGGGCGAATCCTCCGCCTCCGTCAGCAATATTTCCTCGTCTCCGCCGGTCTCCAATCGGCGATGAGAGGGGAGAAGAGAAGATATGGCAACCTCGATCAATTCGCCGACCACTATGTCTTCCAGCTCAACGACACCCACCCAATCCTCGCCATCCCCGAGATGATGAGGCTCCTCATGGACGAATATGGCTATGGCTGGGACGAGGCCTGGGCCATCGTCAACAAGGCTATCGCCTACACCAACCACACCGTCATGCCCGAAGCCCTCGAAAGATGGCCGGTCAACTACGTCCAGCAATTGATCCCGAGAATCTACATGATCATCGAGGAGATCAATCGC
>JAIKYF010000172.1 GCA_024683495.1 Bacilli bacterium
TCGGTTACTGAATTAAAGGCCAACCCCGAGAAATCGATCATGCCAGGGAAGCATAAAGCGACTAGATAGCCAACGACCAAACCGACGAGGATATTGATGTTCTTCCAGACTCCCGGGACAAATATATTGAATAAGATGGAAGAGAGTAAGGCGGAAGTGGCCACGACTAGATATTGCCAGCCAATGGAGAAATCATAGACCCCTTGCGGATTGACGCAGGTGTTATATTGGGTGAATTCCTGAGCCCCGACGATTAATAGAGATAGCCCAATGCCTAAAACTACGCAGGCAGAGACGACTGGCTTAATGAATCTTCTCCAATATTTGGCAAATAAGCCCAAAATGCCAATGAAAATGCCTCCGATGATGACGGAGATGAACATCGTCGAGAAGCCATAGGTGAAGGCTACTGAGCATAAGACCCCGACGAAAGTGAAGGATAATCCGACGACGATCGGAAGGCGCGATCCGACTGGCCCAAGAGGATAAAGCTGGATGATAGTTCCAATGCCGGCGATGAAGATGGCTGATCTAATGCCGTTCTCCACGACTTCGCTAGGAAGGGCGCCAGAAGAGCCGGCTACCGCGAAGACGATGAGGAGTGGGGCGATATTGGCCACGAACATCGATAAGACATGCTGGAGGCCGAAAGGTATGGCGTTTCTTAGAGGTACCGCGCCATCGAGTTTAAAGAGATTATCGGTTTTCCCGCCCCGGAGAAAAGCGAAGAATCTAGCGAAAGGATTTTTCATGCCTCAATTATATTGAAGAACTTTCCGCTTGTCTTCTCGGAATGATAAAAAAATTCGTCATGGGACTTTTGTCCCTTTCTTTAAAAGAAAACGAATTTTTTAACACGGGTTTACAAAATGTGCTAAACTTGTCGCTAGAAGAGGGAGTAGCGGTTATACCTTTCCCGTCAAGACGCAAGGCAATAGCTTTGCCGGGATGGTAGGCTTTCAAAGCTCGCGAGACTCTTTAGACAAAACGATTTTTGTTTAAAGGAGCCAAATATGTACGAAAACAAATCGTCCAATCAGGTTGCGGAAGACCTAGGTGTTTCTTTTGATGCCGGCTTAAGTGACCAAGAAGTTCTCGATAGGAGAGCCAAGCACGGGGAAAACAAGCTTCAGGAAAAGAAGAAAACCCCTTTGATTTTGATGTTCTTAGAGAACTTCAAAGATCCGATGACCATCGTTTTATTCGCGGCGGCCATCATCTCGATCGTGGTGGCTATCCTCGATGCGAATAACAATCATCGAGCCTTAGGGTTTGAGGATTTCGCCGACGTCGTCATCATCTTCGCCGTCATCGTCCTTAACGCGACCATCTCGACCGTTCAGGAATCTCGGGCGGAAAAAGCCCTCGAGGCCCTTAAAAAACTCTCTTCTCCGACCGCGACCGTTAGACGTAACGGCACCTTAGTGGAAATCAAAGCCGATGAGCTTGTTCCCGGTGACATCGTCATCTTGGAAGAAGGAAGGACCGTCCCAGCCGATTTACGCTTAATTAAATCCATATCTATGAAGGCCGATGAGGCTTCTTTGACGGGGGAATCCGTCCCAGCCGAGAAAGATGCAACCCTAGTCTTCACCGACGAAGTTGGCATCGGCGACCGCCGCAACGAAGTCTTCATGTCGACCCCAATCGTCCATGGACGTGGCGAAGGCGTGGTCATCGCCACCGGCATGAATACCGAAATCGGCAAGATCGCCTCAATGCTTTCCAATGAGGAAAATGAGGCGACCCCACTTCAAAAGCAATTGGCCAAATTATCGAAATTCCTTGGCATTTTGACCGTTGGCATCGTCATCTTGATGTTCATCGTCAACACCATCTATGGCTTAGTCAATGGCGCTTTCTCCAAGAGTTGGCCCACTTATCTACTCAATGCCGCCGGCTTAGCCGTCGCGGCTATCCCAGAAGGCCTTCCTGCCGTCGTCACCATCGTTTTGGCGATGGGCATGCAGAAGATGATCAAGGTCAACACCATTGTCAGACGTTTAGCCTCTGTTGAAACCTTAGGCGCCGTCTCCGTCATCTGCTCCGATAAAACCGGCACCCTCACCCAGAATAAGATGACCGTCGTCAAGGCCTACTATAATGAGAAATTGCTCGAAAAAGAAAGTTTCTCCTTAGAGAACGTCGAACTCCTCGCCAAAGGCATGTGCTTATGTTCCGATGCCGAAGTCGAAAATGGCGTCTATGGCGACCCTACCGAGGTCGCTCTTGTCCAATTCGCTTATGACATTGGCTTACCTAAATCCAAACTCCAAGCCGAAATGCCGCGTATCGATGAGCTCCCCTTCGACTCTGTGAGAAAGATGATGTCCACCATGCATCAAGCCGAGGGCAAGAAAGTCCTCTTCACCAAAGGCGCGATGGACCAAATCCTAAAGCATTGCGACACCATCTTAATCAATGGCGAAGCTAGAAAGATTACCGATAAGGATATTGAAAATATCAAGGATTCGGCGGGGAAAATGGCAGAATCCGCCCTCCGTGTCTTAGCCTTAGCGACTTCCGAAACCGATAAGGCCGAAGAAGAAAATCTCACCTTCGTTGGCTTGGTCGGCATGGTCGATCCACCTCGCCCCGCCGCTAAGCCGGCCGTTGCCACCCTTAAGAGAGCGGGCATCACGACCATCATGATCACCGGCGATCATCGCGACACCGCCTTTGCCATCGCTAAAGAGCTTGGCATCGCCGAAAGCCCTGACCAATGCATGAGCGGCGATGAGATCGACGCCTGTAATGAAGAAGAACTCCGCGAAAGAGTCAATCATATCCGCGTCTTTGCGCGAGTTTCCCCTGAGAATAAAGTTCAGATCGTCAAAGCCATCAAGGCCAATGGCCATATCGCCGCGATGACTGGCGATGGCGTCAACGACGCCCCATCCCTTAAGGCTTCCGATATCGGCATCGCCATGGGTATCACCGGCACCGACGTCGCCAAAGGCGCCGCCGACATGGTTCTTACCGATGACAACTTCGCTTCAATCGAGAAAGCCGTTGAAGAGGGCAGAGGCATCTATAGCAATATCAGAAAGACCATCATCTTCCTTCTTTCCTCCAATATCGGCGAAGTCGTCTGTATGTTCGTGGCTATCTGCCTTGGCTTACCAGCCCCATTGATCGCCATCCACTTATTGTGGGTTAACTTGATCACCGATTCTCTTCCAGCCGTCGCCCTTGGCTCCGATAAGAAGCCTGACGATATTATGGATGAATCTCCGCGTGACCCGAAAGAATCCATCTTCTCTAGAGGCGGCTACCTCATGGTCTTCGGCTATGGCGTAGTGATTGGGGTGGCGACTTTATTGGCCTTCTTAATCAAACCATTTACCGCCGGAGTCTTCACCTTAGGTGGCTTAAATCAATATTTCTCCGATGCCACTAAGTTAGCGGAGGCCCAATCGATGGCCTTCTGCGTCCTCTCCTTCTCCGAATTGTTCCATATGCTTGGCATGACCGATGCCAACCATTCCTTCGTCAGAGTCTTCAAGGATAAGAATTTGATGCTTTGGATCAGCTTCTTCCTTGGCTTTGCGCTCCAGTTCTTCGTCATTGAGACCCCGTACGTCAATGACTTCTTCAAAGTCTATCCTCTCCATGACGAACCGATCGATTACCTCTATGTCTTCTTGCTTGCGATTCTCCCATTGGTGGTTCACGAGATTACCGTCTTGGTGAAATTCATCAGAAAGAAAGCCAAGAAGGCCTAAGAGATAAAATATCTTGTTTGATAACGGCGATTAGTTTATATTAATTGCCGACGCTGACTTAGCTCAATTGGCAGAGCAACGGTATCGTAAACCGTAGGTTGGAGGTTCAATTCCTCTAGTCAGCACCATCTGGATAGATAGCTCCTGGTATTGATGATCAGGAGCTTTTTCTAACCTTATTTATGTGAATATATGGGATTTGCCAGGGATTTTTCTTTACGTTTCCAAACCGTGATTATTCGTATATACTTTCCTAGTGCCTATGAATTTCGTTGAAGTCAAAGAAAATACCGATATCTACAAAAAGACCGAGGATCTCTTTCTAAGAGCCTTCCCGCCAGAAGAAAGGCCTCCATTTAAGTTTTTCTATATGGATGGAGGAAGATTTAAAGGGAGTGTTCTAGCGATATATGATGGAGAAACCTATGTCGGCTTACTCATAACCAACCTCAAAGACGACTTGGTTTATATCTACTTTTTAGCCATCGATGATTCGGTTAGGAGCAAAGGGTATGGCAGCCAAGTCTTATCCGCGGTGAAGGGATTCTATCAGGGAAAGCGCCTCTTTTTATTGGCGGAAGAAGTGGACCCTCGTTATGAAGACTATGAGCACCGGAAAAGAAGGGAACACTTCTATCTTAAGAATGGATTCAAGAACTCCAAGACGGTAATTGAAGAGTTTGGCGTCCGTTACGAATTGTTCACTTTGGATTGCGTGGTTGAGCCTAGAGAATTCTATTTGATGATGAGAGACCTCGTGGACGAAAAGACTTTTAGAATAGGCTATAAAAACGCCAATATATAAGAAATAGCGGCGATTTGCCATATATTTTTCAATAATAGTCATTCATATTTTCTTTCGTTTTAGCGACAAGCCCGATTGAGAAAAATATCTAAAAATCTCACCGGGAAAAATTATGAAATTCACACTTGAACATACAATAGTGCTTGATTATAATATTCGAGCGGTTGAAAGACCGACAGGCTGGGTGTTTAGCTCAGATGGGAGAGCATCTGTTTGACGTACAGAAGGTCAGGGGTTCGATCCCCTTAGCACCCACCAACCTAATAATTAAGCGGACCATCCGGTCCGTTTTTTTCTACCCTATATTGCGATAAAAGCATATAATGGCACTACTGGCCTCAATAGAATTGAGGTGTTGACTACACTGGAAGTAAAAATATGGCACAACTTGATGCGAAAAAGAAAGAACGCTTAATGGAGATTCTCCGTTTCGTCGTCATTGGCGTCGTGGCGACTGTTTTTGACGCTGGTACGAGAATCCTCATCTCTTATTTCATGGATAAGGGGAATATCAACGAATACCTCGTTACTGGGGTCGCTGTCCTTGGCGGATTTATGGTTGGGGTGGTCGTCAATTACATTTTCTCAGTCATTTGGGTCTTCCAAAACGTCAAAGACAAGAATGCGGCCAAAACCCAGTCGAAGTTCTGGCTCTTCGTTCTTCTTGGCTTCATCGGACTTTTGTTCCACGAAGTCCTGAATTATGGCTGTGAGGCGTTATTCAATCTCGCCGGCATCTCTTTGACCGCCGGGCAAGCCAGCGTCTTATCCACCATAAAAGATGGGACATGGGCTTTCTTAAGATCGATTGATTTCTGGATGTGGGCTTTAGTCTTCGTTGTTGGCACCCTCATCGTCTTAGTTTGGAATTATTGGAGCAGAAAGAAGTGGATCTTCATTGCTCCGAAAGACGAAGAAGAGAAAAAGGAATAAATAAACTGACCTATGGCCATCTTGATTTTTATAATTACATCGTTAATCGGAGAAGGCGGTCTTTTCCTTTTTAAATTCCTTCGGAAGAAGGTCGATTTCAAAACCAAGTGGCTTTTGCCGTGGATAATTGATTGGGGAACCTCATTTCTATTAGCCTTAATCATCGGCATCATCGTCTTAGCGGCTTTCGATTCTTATCATATCGTCAATGTTATCTACTTCGCCGTTTCTTTAGAATTCGTCCTACTCGTCTTCCGCCCGAGCAAAATAGCGGCCTCGTTCAAAGCCAAAGAGGCCTTCAAAAAGAAGAATATCGGCAGGACCATTTCCTCTGCCGCCTTCTTGGCCCTCATCGTCTTTGAATTATTCGTCTTCAATTCGAATAATCTGAAATCCAACCCGAAGGTTTATTCCTATTCGATTAATGACTCATCGCTAGTTATTTCCGGCGAATATGACGTGAAGGATAATGGGTATTTATTTGAGACCGGGTCAAGTTTCACGGTTGAGAATCCTGATAGAAGCAACGTCAATCGCATCTTTTTGGAAACCAAAGGCAATAGAAGCGATGCGATTAAAGTGGTCATCACTTACACCAACCCAAGCGGAAGCAACGGCAGTTACTCAAAAACGATTAATCCGACAATTGAGGATTCCTGCTATCTAGGTTTAGTGAAAGGGGCGGTGAAATACACATTCACCTTCGAAGAGCCGACGATGCGCATCATCACCGGTGATTATGCCCATCAGGCCAGAACCATTTTGGTGCAGGGATTTTCCTTCCAAGCTCCTCTTCCATTCCTTTATTCAGGGATCAGATTCCTAGGAATCGGTTTCTCTATCGCGGCTTTATGCCATATCCCTCTTTTCTTGGAAAATTACGATAAACGTCGGGCCGAAGGAAAAAGAACCACTCAATATGCCTTATTTGGCATCGGCGCGTTTTTGACGGTGGCTTTTGTCATTTATGCCGCTGCCAATAAGGATATGTATTTCTCTGATTACCCTCTAGGGCGAGACATACGTCTCTATGATATCTATACCCAAATGTTCGACGCTCTTAGGAAAGGGCAACTAAACATCGATGTGCCGGCTGGAGCCGCCAAACTATGGGACCACGCTTACTATAACGGGAACGCTTATTCCTATTATGGGGTCGCCCCGATAATCCTGGTTTCATTCCCTGTTTATTGGCTGACTGGACTAGTCCCGAATGCGAGATTTTTAGAATTCTTCGCCTTATTTAGTGAGGTGGCGATGTTCTTGGCTTGCATTGATCAAGCCCTGAGGATTTATGCCCCAAGAAGAAACAAAAACGCCGAATATTTCATCTTGGTCGTGGCCTTCTTTACTTGTCTGGCTTTCAATCACGCCTCGGTGAAGGGCTATTACATAAGTAGCAATCCGCTTAACCCAGTCGTTGAAGGCATTTACCATATTCCGACGATCTATGGTTTATTGACGCTATTTAGTTTCATTTATTTCACTTTGATGGCCTTAGAGAAAGAGGATCATCGCCCACTATTATTAGGAGTGGCTGGCTTCTTCTTCGTGGCCTTGGTTGCTAGTAGGCCTAACCTCTCTTTGTGCTTACTTTTCGCCGCGCCTTGGTATTTGAAAATGCTTTTCCAGAAGGGAAGGCATTGGAAAAAGAAAATCTGGGATTTCGGTCCTTTGGCGACCGTGATTATCGTCGGGGCTATCTTCATCATCCTCTATAACGTCAAGAGATTCGATTCCCCGTTTGAATTTGGCCAGAAATACCAGCACACGATTTCCGATCAGACGGATTTAGGGGTCAAAGCCAACCAAATCATTCCTGCTCTCCTCCATTTCCTTTTCAACCCATTCGCCTTCAACAGCACGACCTTCCCCTTCATCGGGACCACGAATCCCACTTTCACCAATGTGGCGAAGGACTATTCTTATTATCTAAATGGCTTCACGGGAATTATGTTCATTCCATTCTTCTGGCTAGGCTTCTTGATGCCGTTCAGTTTAAAGAAGAAGGGCGATTGGTGGATGCAGTCAAGTCTCATCCTCATGCCTATCGCCATCTTGGCTTTATGCGTCTTGACCTATGCTTATGCGGGATTATGCCCTCGTTATATGCTCGAGATCTACGCAGTCACGACTTTCTTCACCTGCGTGGCCCTCTTCGCCTTCCTCGAAAATGAAAAGACCGATGCCTCTAAGCGGAGCATCATGGCCCCGATTATCGTCATGACCGGTCTAGTCAGCATCTTTATCGGCTTTAATTTCGGATTCGGGAATTTCGATGGTTTCCGTGAAGGCGATGCCTTAGGTATCTATTACCTCATCAAAGAGGCTTTCTTAGGAAATAATCTCTAAGCTGATTATTTATTTAATCTCTTCCGTCTCTATCTTGGAGGCGGATTTTTCTTTCTTCTTATTATAGAAATATCCAAAGGCCCCGAGGATGGGGAGAAGGGAGACGGAGATGTAGAAGAAGGGGCGGGCGACGTTCGCGGAAGTTGGCCTATCATAGGTTAATTTCGCGGCAAAAACGCCATATTTTACATGGAAGGCCACTAAGCCATCGGCATATTCCCCATTGATGACTTCCTTCCCTGACTCATTCTCGAGGGTGAGATGATAGCCATCATAATAGAACTGAGGAAGCTGGACGAAGGCATCCACGCTATTGACGGTCAAGGTAAAGGTGGCGTTAGGGATATTGAGGGTTTCGATTTGCATCGTTCCCATTCCTTCAAGGAAGGCTGGGGTCCGATAAGTATCGACCGTATATCTGAAATCATGGTTATATCTTATTTCGTTTCTGACTGCCGCATAAAGCCCGTTGGCGTAAGTGGGGGTGTAGCTTTCATAGAAGCAGCGGGGGGCATATTCGCTTTGCCAGCCGACGCGATCTAGCGACCTGACGTATTGAAGGCTGGGCTCATCGCTATATCCGCTCCAGTTATAGAAAGCGAAGCGTTTGCTGACCATCGGCATGCAGACGACTAAGGAGAAGAAACTCAATAGCAAAACACCTTCTTGGACGTAACGGTTTTTGGCGAAGGGCTTCACCAAGATTCCGATGATGATAATGAGCAAAGGAATGAAGATGGCCCAGGAACGGAAGGTGAATTGGCTCATCAAGAAAACCTTGGGGACGACTTGCCAAATAAAGGCGGTCCAAACTAAAAGCATCTCGAAGATGAGCATGAGGAATAAGCCATATAATTCGGTCTGCATCGGAAGTTTCTTCACTAAAGCGACTGATTCGTTTAGATCGGATTTCTCTTTTTCGTGGAAGTGGACCAATAAAAGAGACACCGCGAAGAAAATCGAGGCCAAGACATATTCCTCTCGATGGATGAAGATAAGTGGCAATAGCAAGACCCCTAAGGAAGATAAGATGGCGATTTGCTTCTTATCTTTCTTAAAGAAGTAATTAAGAAGGAAAATCGCGACGCTTCCAAGGAAGGGGAACATGAAGATCTCGAAAGTCCAGGAGCCGACGGTCTCCCCATAATTCTTCTTTTGGGTGATCAGCCAATCGAAATTAAGGAAGCCCGACTTCGTGAAACGGCCATCTAAGGTGGACATCAGATATTCTCTAGTCGTCAGCATCCTCACATCATTGGAGATGTTGTAATAGCCAGTTCCCGTGGCCTGAAGCATCGGGAAAACATAGAAAGCGACTAGACCCACGATCAATAAGATAGAGACTGGTAGAGCCACCCAAGATTCTTTCATTTTGAGGACTCTCCATAATTTGGTCGGGGAGAAAGCGATCAATAAGGCCGCCGCGATGCCTGCTAGTAAAGCTGTGTAAGGATGGGAGAGGACAAGCCCCGCGCTTCCGATGATCGCGGCGATATAGGAGGAGACTTTGAACTTCTCATCATTCAAAATCGCATAGACCCCATAGAAGAGAATGGGGATAAAACATATGGCAAATCCCTCACATATGGCATCTCTGCCGATGAAATCGTAGATGCGGTAGGGGAAGAAAGCAAAGGCTACGCCGGCTGCAAAAGCGAGGCTTCTATTGCCAGTTATCTTCTTCCCTAGATAGTAGGTGAAGAGAACTCCGACGATAGAGATGATAATCGAGCCGACCTTCATCGCAATGACCACAGGCATATTGAAAACTAAGCAGAAGAGGCCGATGAAGACGTGAGGGAGAGGCGAATAGAATAAATAGATGTTGTAGCCTGAGGTGCCGAGGAAATTATGCCCTCCATTCAAGCCAAAGAAGCCATTCCTCCAGCCATAGACCAAATCGAAGACGTAGCTCTTATGCCAAATGGCATCGTCGCCATTAGGA
>JAIKYF010000046.1 GCA_024683495.1 Bacilli bacterium
AACCATATCAATGGTCTTCTTCGTCCTAGCGAAGGCAAGGTTTTGGCCTTTGATTACGTCAACTCCGCCAATAAGAAAGAAAGAACCAAAAACGTCAAAGATCTCCGAAAGAGAATCGGACTTGTCTTCCAATTCCCCGAATATCAATTATTCGAGGAAACCGTCGAAAAAGACGTGGCTTTCGGGCCGAGGAATTTCGGTATCCCCCAAGAAGAGGCCATTAAGCAGGCTCATGAAGCCCTTCTTCAGATTGGGCTTGATGAGTCATTTTTTTCTCGTTCCCCCTTCGATTTATCGGGAGGGGAGAAAAGAAAAGTCGCCATCGCCGGCATCTTAGCCATCCATCCCGATGTCTTGATTCTTGATGAGCCAACCGCGGGGCTTGATCCTAAAGCTGCCGAAGACACGATGGAACTCTTTAAGGAAATCAATAAATCTGGCGTCGGCATCATCTTCGTCACCCATGATATGAACCTCGTTTTGGAATATGCCGAAGAAGTGGTGGTCATGGATGAGGGAAAAGTTGCCAAACAATGCTCCCCAGAAGAACTCTTTGGAGAGGATTTAGGCAAATATTCCCTGCAAAACCCCGATATTTATCGTTTTGCTTTCATGCTAAAAGAGAAGGGGATCGATTTAAAATTAGATGGCTTAAATGACGTTAATAGCCTCGCCAAAGCCATTAAGGAGTCCAAGAAATGAACACCCTAAGTCTTGGACGCTATATCCCCTATGATTCCTTAGTCCATCGGATGGACCCAAGGTGCAAGATCTTGGCCCTCGTGGCGTTCATCGTCGCAATTTTCATGCCGATGAAAAACTGGGCCATGACCTTCACGATGGAAGGCATCGCCCTCGTGGTCTTCTCAACCATTCTCATCTCTTCCCATATGAAGATCACCCAGATCCTTTCGAATCTTAAATCCTTATGGATCATGGTGATATTCCTTTTGATAATCTTCGTCATCACCCCAAGAGCCAATCCAACCGTCGGCATCGCTTTCTATATCGGTAACTATGCGATTTGGTGGGATTCCTTCTTGGAAGCAGGAAGAGTCATCCTCCGCTTAGCCTTGATGATTGAGATCACCACGACCTTGACCGCGACCACCAAACCTCTCGATCTCACCTATGGTTTAGAATGGTATCTGACTCCCTTTACCCTCATTGGCTTCCCATCTCATATCCTCGCGATGACCTTATCTTTGGCCCTTCGCTTCATCCCGACGATTCTTGAAGATGTCAACCGCATCATGCGGGCTCAGGCTTCAAGAGGCGTCGATTTCGAACATGGGAAAATCGCCTCCAAATTCCGGGCGGTCATCTCTTTGGTCATTCCCTTGTTCGTCTCTTCTTTCCAAAGAAGCGAAGAACTCGCCAACGCGATGGAATGCCGTGGCTATGACCCCAAAGGCAAAAGGACCCGTTATAGAAAGCTTCGTTTCCACGTCTCCGATATCTTTAAGACCCTCTTTGTCTTAGCCTTCTTGGCCTTGTTCATCTATGTCTCAGTCACGGGATTTGATGCCTATTCCTTCTTCTTCGGATTGGAGGTCAAATAAGATGAAATACAAAGCCATCATCTCTTATAATGGGGCGGCCTTTAAAGGATTTTCCCGGCAAACCAATGAGATTTCCGTCCAAGAGGAGGTGGAAAGAGTCCTTTCCGATTGCTTTGGGGAGAAGATCTTCGTCCATGGCTCAGGCAGGACCGATGCCGGCGTCCATGCGAGAGGCCAAGTCATCACTTTCCCCGTTCCTTCTTATTTCCAAAAAGAAGAGCAATTCGTTGAGATCCTCAATCGCTTGGTGAACCCCAATATTGCCTTTTTAAGCATCGAAAGATGCTCCGATGAATTCGACGCTAGACACTCATGCGTTGGGAAGGTCTATGAATATAAGATTAATTTTGGCTTAAGGGATCCTCTGGCCATCGATGAATGCCAATTCCATTACGATCCCTTTGATTATGAGAAATTCAAAAAGTGCTTCTCTTTATATTTAGGCAAGCATGACTTTAGAAATTTCACCACCAAACCCTTTGATCCCAATGATTATGTCCGGAATGTCCGTTCCATCGAGATCCATGAGGACAAAGATCATTACCGCATCATCTTCACCGGCGATGGCTTTATGACCTATATGATCCGCATCATGGTCGGGGTGGCCCTCAAAGTCGGCAAAGGCAAAATCTCCTTAGAAGAAGTCGCCTCCAGACTTGATCCCAAAGATAGAAAAATCTATTCCTTCAAAGCCCCTGCCGAAGGGCTCACCCTCATGGAGGTCCTCTATGAGTAACGAGATCTTTGGCTATACCTACCATTCCCACACCAAAAGATGCGGACATGCCGAAGGAGAAGATGGGGAATATGCCGCGAAAGCCTATCTTTCCGGCTACAAGATCCTCGGCTATAGCGATCATGTGATGCTGCCAGATTTAAGGCAGCCCGGCATGAGGGGAGACATCTTCGATTTCGAGGATTATGTGAAATCGGTTAGAAACCTCCAAAGAAAATATCGTGGCAAAATGAAGATCCATTTAGGCGAAGAAGCTGAATGGTATGGCGACCGTTACCGCGAATTCTACGCTTCTTTGCTTAAGGATGAGACCCTTGATTATCTTATCTGCGGCCAACACTGTTTCTTAGATGGGAATCGCTTCATCTTCTATGGCTCTTTAGGCGACCATAGACTCGCGATCAGAAAATACGCGGATGACTTAATAGACGCAATGAGAAGCGGCTTATTCCTCTATGTGGCCCATCCTGATATCTATGTCTCTTGGAATAAGAAGTGGGATGAATTCACCAAAGAAATCGCCACCGAGCTCATCAATGAGGCCAAAAAGCTCGGAACGATATTCGAGATCAACTGTGGCCCATCTCGTTATACCCCCATTCTCCCAAATGGGGATTTAGACAATCTCGCCTATCCCCACTCGGAGTTCTGGAAATTAGTCGGAGAGGCAAAAATCCCGTGCATTTTGGGCGTGGATTCCCATCGCCCATATGAACTCGTGGAGACTCCCTTTGATTTTTTCAGAGCCTTTATCAAGCGCTTCAACCTCAATATAATCGACCCATTGAAGAAACCTCTCCTCTAAAAAAGTTTTCCAAAACTGAATTTCACTATTTATAGTGATTTTTCGTGGTGGTAGAATAGCAAAGTCCAAAAAAGGAGCAAAACACTAATGGGAAGACATTTTGAAGTTCGTGCTGCGGCCATGGCGGCCTCAGCGAAAGCAAAGAGTGCCGTGTATATGCGTGCCTCAAAGGAGATTTATGCCGCTGCAAAAAGCGGTATCCCAGATCCCGAAAGTAACTTAGCCCTCCGTTCCGCTATCGAAAAATACCGCAAAACTTGCCCAAAGGACGTCATTGAAAGAGCCATCGAAAAGGCCAAAGGCGGAGACGCCACCGCCTATATCGAAGGCCGTTATGAATTCTTTGGGCCAGGCAATTGCTATATCATCGTCGATACCCTCACCGATAACGTCAATAGAGCCTTAGTCGGAGTCAGAACCGCCGTCACCAAGAAAGGTGGCAAGCAAGGTGCCGTCTCCTTCAATTTCGAGAGACTCGCCGTCGTTGTCGTCAAAGGCGACGAAGCCTTAAGAGACAGCATTGAAGAAGCCTTGATCTTAGGGGATGTCGATGTTAGAGAAGTCACCTACGAAGAAGGATATGTGGAAATCCACGCTGATCCAGCCGATTTCGAAAAAGCCAAGGATGTCCTCAAAGAGATGGGCATCGATGACTTCGAAACCGCCGAAATCACCTTCGTTCCAAATGATTATGTGACCCTTGGGGAAGAAGATCTCCAGAAGTTCCATAACATCCTCGAAGCCCTCGACGAAGTCGAAGACGTCCAGAACGTCTATCATAACGTCGAAAACGCCTAGTCTAGGTTAATTGGCTAAGAAAAATAGCGTCATAACCACCCTTATGGCGCTTTTTCTTTATTAAGAAAACCCGAATGAGTAAAATAATCATTGACATCAACTTCGCGCAAGGGAAAATAAGGTATCCAAAAGGAGAGGAATTCCATGGTTTCTAAGAAGATTGACATTAACCTCGCTTCCTCTTTTTATTACGGCTACTTTTACTGCTAAAGCAGCCGTTTTGCTATACCTTTGGCGAAGCGGACATACGCGGCGCCAAAATTAAGCCGCGCGAAGATGCGGTTTTTTCTTTGGAGGAAGAGATATGAACAAGAAGATGGTCGAAGTCGGGAGCGAAGGCTCCCCCATCCGCAACGCCCATAATGCGGCGCTTGCGGAAGAAGAGCAACTTGACACCGGTCGAGTCTATGACCTCACTTTAGGCAACCCCTCCATCCCATGCCCAGTAGAAGTGACCGAAGCCCTCAAGAAATTAATCAATGAAGTAGATCCGATCGAACTTCATTCCTACACCCATTGGTGCGGCGACTTAAGAGCCCGCCACGCCGTCGCGCAATATCTGAATGACACCTATCAGGCTGGCGTCTCCATGGAATATGTCTATATGAGCGTCGGTGCGGCCGCTTCCATCACCATTTCTCTCCATGCTTTGGTGGAAGAAGGAGAGGAAGTGTTGGTCTTCACCCCTTATTTCTCTGAATATGTCCCTTGGGTCGAAAAGGCCGGCGCCGTCTTCAAAGAAGTCCCCACCAATAAGGATTTCTTGCCCGATGAGAAGCTTCTAAGAGAAAGAATCACCAAAAATACCCGCGTTTTGCTGATGAATTCGCCTAACAACCCCACCGGAGCCTTCTATGACGAAGAGGTTATCAAAATGATCTCCAAAGTCCTATTAGAGAAGTCTAAAGAATATGGCCAGCCCATCTATCTACTCTCCGATGAGCCTTACCGTGAGCTCCTCTACGATGGAGAAGAATACCCCTTCATCACGAGATTCTATCCTTACTCAGTCGTCTGTTATTCCTTCTCTAAATCCCTTTCTCTCCCTGGAGAAAGAGTAGGCTATATCGTCATCGGCGATAATAACCCCGAAAAAGAAGAACTCTTCAAAGCCATCACCGGGGCGGGGAGGGCCCTTGGCTTCATCTGCGTCAATTCCCTCTTCCAGAAGATGCTCCCTCTAGTCATCAGCAAAACCTCTGACCTCTCCATCTATAAGAAGAACCGTGATTTCTTAGTCGAGAATCTAAGAAGAATCGGCTACCAAATCGTCGAGCCGAAGGGAGCCTTCTATATCTTCCTTAAAGCCTTAGAGGAAGATGCCGCCAAATTCGCCTATAGAGCCAGAGACTATCATCTTTACCTCGTCCCATCCGATCACTTCGGAGTCAAGGGCTATGTTCGTTTGGCCTATTGCCTCGACGAAGATACCATCCATCAATCAATCTCCGCTTTCGAGGAACTCTACGAAAGCTATCAATAGGAGGAATTAATATGTCTAACGATGAATTGAAAACCGCCCGCCTTCAAGTCGAAGAAGCCGACAAAATCATTGCCAAAGCCTTCGAAATGAGAATGACCGCGGTCAAGCAAATCGCCAATTACAAAAAAGGCCTTGGCCTTCCCATCGAAGATAAGAAGAGGGAGAAGGAGTTGATCGCCAAAGAATCCTCTTATATCGAAGACCCAGAAATAAGAGAGGCCTTCGTCTCTTTCCTTATCAAGGAAATGGAAGTATCCAAAGACTTCCAGCAGCGCCTCATCGAAGGAATTCGCATCTCCTATAGCGGAGTCCCCGGCGCCTATGCCTATGAAGCGGGCTTACAAGTCAATCCCGGGGCCAAGATGATTGCCCGCCCCTCCTTTGAGAAAGCCTATCAGGCCGTCTTAGATGGAGAAGCCGATTTAGCCATTCTTCCAATCGAGAACTCCTATGCTGGCGACGTCGGAGCCGTCATGGACTTAGTCTTCTCCGGTCCTTTATATATCAACCGCATCTTCGATTTTGAGATCAAGCACTGCCTTTTAGCCAAGCCCGGCGTCAAAATCGAAGACATCAAAAAAGTCTATTCCCACCAGCAAGCCCTCTCTCAATGCGATGAATTCATCAAAAAGCATCATTTCGAGGCCCTTGAATATCCTAATACGGCCGTGGCTTGCAAAGATTTAAGTGAATCTATGGCCATGGACGCCGCAGTCATCGGAAGTGAGGAAAACGCCTCCCTTTATGGCTTAGAGGTCCTCGAGAAAGAAATCAATTCCTCTAACACCAACACCACAAGATTCGGCGTCTTCTCCAAAGCCCTCCGAGAAGTAGGGCCCTTAGAGAAGATGGGTGAGCATTTCATCCTCGTTTTCACCGTCAAAAATGAGGCGGGTGCTTTAGCCTCCGCCTTGAATATCATCGGCTCCCATGGCTTCAACATGCGGAATATCCGTTCCCGTCCGATGAAGGAATTGATGTGGAATTATTATTTCTATGTCGAAATCGAAGGGAACATCAATTCAATCGATGGACGGGACCTCATCCATGAATTAGGGACCTTCTGCGATCGACTCAAAGTAGTAGGCACCTACGCGGCCAAGGTGGATTAAGATGGATCTATTAGTCAAAGGCAAAAAACCATATAAAGTCCTCTTTAGGAAAGGCTCCTTAGCCATCTTTTCCGATTACTTCCCCGAAGTAAAAGGAAAGAAAGCCATGATCATCACCGATTCAGGAGTCCCTACCTCCTATATCGATGAATTAGCCTCGAGCTTAGTCCATCCCTATATCTTCACTTTCGAGCAGGGGGAAAAGAGCAAAAACATCGAGACCTATCAAAAGATCCTTCACGCTTTAGCGGACAATGGCTTCACTAGAGACTCCTATATCATCACCCTCGGCGGGGGAGTGGTTGGGGATTTAGGAGGCTTTGTCGCCTCCACCTATATGAGAGGCATCTCTTGGATTAATATCCCCTCAACCTTGCTATCGGAGGTCGATTCCTCCATAGGAGGAAAAACCGCGATCGATTATGAAGGCTATAAGAATATCGTCGGGGCTTTCTATAATCCCCATGCCGTCCTCATCAATGTCGATTTACTGAAGACCCTAGACGTAAGGCAAGTCAAAGCAGGCTTAGTCGAGGCCATCAAGATGGCCGCGACCTTCAATAAGGATTTCTTCGAATATTTCGAGAAGACCCCTTATGAAGAACTCGATTTCCAATATGTGGTCTATGAGTCCCTCAAGATGAAACAGTCTATCGTCGAAAAAGACCCAGAAGAAACCCACTTAAGGAAATCCCTCAACTTCGGCCACACGATTGGTCACGCCTTAGAAAAAGAAGGGAAAGGCTCTCTCCTCCATGGAGAAGCGGTGGCCCTAGGGATGTTATTAGTCTCGGAAGGCGAAGTTCATAAACGGATCAAAGAGGTTTTCCTCTCCTATCAAATCCCAATTGAGGCGGGATTTGACGAGGAAATCATCTTTGAGGATATGAAAAGAGACAAAAAGAAGAACGGGGAAGAGATCTCCTTAGTCCTCTGTCCAAGAATCGGGGAATTCGAGATTAAAGACGTCCCGTTCATCACCTTAAAAGAAATATTAGGGAGGAAATAAGATGAGCAACACGATTGGTGAGAAAGTGTTATTGACACTCTTTGGGGAATCCCATGGACCCTATGTCGGTGCGGTCATCGATGGTTTATCATCCGGCCTCGAAGTCAATGAAGAAGAGATGAAGAGGATGCTTTCCTTACGCCGTCCCTCAAATAAAGGTGAGACCAAAAGAGTGGAAGAAGATGAATATGAGATCATCTCCGGCGTCTATAATGGCCACACCACTGGAGCGCCTTTAACTATCATCATCCCCAATAAATCCGTTAAATCCGGGGATTATGACCAATTTAAGAAGACTCCCCGTCCCTCTCATGCCGATTATGTCGCTGAGATGAAATACGCTGGATATCAAGACCATCGTGGGGGAGGGCATTTCTCAGGAAGAGTCACCGCCCCGATCGTCGCGATGGGCTCTATTCTTTTAGAAGCCCTCAAGAAGAAAGGCATCGAGATCTATGTCCATATCAAGAAATGCGCATATATGATCGATGATGAGTTTGCTCTTCATCCTCAAGTTGATCTTGATGAGCTAAACACCAAGAATTTCCCCATTTTGAATAAGGAGATTGGGGAAAATATGCGGGATTTGATGGAAAAAACCGCTGAAGAAGGAGATTCCTTAGGTGGAGTCATCGAAGTGATGATCAAAGGTTTGCCCTTAGGATTAGGCGAGCCTTGGTTCTCCTCTTTAGAAGGTAAACTCAGCAACGCCATCTTCTCCATCGGCGCCGTCAAAGGCATCGAATTCGGCGATGGCTTTGACTTTGCGGACGCAAAGGGAAGCGAAGTTAATGATGGCTATATGATGGAAGATGGAAAAGTCAGAACCATCACTAACCACAATGGCGGGATCAATGGAGGAATCTCCAATGGAGAGCCTGTTATCTATAGAGTCGCGGTCAAACCGACGCCTTCCATCTATAAACCCCAAAGAAGCGTCAATCTTGAGACCAAAGAAGATGAGACTCTCGAGATCAAAGGCCGTCATGATCCGGCGATTATCAGAAGAATCTGCCCCGTCTTACGTTCCATGAGCGCTTTAGTAATCGCTGACTTATATGAAATGAGATATGGGGAGGATGCCCTCAGGTAACTTATGGAATATGGCTTAATCGGACACCCCTTAAAACATTCCTACTCCAAAATCATCCATGAAGGCTTTGGATTTTATTCCTATGACTTGATGGATCTAGAGGAGGAGGAATTGGATGCCTTCTTGGAAAAGAAGGATTTTAAGGGCATCAATGTCACGATTCCCTATAAGCAAAAAGTCATCCCTTACCTCGATGAAATCGATGAATCGGTAAAACTCATCGGGGCTTGTAACTGCATCGTCAATAAGGATGGGCGCCTAATTGGCTATAACACCGATTATGATGGCTTAAAAGGAATGCTTTTAGCCCATCATTTCGATTTGGAGAATAAGAAGGTGGCCATTCTTGGGACGGGCGGCACTTCCAAAACCTCGAAAGAAGTGGCAAAATCCCTCAAAGCCAAATCCATCATCAATGTCTCCCGTCATCCTTCTCCTGACGTCATCACTTATGATGAATTAGAGAAGATCAAAGAAGACATCGACGTCATCTTCAATACCACCCCAGTCGGGATGTATCCTTCTTTAGATGATAAACCCCTCACTTTAGAAGACTTCTCTAGACTCAAATATGTGGTGGATGTCATCTATAATCCCTTAAGGACTAGCCTTACTTTGGAGGCAAAATCCCGTGCAATTCCCACCTTAAATGGCTTAGAGATGCTGGTGGGACAAGCCTATGTCGCGGCCGAGAAGTTCCTTAATAAGAAACTTGATCCCTCTTTATTAAAGAAGGCTTATCAGGATTTATATCTTGAGAAGGTCAACATCGTCTTAATCGGGATGCCAAGCTCTGGGAAGACCACAATAGGCCAAGCCTTAGCCAAAGCCCTTAATAGGGAATTCATAGATACCGATAAACTAGTCGAAGAAAGAATCAAAGAGCCCATCGCCGATTACATTCCTAAATATGGGGCACCCGCCTTTAGGAAAGTCGAATCGGAAGTGGTGGAATCTCTTAAACTAGAGACTGGTAAAATCATCTCCACCGGCGGAGGAGTCATCCTGAACGAAAAGAACGTCCTTAATCTCTCCTATTATGGTCGCCTCTATTTCCTTGATCGCCCCTTAGATAAATTGACCCCAACTGGCGATCGACCCCTATCTAGCGACATCAATAAATTAAAGATGCTCTACGAAGCCCGTTATTCCCTATATAGGAAATACGCCGATGTCATCATCGATGCCAGCGGTACCTTAGAAGAAGAAATAGATTCCATCAGAAAGGACTTACTCTTATGAAAAAGATTCTCATCATCAATGGACCTAACCTCAATATGCTAGGTATCAGAGAACCCGATATCTATGGTCATGAAACTTATGATGATCTAGTGAAACTCATTAAGGATCATGCTGAAAAGATAGGCGTGGAAGTAGACTTTGTTCAATCTAATCACGAAGGGCACATAGTCGATGAAATCCAATTGGCCTATTTCCAGAAATTCGATGGAATCGTCATTAATCCTGGCGCCTATACCCATACTAGCATTGCCATATTAGATGCCTTAAAAACCGTGAATATCCCTACTATTGAAGTCCATATCTCCGACGTCAGCAAAAGAGAGGACTTCCGCCAAATCTCTTATGTCCGCTTAGTCGCTAAAAAGAGCATCATCGGACATGGTTTACAAGGATATTTAGAAGCCCTCGACGAATTAGCGAAATAAATATGAAAGTCTTAATCAAAAAAGGAACTGCCAAAGGAAGAGTCTTCGCTCCACCTAGCAAAAGCTATGCCCATCGACTATTGATTGGAATGGCTTTATCCAGAGGAGGGGAAGTCTTAAATCTCGCCTATAGCGATGATATCGAGGCAACTCTTTCTTGTTTGGAAGCCCTCGGCTTCTCTTTCAAGAAAGAGGAGACCTCGGTCTCTTTCCTATCTTTTAGAAAGATAGATGGAGTTCCTCTCCTTAACTGCCGGGCCTCGGGTTCGACCTTAAGGTTCATGATCCCTATCGCCTTAGCTTATTACTCTAAAATAGAAGTGACTGGCATCCCTCGCTTACTCGAAAGAGGGGTCAAGGCTTATGAGAAATGTTTCCTAGATAAGGGAATCACCATCGCTTCCTTAGAAGATAGATTACTTATCGAAGGAGCGCTTAAGCCCGGAAAATATGTCTTAGAAGGCCAAGAATCTTCTCAATATATCTCGGGCATGCTCTTCGCCCTCCCTTTACTAGATGGTAATTCCGAATTGGAGATTATCCCTCCCTTCAATAGCAGGAATTATGTCGATATGACTCTTGCCTCTTTAGAAGAACACGAAGTCAAAATCGAGAGGTCTTCCCCTCTATATAAAATCAATTCCGAGCAAAAATACCGTGCAAAAACCTCTTATGTTGAAGGAGACTACTCTAATGCCGCCTTCCTCGATGCCTGGAATTATCTTGGTGGGGAAGTCATAGTGGAAGGGCTAAACAAAGAATCCTTACAAGGCGATAAAGCCTATATCGAAGCGTATAAACAATTATCAAACGGTGAAGATAAGCCAATTGATATCTCTAACTGCATCGATTTAGGCCCGGTCCTCTTCGCCTTCGCGAGCCTTCATCATGGAGGCCATTTCATCGGGACCAGCCGCTTAAAAATCAAAGAAAGCGACCGCGCTTCCGTCATGAAAGAAGAGTTAGGTAAATTAAATATCCCAATGGAAATATCTGAGGATTCAGTAAAAGTAGGGGTTTTGCCCCTAAATCATCCCGAAGAAGCCCATTTCGAAGGTCATAATGACCATCGAATCGTCATGGCCTTATCTTTATTCGCCTCAGTGCTAGATGTTAATATCGCAGGGGCTGAAGCGGTTGCGAAAAGCTTCCCCGATTATTTCGAAGTGTTAGAAAGATTGCATTTGGAGGTCAAGAAAGATGGATAAAAAAGTGTTAATCATCGGCTTAGGCTTAATGGGAGGCTCCATCGCCAAAAAGCTCTATGACGAGGGTTATGAAATCTCAGCTTACGATATCGATGAAGAGGCCCTGGATTTTGCTTATGAAAACTGCATCATCGATAGGAAGATCTCTCTTAAGGAAGTAAGAGAATTCTCCACCGTCATCCTTGCCTTATATCCTGCCACTGAACTCGAATTTATGCAGCAAAACGCGCATATTTTTGCGCCAAACACCATTATCATGGATATCACCGGCGTTAAAGGGCCCTTCTATCAAAAGGTCAAGGAAATCGCCATAAAGAATAATCTTCGTTATGTCTCCACCCATCCGATGGCAGGTAGAGAATCCATCGGGGTCACCAACACCGATCCCTCGATGTTTAAGGGAGCCAATTTCATCATCATCGATGAAGGCGATCTTGATCCTAAATTAAAGGAAGTCGCCTCAACCTTAGGCAAAACCCTGGAAGTTGGAAGAATCGAGGCTCTTTCCCCGATAGACCACGATAACCTCATCGCCTATCTTTCTCAGCTCCCTCACGCCATCGCGGTCTCCTTGATGTGCCATAACGAGATCGATAATCTATCCCGTTTCACCGGTGACTCCTTCCGCGATCTCACGAGAATCGCTAAAATCAATGATCTGATGTGGTCGGAGCTCTTTCTTGAGAATAAGGAAGCCCTTCTTTCCTCCATCGATCATTTCGAAAAAGAACTCCACGAGATCCGTAACCAAATCGAAAACGATGATGTGGAAGGTTTAAGAGAGAAGATGAGGCTCTCGACCAAAAACAGGAACAAATTCTAAGAGGTGTCTAATATGATGAATCTGAAATTCAAAAGAAAACTCCCCACTCCCAACGAGCTGAAGGAGATGTACCCGCTTGATGAGGAGATGATCGAGCAAAAAAGAAAGAACGATGAGGAACTAAGGAAAATCTTCACCGGCGAAAGCAAGAAGTTCCTTTTAATCATCGGACCCTGCTCCGCCGATCGGGAGGATGCCGTCATCGATTATATCTCCCACCTCAAGAAGATCTATGACAAGATCAACGACGTAATTCTCATCGTCCCCCGTATCTACACCAATAAGCCCCGCACCACCGGCGCCGGCTATAAAGGGATGCTCCATCAGCCTGATCCTAATTCCAACCCCGATATGCTTAAAGGCCTCATCGCCATCCGCAAGATGCATTTGCGGGCCCTCAAGGAGACGGGCTTCAGCTGTGCCGATGAGATGCTCTACCCTGAAAATCACCCATATCTATCCGACTGCTTATCTTATGTCGCCGTCGGAGCCCGTTCCGTCGAGGACCAACTCCATCGTCTGACCGCCTCAGGCTTAGATATGCCAGTCGGCATGAAAAACCCGACCTCTGGCGATTTGACCGTCATGCTTAACTCCATCAACGCCGCCCAACATGGCAATACCTACATCTACCGTTCTTGGGAGGTCGAAAGCAGCGGCAACCCTCTTGCCCACGCCATCTTAAGGGGCTACGTCGATGAAGAAGGGAGGATGAAGCCCAATTACCATTATGAGGACATCGCCAATCTCGCTAAGCTCTATAACGAGACCCACTTCAAAAACCCGGCCCTCATCGTCGATTGCAACCATTGCAATTCCGGTAAGCAGTTCGATCAGCAAATCCGCATCGCCGAAGAAGTCCTCCATTCAATGAAGTGCAATCCCGAGATCAGGAAAATCGTCAAAGGATTGATGATTGAGTCCTACCTCGTCGATGGTGCTCAGAAAGTCGAAGAACATATATATGGGAAGTCCATCACCGATGCCTGCCTAGGCTGGGAGAAAACCGAGACTCTCCTCCTCCATTTAGCCGAACTCCTCCGGAAGATGAATGAGTAATCAAGAACGAAATCGCCCCTTAATCTCCTTTAGGAGGGCGATTTTTCTTCATAAAACGCAAATTCATCATCAAAACTTCAAAAAAACTTTGACAACATACCATATGGTATGGATAATAACACTCGGCACTACTTTGAAAGAGCAAACCCCGGTAAAGTTTGATCACTAAAAGAAAAGTCGCTAAAGACTAGGAAGAAGGTAAACAATTATGCAGCGTCAAACCACGATTGCTAAACCCGCAGAAGTGAAGCGCACCTGGTATGTTGTTGATGCAACTGACATCCCCTTGGGACGTCTTGCCAGCAAGGTCGCCACTGTCTTGATGGGCAAAGACAAAACAATTTATACTCCAAATGAAGACACCGGCGATTATGTCGTTGTCATCAATGCTGGCAAAGTCAAACTCACTGGCGATGCCGAACACAAGAAGAACTACTACAATGTCTCCGGCTATAACGGCGGCCTCCGCACCCGTAGCTCCGGCGTCATGAAGAGAGAGTTCCCATGCGAAATGGTCGAAAGAGCCGTTTGGGGCATGCTTCCAAAAGGACCTCTTGGCCGCAAGATGCTTCGCAAGCTCTTCGTCTATGCTGACGAGAAGCACGAACAGGAAGCTCAAAAGCCAGTCGCTCTTGAGGTCATCAAGAAATAAGGAGAACTATCATGGCTGAAAAAGAAAAGAAATATTATGGCACCGGCCGTCGTAAGGCTGCCGTCGCCCGTGTTTATGTCACTGGTGGAAAAGGCAAGATCACCGTCAACGGCAAAGACGTTAACGAATATATGCCATATGCCACCCTTGTCCAAAACCTCAAGCAACCTTTGGCCCTCACCGGCACCGAAGACAAGTACGATGTCGAAGTCTTCACCAATGGCGGTGGCTTCACTGGCCAAGCTGAGGCCATCAGATTAGGCCTTGCCCGCGCTCTTTTGCTCGCTGGAGAAGATCGTCACACCCTCAAAGTCAATGGGATGTTGACCAGAAACGCCAGAAGCAAAGAAAGAAAGAAGTACGGCTTAAAGGGTGCCCGTCGCGCCCCACAATTCAGCAAGCGTTAATCGATTGTCGAATTCCCTTCGTTTCCAAAAAGCAGATCCCTCGAGGACCTGCTTTTTTCTTATCTTTTCTCTTATCTTTATCTCTTAGCTATAATCTTATCTTTATTTATTTAAAGCCAAGAATTCCCAATCCTTGAATAGTAAGAGAAGATAGATATACTTTTCTACGGTAAATCTATGGAAGCCACTAGTAAAGACACGAGCATCTGGACTTTGAGGATCCTCTATATCTTCATCTTCTTCGCCGATGCCTTATTCTGTCCCTATTATGGCTTATATTTCATCTCCATCGGCTTAGATTCCTTCCAACAAGGGGTCTTACTGGGCTTAATCCCCTTCGCCAACTTCGTGGGGGCCCTTTTCTTCTCCTTGTTCGTGAAGTCCCATAAGGCCACCTTATGGGTGATGCGAATCATTCTCCTTTTCGAGATAATCGGGGTCATTCTTCTATCCTTATTCAATAATTATTATGGGTTGATCGCCATAATGATCCTTCTTTCCTTTAATAATGGCCCCTATTTCCAGGTTCAGGATGGCTTCATCTCCCCGATTCTCAAAAAGAAAAACCAAACATTCAATAAACTGAGGATCTTCGGAAGCATCGCCTATGCCGCTTCCCTCCTATTCTGCGCGTTGATGCTCACCTACGTTTCTTATCAAGTCCTCTTCTATATCGCCGCATCGTGCCTTCTAGTGGGCTTATCCCTCACCATCTTCCTATATCCTTATAATAAAGAAGATGATGAGTTTCTATATAAGATGGAGGATAAGCAAACCCATAAGAGCTACCTCCATAAGCTCATCCCCTTCATTTTCTTTTACGTCACCTTATACGGCTCTTACGTCATCTTAGGGAATAATGTCCCCCTATATCTGGATGCGATGGGGATGAAAGCCAATCTCTATTCCTTATTCAACGCGATGCGAGTGGTGGTGGAGATCTTTGTCGTCCTCTTCTATGAATGGTTCCATAAGTGGCTCAAGAGCTACCGGAATATCTTGGCCTTAGGAGGGATCCTCACGATCCTCGCCTCCTTCTCTTGCATGTTCACCAACTCGATCCTCGTGGCCTCCTTATGCTATTTCCTTAGAGGTATCTCCGGAGGTTTCATGATCATCGGCTTCGTCGATTACGTCAATGAGATCACTCCCCCTAGAAGAGTCACCATCGCCTTAAGCGTCTCACAGGCCTCGATGAATCTTTTCGCCGGGAGCATGTCCATCCTCGCCCCTTATATCTATACGAATAGCTCCTTTGCTGTCTTCTTCGCCATTCTCGGGGGCATCTCCATCCTCGGCATGCTTGGCTTATCGATTCCTCTAGAAAGAAATAAGCTCTCCCCCAATAGCTAGAATATCTCCCTAAATCCCTAGATTTCATCGAATAGACCTAGGTTGCTTAAATAAAATACTCATCTCCAAAATCTAACGCGAAATCAAAATCCGCGGAATTCCATCGGCGCCATCGGCGCAGACGGCAGGGATCTGGAGATGGGTTCTTAAATTTGCCGCCGATGATGGCTTCGGGGATTGGAAAACGGTTGCCCTAGGCCGCCCGGCGGGCTATCATAGTGTTGCCCGAAGGCATGCCGAAAACGGCTTGGCTGACTCGCTTCAAAAAATCAATTCCAAGCCCTTCCACGGCCACCGCCCGGCGGCGTTCAAATACTATCTAAAGAGATCTGGATGCAGGAACACCGAGTCCGCGTCCAGCGGGGAGTACTCGTTCAGCGCGAGTACTTTTTCGTCCAGGAAGGCCCTCGCGATCACCCCCGGGCAGTTGCCGTTCAGGATCGCCCTGGGCTCCGAGTTGACGTGCCTCATGGCGAGGTTGACCTTATTCTGGTCGAAGAGGGCGAAGTCGGTGCCCTTGGGGAACACCTTCCTGACCTCCACGTGGTTCTTCTCTATCTTGCCCTTCTGGCCGGATTTGCCGGGGTCGCAGTAGAAGAGCCTCGCCACCCTCTCGCCGGTCGTCGGGTCGAACTCGATCGGGAGCGGGTCGGCGAACTCGCTGCCGTTGTCGGTCAGTATGATCGCGAACGCCTTCCCGTAGAGCTCCGCGCCCAGCGCCCCCCTGATCAGGGCGAAGGCGGCGCCGACCTCGGCGACGGTCCTGTCGCGGAGCAGGAAGGCCAGCATGAAGTTCGACTTCCGGAACAGCAGCGTCAGCAGGCACGGCGTCGACCCCCTGCACGAGACCACGGTGTCCATCTCGACCACCTCGAGCCCCCTGTTCTCGGTCACGAAGGCGATGAAGTCGTCGTAGGTCCTGCCGGAGAGGAAGGCGGCGTTGGTCGGCTCCGACCCGGACTTCTTGTAGGATTTTGGGTACTTGACCCTCTTGGTCAGGTCGATGTTGGCGATCCCGGGGACCTTGCCCAGGTCTATCAGCTTCAGCAGCGTCGGGTAGGACCACCTGATCTCGTCCCTGTGCGCGGCGTAGATCTGCTGGAGGCTCTGATGCCTTTCCTTTATGAGGGGCGCGAGCAGCAGCGAGAGCCTGGTGAGCTCTGCGCTCTGGGCGCTCGCGCCCTTCTCGGCGTGCACGCCCTTCCTCGGCTCCTTCCTCTGCGCCTTGACCGATTGCCACACCTCGTCGGCAAGGTAGCGGTAATGGCTCAGCCAGCAGTGGCTCATGCTCTCGCAGCCGTCGCAGACGTAGGGGAACTTCTTCAGCCTGGGGCAGCTCGGGATGGGGGTGAAGGCGGGGCAGCACTGGTTGCAGTTGCTCGTCTGGCAGTGGGCGCAGAGCTTCCTCTCGGCCCTGCCTGGCCGGTCGTGCGGGCACGTTCTGCACACGCCGGCGTACCTGCAGCCCTTCTTGAGGCCGCACTTGTTGGCGGCGCTCGTCGGCTTGAGGATGCGGAATTTCTTGATGTGCTTGATGAGGCCGCTTACGTCCACGCCGATGTTTCTGGCGAGCTCGCTGGCGGTCTTGCACGTGGTGAGTCCCACGGCGATGGATTCGACGGTTTCCCTTCCGAATCTGGAATAGTCCTTCATGATCTTGCATCTCCTTTCGATGGGCTATAGTTTTTGGGCGGCGGCTGGACATGACTATTTTATACCGCCCTTGGAGATGAGATTTTGATTTCGCGGATTTTGGAGATGAGTATTTTATTTAAGTATAGACCTAGGTTAAATAAAAAGTCCTTGCGGAGAATGAATATACGGAGTATATTATTTGTCGCGGGCCTTTAGCTCAGCTGGTTAGAGCGCGTCACTGATAATGACGAGGTCGATGGTTCGAGTCCATTAAGGCCCACCAAGCAAACTCTATTGCCCCGACGCAGTTCGGGGCTTATAGTTTTTCTAGGCGGGTGTTTAGCTCAGCGGGAGAGCGTTTCCTTCACACGGAAAAGGTCACTGGTTCGATACCAGTAACACCCACCACGCCGTCTTAGCTCAATTGGCAGAGCATCGCACTTGTAATGCGGAGGTTGTTGGTTCGATTCCGATAGACGGCACCACAATGGAAGACATGGGTCGATACAAAGCGTGTCGGCCTTTTTTCTTTAAAAAACGCGCTTTTTTTCTCTTTTTTGGACAAAAGAATAAACCGTACCAAGGAGCATGACGATTTGGTCAACAAGTTGTTGACGAATTTCGTTTTCTAAGCGAAAGAGGCGTAAGGCAAAGCCTTGAAAGCCATTACCTCAACCTATCGCACCGTTCCTTCATTAAGGAGATGAAGCGGTTCTTATATTCCTTATTTAAATAGGAATGCTCTATCAACGAGATAAAAGCATCCTCATAAGACAACAATCGTTGGATGAGCCGGCGCGCCGTTTTTTCTTCGATGCGAACCTGTTCTCCCCCGGCGATGGCGAAAGATAGGAAGTCCTTCAAACGCAGACCCTTCTTTTTTCCGTTCAACGTCAAGGCGGTCTCTTCTTTGTCCGCGGGGTAAACGAGGTTCACCGGAAGCAAATCGTAGGCGGGGGACATGACGAAGCCGTCTTCGCTTTCCACCAAAGAAAAGTTCTTCCAATGCATATCGCTATTGAGGGTCAAAAAGCAAAAGACCAAGCGGACGAAATACTCGACGATGTCGATTCTCGGGCGGGAACTGTATCGCTCAATGATGTTTTTCCCCGACTCATAAGACCCGGAATACTTGTTTTCGGTCAGCCGCTTTGAAAGCTGGCAGAAATCCTCCATCGCCACCTTTTGCCCATTCCGCCTATCGATGCGCTTGCAGATATAGGCTAAGCTTTCGTCTTCCAAAGGAAGCAGTCCGTGCGGGACGGTCGGGATGCGGGCGTGGTCCGCCATTTGCATCACCAAGTTTTCGGCTTCGGGGAAAAAAGGCAATTCCTCTTGGGGCTTAAGGATATAGCCCGTCGGATAATCCGCGATGGTCAGGCGTTTCTTGTCCTTTGGGTCGAAGCCAAGGGAGAGCTTTTTCTGAACGCCCGCGACGGTTTGGCCTTGCTTGACATGCGATAAAGCGACCCCCTGCAGCGTCTTTTCGTTTAGATTGATCCGAGGCAGGCAATCCGTTCCAAACACCGCGTGTATTGCCCCGCGGGCCCAACCGACTTCCTTTTCTTCCTCTTTGAGCATGTTCCCCGTGGAGAGGCAGTAATCATAAAGCATCGCTATCATCCTCCACGGAAACGTTGCCGATCGAGTCGCGGCAGCAACAAAGCAAAAGGCCCATGCGGTCGCGCGGGTTCAGTTTCCAGTTCTTGATCGACACGTCCAAGAGCCAACCCTCCGGGATCAGCCCATCGAAAAACGGGAATAGGGTAGGGGAGCGATAAGGAGCCGAAGACAAAGGAAGCGTCAAACTCACCGGCTTTGCGGAAGCGTTTTGCAGATAGGCAGGATCATAGGTGAACGTAAAACCATCCCCGGCCTCGCAGATTTCGCCGGCGAATACTTGATCGACGAAAACCCGTCCTTTCCTCATCTCCGTTCATCCTTAATGGGTTCTAAATGATAAGAAAACATTGCCAAAGCCTGTTCGACTTTATCCAACTGAACGGTGGGCTTTCCCTGCTCGAGCTCCCGCACGAAACGCAATCCCAAGTTGCTGCGCATCGCGAACTCTTCCTGCGTGAGCCCCGCCTTCTTTCGCTGGGCTTTGATGAATACGCCAATTCGATTTTCCATAACTTAATAATATACCTGTTCGGGTATAAAAACAATGCAATATGATGAAAAATATACCCGTTCGGGTGCATTATGGCCATATATCATTTGATTTATACCCGTTCGGGTGTAAAGAATAAGGAAAAACCAGGTTTGCCCGGCTATCCTTTTGCAAATGCCCTTTTTAATTCCAAGGAGACCGGGATGCCATTGACATAGTGCCAATAGTCCCCGACTTCGCTCGGCTCAGTTTCCGAATAGTAATACTTTTTGGCCTTGGTTAAGGGATTGTTGCTGGTGGCGATATAAATCGATGACCATTCAGCGCTCGTGCCTTCGTAAAAAACGGAAGCGAGAGAATTGCCTTAGAATGCCATTTTGCTAATCGAAGTCACGCCTTTGCCGATGACGACGGATTTGAGACCGGCATTATAGAACGCTCCTTCGCCGATCGAAGTGACTTTGCTGGGGATCGATACGGAGGCCAGCGCCCTGCATCTTGTGAAGGCATAAGCGTCAATCGAAATGACGCTGTCGGGGATGACGACTTCGCTGAGGGCAAGATTTCCCATGCTCTAGCGGTACAGAAGGCCCACAAGGAATTCGAGAAGTTCGGTGGTGGTAGGCAGCTCGCGATGGGACGCGAGTTGGATGGCAAATTGTTGGACATCCTAAAAAAGAAATAGCACTATGGGCGGAAGAAGTATCGGCATGGCGATAAAACGGAGGAGAAAGGAACTTGGCCTTTCGCAATCCGAACTCGCCTCAAGGCTTGGCCTCGGCGCAACCGACCTTCTCAGTTACAGTTTGGATGAGGCCAAAGGCATCTATCACCTTGGCTTTGATTGCCTCCCGACATTACCGAATATCCATGACTGCAAAGTTGAAAGAATCACAGTCGGCAAGGATTCTCTTCTCCTTGTCTTCGAAAGGGATATCGCCCGCCATGACTCGGTTAGTTCCCACCACCCGAGAGCGGATTCGCTGGAAATCGAATACCACCTAATCAGTGAGCCCGAGCTTTATGTAGAGAAACATGGGAAGATGGTCCCCCTTCTTGGCAAAGCGCTGGAGGATTTTTCCAAGGAAGGCCTCATATACCTTTGCGAGTACGTTGGGTATAAATCGGTCATAATCAAGCTTTGCGGGGCCGGCCTCGCCATATTGAACCTCACCGTGGACCAGATTAATTACCGTTGGACCGAATAATAGATAAGCGGACGTTTGGAATGTTTCGACTTCCCCCATCCCCTCTGAAATGTATCAATGTTGTAGTGCAACCCCTTGCAAAAAAAGCAAAATGTATCAATATTGATGCGCAA
>JAIKYF010000131.1 GCA_024683495.1 Bacilli bacterium
TGCCGAAAGATTGCTTCGCGAGCTTCTCGAAGAAAACGGAATCCCCTTCTTCCTCAATAAGAAAACCAAAGTCGCCAGGGCCCTCGACGCCTACGCGAAAATGAAATAATTCGCTAGAAGATCATTCATTGACGGCAAAAAGGACTGTCAGCCATCTAAGGCGGCAGTCCTTTTCTTATCTTTAGGGTTTCAATTAGAAGCCACTAAAGCTTCCATCCAGCGATCTCTTCTCTTTCTTTGATGAAGCGAGAATAGATGCCGTCATGCTTCGCCAATTCGTCATGCTTGCCTTCTTCGACGATCTTTCCGTTATCGAGAACGACGATGTCATCGGCGGCTTTGACCGTGTTGAGCTTATGGGCGATCATAATGACCGTCTTATCTTTCGTGAGATTGGCGAAAGCGGATGAGAGGAGGTTTTCATTTTCCGGATCGATGTTGGCGGTCGCCTCATCCAAGATGATGATGGGGGCGTCTTTGAGCATCGCTCGAGCGATGGAGATTCTTTGTTTCTCCCCTCCGCTTATATTATTGCCGCCATCATCGAGCACGGTCTCGTATCCATCAGGCAGTGACATGATGAAATCATGACAGCAGGCCTTTTTGGCCGCCTCGATGATTTCCTCATCGGTGGCGTCATCCTTCCCGAATTTTATGTTATTTTTGATCGTATCGTTGAATAGATAGACGTTTTGGAAGACAAACGAGAAGTTTTTCATGAGGGAATTGATGGAATATTCTTTTATATTCACTCCCCCTAAGGAAATTTCCCCTTCATCGACGTCGAAGAATCTAGCGATTAATTTGCAGACAGTCGTTTTGCCTGAGCCAGATGGCCCAACGATGGCGACCATGGACTTTTCCTTGATGGTCAAGGAAACGTTGTCGAGGACCGTCTTCTTGTCATAGGAGAAAGAGACATTGTCCAAGACGATGTCTTTGTTATCGGGGGTGATGGGCCTGCCTTCATCCTTCATATCCTTTTGTTTGAGGATATCATCGGCTTTGTCCATCGCCTCACTCATGGCCCTCAATAGGGAGGAATAGGTTCCAGAAGCTTTGATTTCGTTAAAGATGACCAAAGACATCAAGATGAGGGTCACCCCGACGGCGATGCCAAATTGCCCAGCGATGGTCATGGTGATCGCCATGAGAATAAGAATGATGGAGCCTAATTGGAGAGAAATCTCGCTCAAGGCTTCAAATGGCCCGATCAGCATTTCCATTTTGGTGCTGACTTTGCGGTTTTCATCGATGGAGTTATTGAGGCTGTCGTTGGCGGATTTGACCATGTTGTAGTTTTTGACCTCACTGATGCCTTCGGTGTATTCCAAGACGTCGGAGACCAACTTCTGATCGGCATTGATTTTTCTCTTACTGATCTTTTTAGCCACGATTTGCCGGAAATAATTGATGATGATGAAGACGATTAAGATGCCGATGACCACAAGTCCGATCTTCCAATTGAAGAAGAGCATCATCGCTAACAAAACGATGGTGTCGATCATGCCGTCCAAGAGCATCATGACCACCCTTGTAGCGACATTTCCAATCACCTCCATCGTGTTGGTGGTGACGGAAGTGATATTCCCAAGAGAGTTTTTATTATAGAAACCCATCGGAAGGTAGCGAAGCTTCAGAGCTATCTCCACCCTCTTACCCGCGGCTGTGGTATAGCCACCGATGGTCTGCTTCATCTGCACGACGCATTTGAGGGCGATCATCGAGGCAACGCTGATGGCAAGCAAGCCACAAATCAGCCAAAATCTAGCCCACGTGACCCCTTCTTTCATCAGGGCGGAGTCTCTTCCTAAGCCCATTTCATAGCAGATGCCCTCGATCAAAATGAAGGCGGCCACGAACCTCAAGCGGCTGAATAAGGAGATGACGAACTCAAGAATGACCGAACTCCAGAATCTTCTTTCGTTTCTCTTACCAGAGAATTTGAAGAACCGATATATTTCTTTGAACATACTTATTTAGCCTCGCTTTCTTTAAAGGAATCCCACATCTTCTTATAAAGCCCATTGGCATCGAGCAAAGATTGATGGGTTCCCGTTTCCTCGATTTTCCCCTCAGAGAAAACCACGATATTGTCGGCGTTGGTGATGGTGTTTAACCGGTGGGCGATGACGATTAGGGTTTTCCCTTTTATCAAAGCGGACAAGGACTTCTCGATGAGAGCCTCATTTTCTGGGTCGGTATAGGCCGTCGCCTCATCCAAAATGACGATCGGGGCGTTTTTCATCATGGCCCTGGCGATGGTGATTCTTTGCCTTTCCCCGCCGGAAATGGAATTGCCCTTGGAACCGACGACGGTGTTATACCCATCTTCAAGGGAACGAATGAAGGCATCGACCCCGCATTTCCGGCAGATCTCCTCGATTTCCTCGTTGCTGGCGCTTGGCTTAGCGACGCGGATGTTCTCGTAAATCGACATATTGAAGAGATAGTTATTCTGGGAGACGTAGGAAACCATCTCGTTATATCTATCTAAGGGGATGTCTTTCAGATCGACCCCGCCGATTTTGATCGACCCATTGTTGGGGTCATAATAAGAAGCGATGAGCTTCGCCAAGGTTGATTTACCTGCTCCCGATGGACCGACGAACGCCGTAAAGGTTCCTTGCTTGATTGGGAGGGAGATATCGTGCAAAACCTCTTTTTCGTCATAGCCGAAATTGACATTTTCGACTGAGATATCATAGTTTTGCGGGGGATTTTTGATTTTTTCTGGTCTATTCAAAATCGGGGCTTTGACGATTCTCAAAACCTCGCCGATCGTTACTTCCACCTGTTTTAAATCATCGGTATAACTAAATAAAACCAAGAGGAATGAGATCGCGGTGACCGATAAAACGATGACCATAATTAAGTTAGAGAGACTCAACTGATTATTCATGTATAGCAAAGCGCCTACTGGCAAGATGCCAAGCAAGGTATAAGGGGCGATTACGAAACCTCCGGTTTGGGGGATGATGCATCTTCTCATCCAATCGATGTAGCAATAGGCCCCATCATGAGCGGCTTGCTTGAATCTTTCATAGGAGTCATCTTCTTTTCCGAAGACCTTGATGACTTCGATGCCGTTGATGTAATCGATGGCGGTGTTATTCAGCTCATTGGTTTTATCGACGCAATATTGGGCCGATTCGGTCGAACCCTTCATCATGAAGGAGAAGAAGACGAAACCCACTACGACGCAAATAAGGGAGGCGAGGCCCAATCTCCAATCGATGATGAACATCAAAACCAAGAGGAACATAGCCGCCAATAAACCGCTCGTCACCTCAGGGACGATGTGGGCTAAGATTTTCTCGCAGGCATCGACGCGTTCCACCATGATTCCTTTGACGGTTCCGGGGTTCAGCCTTTCGATGTCTCCCAAAGGCATTTCCGATAATCTTCTTGCCATATCCATCCGGATTTTCTTTAAGGCATGGAAGGTTGCGGCATGAGAGATGCCGGTGGAGATGAATTTGAAGATGGGGGCGGCTATCACGCAGCCAATCATCACGCCCAGCCGAGGCCAATAAAAAGCGGCTTCAAAACCCCTACCAAGCTGAACATCTTCTATGAGTCGAGGGAGAATGCCTTGGAAAGAGCCAAAGCCCGATAGCATGATGTAGGGAATGATTATTAAGACCGCGTTCAATAAAGCAAGCAAGACCGAGGCCAAAAACATCCCCTTTTTGTAGCTGACCAATTCCAAAATATAGGATATGGTCGGGTTTTCCTTTCTCTTATTCTTTTCCATTAATGCTCCTTTCCTTGTTAGATATAACTAACAACTAATCGAAAAAAATTTATCTTTCTATGAATAAGCCTTTGTAGCCGGCGGTGGCGTAATCGCTGAAAACCGCCATGAAATCTAGCGCCTCTTGGTGTGTGAGATTGTTTTTGATGACCGAAAAATAGGCGTTGAAGTTATTTTCCGTCAAAATACGCAGATGTCTCGGGTCGATTTCACGAATTTTGAATCCGCATTTTTTTAATTCGGCAAAGAATTCAAGCGAGGTTTTGACTTCATAATCCACCAATTTGTCGAAAAAATTCTCGTATTTGGTGCCTTTTAAATGCGATAGAAGAATTGAAAACTCATCATGATATCGATACATCAGGTCAATGAACTCGCTTGGGGTTCTCTGATTATCGAAAACCTCCTCGAGCGTCATAGTTCTGAGGAACTCATAATTCTTATCTTTGTATTTTTCATACATGGAATTGAAGATGTCCAAAACCGGTTGAATAACCCACTCAAGCATCTCCTCTTTGGATGAAAAGTGGCGATATAAAGAAGAGACGGGCATTTTAAAATGCGAGGCAATGAATCTCATAGAGGTATTTTCATAGCCATTTTCCAAGATGCATTTCTTGAAGAAGTCCAATATTTCTCGTTCGTTGTATTTTGCCATAAAGATTCAATGCGAACACTGTTCACATTTATATAAGATAATCGTCAACTTTTCTTCTGTCAACTAATTCGATAAAAGTCCACTAATCGATTGATGAAACCTATGAAAGGAACATTTAAAAGGCATAAATGGCTAGCTAGGATGATAAATTAGAAGGGTGATCATTAGATTCGAGGCCTTGTTTTTACTTTCCGAAGTGGACAAAAGAAGAAAATTAACCTACTCTTAAAGATAAAGAAAGGAGCCAATATGAGAAAACAACTCAACATTATCGATGATGTGTATGAAGGCTGGAGGGTTTCCGTCCAAGAGAAAGCCGACTACCTTTTCACCATCAAAGTCCTCCCCTACTTAGTTCTCGTCAAGAAAGAACTCCTCAGAAGAGAAAGGCAAGGAGAAGCCGTTTATCAGAACCCCTCCGAAATCACCCCCTTCCTCCACATCTG
>JAIKYF010000138.1 GCA_024683495.1 Bacilli bacterium
GATGAGATTGAGATGATGCGCACCAGCGCCGTCAACTCCGTCATCGAAAGAAGAGACACCATCGTCGTCGCTTCAGTCGCCGCTATTTATGGCTTAACCGATCCTGATGAATATCGGGGTTTATTATTCGAATTAAGAGTAGGGGAGACCCTCGATCGAAAAGAACTCTTCGGACGCTTGATCGAAGCCCAATACACCAGAAACAATCTCGACATCAACCCCGGCACCTTCCGAGTCAGAGGAGACATCATCGAAATCGCCCCAATGATTTCCGATGAATTCTATATCCGTATCGATTGCTTTGGCGATGATATCGAACGCATCAGCGAAGTCGATAAGATGACGGGCGAAATCAAAAAATCCTATGCCACCTATCCAATCTACCCCGCCTATGACCATGCTTCCACCAAAAAGAGAATCATGGAGGCCTGCGAAACCATTTCAGTGGAATTAGAGGAACGACTCAAATACTTCCGGGACAACGGAAAGCTCCTCGAGGCCGAACGCTTAGAGATGAGAACAAGGCAAGACATGGATTCCTTAAAGGAGTTTGGACATTGCCCTGGAATCGAAAACTATTCCCGCCATATCGATAAACGTCAGCCAGGGCAACGCCCATGGACATTGATCGATTATTTCCCAGACGATTTCCTCTTATTGATCGATGAATCTCACGTGACCATCCCTCAATTACGCGGCATGTTCAACGGAGACCGCTCAAGAAAGCAGGTTCTCGTCGATTATGGCTTTAGACTTCCTTCAGCCTTAGATAATAGACCTTTGAATTTTCAGGAATTCGAGTCCTTAATCCCTTCGAATGTCATCTGCACCTCAGCCACGCCTGGCCCTTATGAGATGGATAAATGCGGAGGGGAAGTGGTAGAGCAAATCATCCGTCCGACCGGCCTCCTTGATCCGAAGATCGATGTCAGACGCTCAATGGGCCAAATCGATGATATTCTCCAAGAAATCAAGAAACGCATCGAGAGAAACGAAAGGGTGATGATCGTCACCTTGACCATCAAGATGGCGGAAGATCTAACTTCATATCTAAAGAAAAACGATATCAAAGTCACCTATCTCCATAACGAGACCAAAACTCTGGAGAGAACGCAGATCATCTATCAGCTTCGCAAAGGAAAATATGATGTCCTTGTCGGCATCAACCTCCTTAGAGAAGGTCTAGATATCCCAGAAGTTTCCCTTATCTGCATCCTAGACGCTGACAAGGAAGGCTTCTTAAGAAGCACGACTTCCTTAATCCAAATCATCGGCCGTGCGGCCAGAAACGCCAACGGACAAGTCATCATGTATGCCGACATGATGACCGATTCGATGAAAGAAGCCATTCAGGAAACCAATAGACGTCGGGAAATCCAACAGGCTTATAATGACGAATACGGCATCATCCCAACCACGATCATCAAAGATATCCACGCACCGATATCTAATAATGATGAAGTGGCGGAGGCTCTCATCTCAGTCCATAAGAAATCTTCTAGAAGCGAAATCGAAAAGAAGATAAAAGAACTGGAGAGAGAAATGAAAAACTGCGCGAAAAATTACGATTTCGAACGCGCGGCAGAACTAAGAGACATCATCATCGAACTGAAAGCGAGCATGAATTGATGTTTCTAAAGAAAACTAATATTTGCTAAATGGAGCGTTTTAGACTAAAGTATTTAAGCGCAATACGCGCGAGGAGCATTTGATTATGAAATGGTATGACATTATCTTCATTGTCGTGGCACTCATTGTCATTATTTTGTCATTGCTCCAAGGTGGTAAGTCAGAAGGTGCTTCTGGTGCCATCACCGGCGGCGGATTGAACGTCTTCGCCAAGCAGAAAGAAAGAGGCAGCGAGAAAATCGTCAGCTGGCTCACCTTTGGCTTCGCAATCGTCTTCCTCTTCCTTGCCCTTCTCATCATGGTCTTGAATAACAAAGGTGGATCATCGAGTGAAGCAGCCGCTTCCGCGATCGCCGTTGCAGGACTTCTCTAATAAGTAAAAATTCAAAAATGGATGGCAAATCGCCATCCTTTTTTCGTCTTCAGGAAAAATTTCTTCTTTCCTAGTGAAGTATTTTTCCTAAGGTGATATGTTTATTTCATGGAAATAAAAGAATATGTGAAGATGCGCAAAGAAGAACTTCAAAAAGAGGTTTCTTCCTTAGGTCGCACGCCTAATATGGCTATTGTCGTCGTTGGAGATAATCCCGCCAGCGAGGCTTATGTTCGTGGGAAAATGAAAGATTGTGCCGAGATCGGCGTCAATGGAGATCTCCGTCGTTTACCTGAGACTGCCACCGAAAAAGAGTTATTGGATTTGATTAAGGAACTCAACGAAGATCCAAATGTCGATGGCTTGCTTGTTCAATTGCCTGTGCCAAAGCAAATCTCCGAGCACGCCATCCATATGGCCATCGATCCAAGAAAAGATATCGATGGATTCGTTCCGATGACCGAATTCGATTGCTGCACCCCAAAGGGCATCATCGA
>JAIKYF010000013.1 GCA_024683495.1 Bacilli bacterium
TGATGTTGCTGGAATGACGGATGACGAGAAGGACATAGACGAATAAGGCCGCGGCCACTGGTTCCCAGCCCGTGACCCAAGGAGTCGCGGGGTTGCACCAATAGATGCCTCCGCCCGCGCCAAGCGAGAAAGCGAAGATGGCGCCCGAGAAGGAAGTGAGGTTACAGAGTAGATACATGATGATATGGGCAAGGAGCATCAAGCCGCCTTGGACGATGGAGGCGATGGACATGATCCTCTTTTTGAAGAAGACGGGGAAGAAACAGACGATGCACAAGATGAACATCAGATAGCTATAGCCTCCGACGGTGGCTTGGTGGCAGGCGACGGCTTTGCCGCCTTTGAAATGGAGCCAGGGGGAGAAGCAATGGCCGATGGCCACGCCGATGAAGACCAAATAGTTATAGGGGACCGCATCGTTCCAGAGGGCGAAATTGCTTCTTAGGCCCGAGAATCTAAGGATGGCCCAGACGACCCAGAAGGCGATGATGCCTTTTAAGATGTCGAGGGCGATGACGGCGATGCCGGCCTTTTTGCCAAGGACTCTGCCAACATTCGTGCCACCCGGATTCTTCGAGCCGTATTCCCTGATATCGATATGGTAGAAGATCTTTCCGATCAATACCGAATTGGGGATGCTCCCGATGAGAAACCCGAAAACCAAAACCACGATGGCTACTAATATATTTGCGATGACATTGCTCATATTTTTTCCTTCGAAACTATTTAATTTGCTTGACTATTATATTATAATAGTTCCATTAAATGCCACGAGAAAATCATAAAGTGAATTTCTCGAGCGGAGCAATTATAGGACATATGGTAAATTTTGACGAAGCTGAAAGACTATACGATGCCGATAGCATCGAGATTTATCAGGATTTGGACGCGGTTAGAAAACGCCCTGGTATGTATATCGGAAGCACCAACCTCACGGGGCTTCATCATTTAATCTGGGAAATCATCGATAATTCCATCGACGAAGCCGTCAATGGATATGGCAACAAAATCACCGTCATCCTCCATAAAGATGGCTCTTGCGAAGTCTCCGACGAAGGACGTGGAATCCCCGTCAGCATCTATAAAGAGACGAAGATCCCGACCGTCCAAGTCATTTTCACCAAACTCCACGCCGGCGGCAAATTCAACGCCGCCAACTATAAGACCGCCTCGGGTCTTCATGGCGTCGGCGCCACCGTCACCAATGCCTTGAGCGAATATCTCTACGTCAACATCTATAGAGGCGGGAAATCCTATTCCATCAAATTCCATAATGGGGGCGAGCTTTTAGAGCCTCTCACCGAATTAGGCAACACGAATAAGCACGGGACCACCGTCCGTTTCAAGCCCGATAACTCCGTCTTCCCCAATACCAAATTCTCCTTCGATAATGTCTGCGACCACCTTAGAGAGAAAGCCTACTTGGCCTCAGGGGTCCATTTCATCATCAAGGAAGAGGCCACGGGCAAATCCGTCGAATATTATTCGGAAGTCGGTCTCGTCGAATATGTCGCCGACTTGACCTCCAACAAAAACCGCTTGGGCGAAACCATCTATTTCAGCGATAAAATCGGCAAAGTCGAAGTCGAGATCGCCATTCAGTGGTGCCAAGGGGACTATGGGGAGAATATCTTAAGCTACGCTAACGACGTCAGAACCCCCGACGGCGGCATCCATGAGCAAGCCTTCAAGGCCACCCTCACCAAGGCCCTCAATGACTGGGCTTCCTCCCACGATTTATTAAAGGGCAACCAATCGATCGAAGGCCCTGATTTACGCGAAGGCATCACTGGCATCGTCTCGGTCAAAATCCCCGAAGACATCTTAGCCTACGAGTCTCAGACCAAAACCAAATTAGGCACCCCCGAGGCCGGACAGGCCGTCGGACAGGTGATGATGAACCGCTTAGCCTATTACCTAAGCGAGCATCAATCTTTCGCCATCGATTTAATCAAGAAGTGCCAAGCCTCCAAAGACGCCCGCGAGGCGGCCAGAAGAGCCAAAGACCAAATCCGCAACGCCAAAGTCAAGAAGGTCGACATGATCATCTCCGACAAATTGGCGGCGGCCGGCTCCAAAGACTATATCAATAACGAATTATTCATCGTCGAGGGCGATTCCGCCGGCGGCTCCGCCAAATCGGGAAGGGATAGGCTCCACCAAGCCATCCTTCCTTTGAGGGGAAAGCCTCTCAATACCGAAGGCTTATCCATCGATAGAGTGGTCAAAAACCTCGAATTCAGCACCCTCATCCAGACCATCGGGGCCGGAGTCGGCGCCGATTTCGACGTCAGAAACTCCCATTATGGGAAGATCATCATCATGACCGATGCCGATACCGATGGCGCCCACATCCAGACGCTTTTATTGACCTTCTTCTATAATTTCATGAAGCCCCTCATCGATAACGGGATGGTCTATATCGCCCAGCCACCTTTATATCGCGTATATAAGAAAAGCGATCCGAAGAAGCACGTCTATTGCTGGACTGAGGAAGAGCTTAACGCCGGGAAAGTCAAAATCGGGGCCGGATATGGCATCAACCGCTACAAGGGCTTAGGGGAGATGGACGCCGACCAGCTCGCCATCACCACGATGAACAAGAAGACCCGCCAATTGATGCGCGTGGTCATCGATGATCCCTTGGTTTGCGAGAAATCGATCTCCACTTTGATGGGGGACGACTCCGCCCCTAGATGGCATTGGATCAGAGAAAACGTCAATTTCGATGAGGTCGATACCTTCATCGAGCAACTAAAACCAACCGAGGGAAAGAAGTAATATGGCTAGAAAGAAGGAAGAAAAAGAAGCAATCGTCGAAAATATCTTCGGCCAGCCCCTCGATGACTTAATGGGGGAGAAGTTCAAGATCTACGCCAAAGACGTCATTCTTGACCGCGCCATCCCCGATGCCAGGGATGGTCTTAAACCCGTTCAGAGAAGGATTCTTTTCTGCATGTTCGATAAGGGCTACACCATCGATAAGCCCACCAAAAAATGCGCCCACATCGTCGGCGACGTCATGGGTAATTACCACCCCCATGGCGACTCCTCCATCTATGAGGCCCTCGTCCACATGTCGCAAAAATGGGTCTCCAATATGCCCCTTATCGATTTCCAGGGCAACAACGGCTCCATCGATGGCGATGGCCCCGCGGCCTATCGTTACACCGAAGCCCGTCTGGCCGCTTTGGCGGGAGAGCTTCTCCGCGACATCGATAAGCAAACCGTCGATATGGCCCTCAATTTCGATGACTCTTTGGAAGAGCCGGTCGTCTTGCCTGGTAGATTCCCCAATCTACTCGTCAACGGGGCCGATGGAATCGCCGTCGGCATCGCCACGGCCATCCCGCCCCATAACCTCAAAGAGGTCATCGGGGCCGTCATCCACCGAATCAAATATCCAGAATGCAATTTAGAGACCCTTCTAAATTACGTGAAGGGCCCTGATTTCCCAACCGGTGGGATCATCTATGCCAATGAATCCTTAAAAGACATCTACTTAAAGGGCAAAGGCAAAGTCACGATCGGCAGCAGAACCGAGATCGTCACCGAGAAAAATCTCACCCAGATCATCATTTCCGAGATCCCATATCGAATCAAAAAGACGGCCTTGGTCAAGGAAATCGACCAAATCCGTTTCGATAAGACGATCCCTGGAATCGATGAGGTCAGGGATGAATCCGATAAGGAAGGGACGAGAATCGTCATCGATCTGAAAAACGACGCCAAAGCGGATGCCGTCTTAGGCTTCTTGCTTAAGAAGACCTCGTTAATGACCTCCTATTCGGCCAACATGGTCGCCATCGTCGATGGCCACCCCAAGACCATGGACCTCATCTCATATCTAGATTGCTATATCCAGCATCAATTAGACGTCGTCACTAGACGCTGCAACTATCTATTAGAGAAATATAAGTCCCGCCTCGAGATCGTCCAAGGCCTCATCAAGGCCATCTCCGTCCTCGATGAGGTGGTCGCCATCATCAGGGCCTCCCACGATAAGGCCGATTCGAAGAAAAACCTCATGAACCGGTTCCATTTCAATGAGCCTCAGGTCGAAGCCATCGTCACGATGCCTCTATATAAGCTCTCCAATACCGACGTCCAAGTCTTAGTCGAGGAAGAGAAGAAGCTCACCGAGGACATGAAGGAGCTTAAGACCATCCTAAGCGACCAGTCGAAGAAAGACGAATTCATCATCAATGACCTCCGGGACGTCGCCAAACGATTTGGGATCGATAGAAGAACCGAGATCAAAGACGAAGAGGAGGCCGTCAGCCAAGTCGACATCGATAAGCGCGACCTCATCGCCGTCGAAGATACCTATGTGGTCGCCACGCGCGATGGCTACATCAAGAGAAGCTCCGTCAAATCCTGGAGAGGGTCCGGGGGACAAAATGGGGTCCTCCCTGGCTTAAAGGAAGGGGATGCTTTCGTCTATAATACCTTACTTAGAACCACCGATATAATCTTGGCCTTCACCAATAAAGGGAACTTCCTATACATCCCCGTCAACGAGATCAAGGAGACCAAATGGAACGAAGAAGGCTTCCATGTCTCAAGTTTGGTCCCCATCCAGCCAGGAGAAAGGCTCATCCATCTATTCGGCGTCCGGAAATTCCGCGATGACCTCTATATCGTCTTATTATCTAAATTAGGTTCCATCAAGCGCTGCGTTTTATCCTCCTTCCAAGTCGTGAGGAGAAGTAAGCCCGTCTGCGCGATGAAACTGACCCCGAGCGATGAGATCGTCGGCGTCACCCTCACAAGCGGCAATAGCGACTTGCTCGTCTGTTCCTCCGAAGGGAAAGGGAGCTTCTATAACGAAAACGAAGTCCCTATCACCAATCCAAGGACCGGTGGGGTCAAAGCAGGGAAATTCCATGGTAAAGACCTCGCGACTATCCTCTCTTTCCTTCCCGAAGAAAGAGATAAGGTCCTCCTCATCACCGATAAGGGCTGCACGAGGATCTTCGATATCTCGAGATTGGACCGCATCAAGAGGACCCAGAAATCCTCGGTCTTATTCAATTCCTTCTTGAAAGAGCCCCATAAGCTCGTCTTCGCCTCCAAAACCAAAGGCAAAGATCTTCCCTATACCTTTAGGGGATATCTCACTAACGGAGAGAACAAGGAATTCCTTTTTGAGGATTTCTATGTGACCCCGATGGAGAAATACGCGAAGAAGCCGGATA
>JAIKYF010000033.1 GCA_024683495.1 Bacilli bacterium
CTTACTTAAAAACTGCATGATCCCCGGGACTTATGAAGGCTCGCCCTTACAAGCCGTCAACCGGGCCAATCTCGTCCTCAAGAAAGGCGCCGCCCGCGTGATGGGCGGGGGCTTAGTCGGCTCCATCATCTGCTATGTTCCGCCTGAGGAATACGATTCCTTCATCGAAAAGATGAGCCAATATTACGAAAAATCCTCAATCGTCGAAGTTTCTATCCCACGTTTCGGCGCGCACGAGGTAAAATAGAAGAAATTCCAGGAGAATAATTATGAGACAATCAGGTGTTTTGATGCCCATTTCGGCTTTGCCCAACCGTTTCGGCTGCGGCGATTTTGGCAAAAAAGCCAGAGAATTCGTCGACATTTTGGAAAAAGGCGGCTTTAAGATCTGGCAGATTCTGCCCCTTAACCCTTTAGGATATGGCCATTCGCCCTATCAGCCATTTTCTAGCTTCGCGATCGAAGAGCTTTATGTCGATCTCGATGCCCTCCATGCCAAAGGACTCATCGGAAGAGTCAAATCCTTCAAGGGCGATGGCAAGAAAGTCTATTTTGAGGAAATCCGCGACTACAAAGCCAGATACCTCCGCTTAGCCTATCTTCACGAGATGAGGAAATCCCCTAGATGCCTCTCCAAGTTCAAGAAAGAGCATCCTTGGGTCGAATCTTGGTCTTTGTTCATGCTCAATAAGAGAAGAAACAATCTCCAATCCTGGACCTTATGGAGCAAGAAACAGCAGGAGATGATCAAACATCCCAAAAAGCTCACAAAGAAAGAAAAAGCCATGGCCGAATACGAGATTTGGCTCCAAAAGACCCTTTATGAGCAATGGAAACAACTAAAGAAATACGCGAACGAAAAAGGCATCCGCATCGTCGGAGACGTCCCATTCTATGTCGGCTTCGATTCCTGCGACGTCTGGGCCAACCAAAAGACCTTCCTTCTTGATCCGAGAACCCATGAACCCACCTGGATCGCCGGCGTTCCGCCCGATTATTTCTCCGCCACCGGCCAACGCTGGGGCAACCCCATCTATAACTGGGAGAAACTCGAGAAAGAAGACTTCCATTTCATCATCAACCGCCTAAGGACCAACGGTGAGCTCTATGACATCATCCGTCTTGATCACTTCAGAGCCTTTGATACCTATTGGGAGATCCCGGCCTCTTGCCCAACCGCCATCGACGGAAGATGGATTGAGGCCCCGGGCTATAAACTCTTCGATATCTTCTTCCGTAGAGACGACAACCCCGAGATCATCGCCGAGGATTTAGGCGACCTCCGTCCAGAAGTCTTGACCTTAAGGGATCACTATAACTTCCCAGGCATGAACGTCGTCGAATTCACCTTCATCGAAGATGTTAGAAACGGGAAGCCTGGCTACAACAATGAGAATTCCGTCGTCTATCTAGGCACCCACGACAATGACACGATGAAAGGCTTCTACGATGCCATGAAACCCGAAGAGCAGAAGGAGTGGCTCGATTTGCTTGAGAACCGCTGCCAATTTAAAGAAGGCACCGTGGTCGACAGAATGCTCCGCTTCATCATGTCCAAACCCGCTAAATACGCCATCCTTGCCGTCCAGGATATCTTGGGCATTGGCAAAGAAGGCCGCATCAATGTCCCCGGCATCATCGATGATGTCAACTGGACTTGGAGACTTGAGGACTATAAAGCCTTGAAGGAACGTCTCCCCTTCTTAAAGAAACTCAACGAGGAATATGGCCGCTAAAAATAAGAAAGTCGGCATTGTTTCCCTCGGCTGCGCCAAAAATCTCGTCGACAGCGAGATGATTTTGGCGACCTTCCGCGACACCGATTATGAGATAACCTCCTCCCCCTCGGAGGCCGATATCATCATCGTCAATACCTGCGGATTCATCGAGGCGGCGAAAAAGGAGGCCATCGAGACCATTCTCGAGATGGCCCATTACAATAATTCCAAGCTCGTGGTCACGGGCTGCTTTGTCGAACGCAATCTCGATGAATTAAAAGAAGAGATCCCCGAAGTCGATTTATGGATTCCCATCAACCAATATGGGGAACTCCATACGAAAATCGAGAAAATGCTCAATGATGGGACCAAACTCCATAAGATGGATCCTCTCCAAAGAGTGGTCTCGACCCCCGATTACTGCGCTTATCTAAGGATCTCCGAAGGCTGCAACAACTTTTGCGCTTTCTGCGCGATCCCTTATATCAGAGGAAGATTCGTCTCCCGTCCCTATGAGGAAATCTTAGAGGAAGCCAAACTCCTGAAGGAGAAGGGGATCAAGGAAATTTCCCTCATCTCTCAGGACACGACCTATTATGGGAGAGACTTCCCCGATAAGAAACCCAATATCCTCGATTTGCTCAAAGCCCTTGATGAGATGGGTTTCTATTCCATCAGGCTCTTATATCTATATCCCGATGAAATCAGCGACGAATTGATCGATTTCATTGGCAAATCCCGCTCGATTGCCCATTATTTCGACATCCCAATCCAGTGTGCGTCCGATCATCTCCTCAAACTTATGAGAAGGCATGGAACCGCCGAAGGGATGAAAGAGCTCTTTAGGAAAATCAAAGAGAAGATGCCCGAGGCCATCCTGAGGACCACTCTTATCTCTGGCTTCCCTGGCGAGAATCTGAAAGATCAAAAAGAAACCATCGAGTTCCTCAATGAGCTGAAGTTCGATCATCTTGGAGTCTTCGCTTATTCTAGGGAAGAGGGGACTTTAGCCTATAATTATCCTCATCAAGTGAGAGAGTCCACCAAAGAAAGAAGAAGGGCCGAGATCATGGAGCTTCAGCGCCATATCTCCTATCGCCAAAACAAAACGCGGATCGGCCTAGAGATGGAAGGACTGGTCACCGGATATGATAAGACAAGGGACCTATACACCCTTAGGAGTTATTGGAACGCCCCCGATGACATCGACGGGAACATCTATTTCAAGAGCAAGAGAACCCTCTATTTAGGGGATATCGTCAAAATCAAAATCACCGATGCCTATATCTATGATTTGATTGGCGAGATCGTTGAATAGCCGCCATTTCACCCACCTTGCGCAAAGGTGGGTTTTCTTTCTGCTTATTAAATTACATAGAGAACATATATTTAGGTAAAGCAAAATTACCTCTATGATATGCATTGTTTTCACATGAT
>JAIKYF010000073.1 GCA_024683495.1 Bacilli bacterium
CTCTTCCAATTCTATAGGGCCCTCGAAAAGGCTTATGGCGAGATGGGCATTCCCTTCGAAATGAGCAAAAGAAACCTTAACGAAGGCTTCTCCGGCGGAGAGAAGAAGAGGAATGAGATGCTTCAGATGAAGCTTCTCGCCCCGAAGTTCTCAATGCTAGATGAAATTGACTCCGGACTTGACGTCGATGCCCTCCAAGTCGTGGCCAAGGCCATCAGGGAAGAGCAAGAAAGAGGCGCCGGATTCCTCGTCGTCTCCCATTATGCGAGACTCTATGGCATGATCAACCCCACCAAATCCGCCATCCTCATCAACGGCAAAATCGCCGTCGAAGGTGGCCCCGAATTGATTCAGAAGGTTGATTCGGAAGGTTATGAATGGATCAAAAGAGAACTTGGCATCGAGATCGAAAAAGAAGTAGACGCGCCAATGAACACCGTCTCCATCGGTGTCTGCGCAACCAAAGAGGCGACTAATGGCAAAAAATAATCTTACCTACATCGACAATTTGCCTAACTCCCTTCACCTCGAAGTCAAGGAAGGCGAGACGCTATGTTTTAACGTCGCCCTTTTCAAGGAAGCAAGCGATACGGAAATCGTCATCGACCTCGCTAAAGACGCTTCTTTAGTGGCGGCTATGGCGGATTTCTCCAAAGGCAAATTCCGCTTCAAGTTAACCGTCAACCTTAACGGCGATAATTCTAAGGCTGAATGGCATCTTGCCTCGCTTGGTGCGGGAAATGCCAGCAAAATTTTCGAATGTTCGGCGTTCCATAAGGGTTTGGAGACCGAGGCTTTGATGTCAAATTACGGCATCACCCGCGATGAAGGCAAATTGGTTTTCACCGGTGTGTCCGATATCCCTCATGGAGCGAAAAAGACCAAGACTAGACAAGTTGCCAAAGTCATCGTTTTCGACCCGAAATCCGATGGGCAAGCCTCGCCGGTCCTCTGCATTGACGATAACGATGTTGAAGCCAGCCATGCGGCCGTGGTAGGAAGGCTCAACGAACAGCATTTATTCTATTTAGAGTCCCGTGGCGTCTCTCGCGAAGAGGCCAAGAGGCTCATCACTTTAGGTTACCTCAAACCAATCGAGCAATTCTTCTCGGATGAAGGATTGATCGGCAAAATCGATGAGGCGATCGAGGGAGGCGTCTAGTGAAACTCGACCCTATCGCTTTAAGAAATGATTTCTCCATGTACCGCAACGCGGTAAAGATGCAGGGCAAACCCTTGGTCTGGCTCGATAATGCCTCGACCACTTTTAAGCCTGACTGCGTGATTGAGGAAATCGTGAGATATTATAGCGAAGAGACTGCCAACTCCCATCGTGGGGACTATGACCTCTGCTATAACATCGACCAAAAGATCTTAGCGAGCAGGAAAACCGTCGCCCATTTCATCAATTCCGAAGTCGAAGAAGTCGTCTTCACGACCGGAACGACCGGAAGCATCAATCTCGTAGCCTTCGGCTATGCCGCGAAAACCCTAAAAGAAGGCGATGAGATCCTTCTTAGCGAAGCGGAGCATGCCTCCAATCTCCTTCCGTGGTTTAAAGTGGCTGAATTGACTGGGGCGAGGCTAGCCTACGTCCCTCTTGATAAAGAAGGCAGGATCACGGTCGAAAACGTTCAAAAATCCCTCACTCCCAAGACCAAAATCGTGGCCTTGGCCCAGGTTGGAAACGTCCTTGGATTTGTGGCTCCAATTAAAGAAATAGCCGCGATTTGCCATAGAAATCACTCAATTTTGGTGGTGGACGGGGCTCAATCGGTGCCGCATATGAAGGTCGATGTGAAAGACCTCGACTGCGATTTCCTCTCTTTCTCTGGGCATAAGCTTTTAGGCCCGACTGGAGTCGGTGTCCTCTATGGAAAGATGTCCTTGCTTCTAGAGACTGATCCCTATGTCTCTGGCGGAGGCAATAACGATAAATTCTATAAAGAAGGCACCGTTACTTTCTTAAAGCCCCCGATGAAATTTGAAGCCGGGACCCTCAATATCGAAGGAATCCTCGGATTAAAGCCCGCGATTGAATATATCGAGAAGGTCGGCATTGAGAATATCAACGCCCACGAAAGAGAATTGAAAGCCTATGCCGTCGAAAAGCTTAAAGCCACCAAGAACTGCGTTATTTATAACGAAGACTCGGAAGCGGGCATCGTGACCTTCAATATCGATGGGGTCTTCGCCCAAGACGCCGCCACCTTCCTCAATTCCAGAGGAATCGCTTGCCGTTCAGGTCAGCACTGCGCCAAAATCCTCAATGATTTCCTTGGCACACCCGCCACGGTCAGGGCCAGTTTCTATTTATACACAACCAAAGAAGATATCGACTTACTCGCCGATGCCGTCGCTCATGGAAAGGAGTTTTTAGATGCCTACTTCATTTGAATTAACCCCAATGATGATGAGGGAAGTGATCATGGATCACTATTCCAACCCCCGTCATAAATCCACTCCTAGTGGAGATGGTTATGTTTCCATCCACGCTTCGAGCACTAACTGCATCGATGATTTCGATGTCTATCTTAAAAAAGAGAATGGCAAAGTCGCCGACGCCCTTTGGAATGGGGTCTCCTGCACGATTTCCGGCGCTTCGACCGACATTTTATGCGATCAATTGATCGGCAAGAATGACGAAGAAGCCCATTACCTCATCAAACAATATCTCAACATGATCGAAGAGAAGGAATTCGATGATTCCGTCCTCGATGAGGCTATCGTTTTCATGAACACCGGCAAGCAAGCCGCCCGCATTCATTGCGCGACTATGGGCTGGACGGCCATGGATGAGATTCTCTATAAGGAGGAAAAGTAAGATGGCTGATCCAAAAGTCATGGGTGAAGAAGAATACAAATATGACTTCCGGACCGACGCCAAAGTGCTTTTCACCACGGGCAAAGGCATCAATGAAGATGTCGTAAGAGCTATCTCCAAAGCCAAAAATGAGCCCGAATGGATGCTTGAATATCGTCTAAAAGCCTTCCATGCCTTCGAAAGCATGCCAATGCCAGGCTATGGGCCAAATCTCGATTTTATCGATTTTCCTTCCTATACCTACTTCACTAGAGTCGCTCCCCAAGAGGAAAAAGATTGGGAAGAAGTCCCTGAAGCGGTCAAAGAAACCTTCAAAAGGCTCGGCATCCCTGAGCAAGAGCAGAAATATCTCGCCGGCGTCACCACTCAATATGAGTCGGAAGTCGTCTACCATAACATGCTTGAAGAAGTCCAATCCAAAGGCGTTATTTTCCTTTCGACCGACATGGGCCTTCAGGTCTGCCCCGAAATCTTCAAAAAATATTTCGGGACCGTCGTCCCCTTCGCGGACAACAAGTTCGCCGCCCTGAATGGGGCCGTCTGGAGTGGAGGCTCCTTTATCTATGTTCCACCTGGCGTCAAATTAGAGAAACCTCTTCAATCCTATTTCCGTATCAATAACGAGAAATCCGGCCAATTTGAAAGAACCTTGATTGTCGTCGATGAAGGTGCGGACATCAACTACGTTGAAGGTTGCACCGCCCCGATATATTCGAAGGAATCTTTGCATGCCGCGGTGGTGGAAATCGTGGTTTTGAAAGATGCTAGATGCCGTTATTCGACCGTTCAGAATTGGTCCACCAACATCGTCAATATGGTCACCCAAAGAGCCTTAGTCATGGAAAATGGCTTAATGGAATGGGTCGATGGCAATATCGGCTCGATGAGAAACATGAAATATCCCGCCTGCATCTTAAAGGGCGATGGGGCAAGAGGAAATACCATCTCTATCGCCGTCGCCGGGAAGAACCAGTTCCAGGATAACGGAGCGAGAATGATTCATATTGGCAAAAACACTTCCAGCACGATTATCTCGAAATCCATCTGCAAGAATGGGGGAGTCGCCAATTACCGCGGGACCGTTAGAATGATGCCCGGGGCCGAGAATGCCCATTCGCATGTCGAGTGCGATACCTTGATTCTCGATGATATCTCCAAAAGCGATACCATTCCGACCAACGAAATCAAAAATAATTCATCCTATATCGAACATGAGGCGACCGTCTCTAAAATCAATGAGGAGCAGCTTTTCTATCTTATGAGCAGAGGCTTATCGGAAGAAGATGCCACCCAGATGATCGTCATGGGCTTCATTGAGCCATTCTCTAGAGAGCTTCCGATGGAATATGCCGTTGAGCTCAACCAACTTATCAAATTAGACATGTCTGATGCAATCGGATAGGGATTTGCAGGGGATTTTTATGGAATACGACGTCATTGTTGTTGGAGGAGGACACGCTGGAGTCGAGGCTTCTCACGCCAGTGCGAAGCTTGGTCTTCGGACGCTTTTGTGCACCCTCAACAAGAAGATGATCGCCAACACTCCCTGTAACCCCCATATCGGAGGATCCGCCAAAGGCATCGTCGTCAGGGAAATCGACGCCTTAGGTGGTTTGATGGGCATCGCCGCCGACCATCATCCTCTCCAAATCAAGATGCTCAATACGGGCAAAGGCCCTGGCGTTCAGTGCCTTCGTGCCCAGGTCGATAAAGCCGGTTATCCCGCCTACGTCCAAGAACTCCTTGACCAAGTCGAGAATCTAACCATCAAGGAATGCCAAGTCGTTTCTCTTCTCCATAATGAGAAGAAGGTTTTTGGCGTGGTGACTGAAAGCGGGGAAGAAATCTATTCCAAAGCCGTCATCATCACAACCGGCACCTACATGGAAAGCACGATTATCTCTGGTACTTCCGTAGTGGAAGCCGGTCCGGATGGAGAGAAATCCTCCAAGGGCTTATCGAAGTGCCTCGCGGATATGGGCTTAAGGATTTATCGCTTGAAAACCGGCACCCCACCCCGTATCGATAAAGACACGATTGACTTCACTAACGCCTTGATTCAACCCGGCATGGGAGGAGAGCTCGCTTTCTCTTTCGATACCGAAGTCTTCACCCCTCTAGAAGAGCAACTTCCTTGCTGGCTCATCTATACGACTCCCGAAACCCATAAGATCATCGAAGACCATCTTCAAGAATC
>JAIKYF010000091.1 GCA_024683495.1 Bacilli bacterium
AAGGAAAAATCGATTCCGCCCGCGTAGGAGACCAACGCGTAAAACAACGCCTGCCTACTCTCGCGAAGAACGCCTTCGTAGGGCTCCTCACCGCGAATCAAGTTGCCGCAATGGATGAAATGGTTGCCACCGTACTTACGGATGGCGCTTTTCAGCAAGCGAAGATTCTTGCCCCTTTCGACGGATTCGTCGATAAAAAGGAGGCTGAGTGAATAGATGGGGCTATGCTCGCTGAAAGGCCCGGCATCGCCAAGCTCATCCGCATAAACGTGTAGTTTTCGCATTCTATGACCTCCCTATAAACAAAGAAAGCGGGAATACTCCCGCACTTCGATGGACCCCGGAAGTTTTATCACCGTGCCCACCTATATTATATGCAAAAACATCCTCAAAACAAGTAGGACGACACGGTACCGTTTGAAATTTGTAGGTAATAGGAAAAAGAGAATCGGGCACGACGAGCGGATCAACCTGCAGGCCGCCATCGCGGTAGGTCCATAATTGCAGAAAACTGCCCACCATCGCTACCTTCTAACAAAAAACGTCCCTGATCGCATGTGTATCAAGAACGTATTAATCATTTGGCGGAGACGAAGAGATTCGAACTCTTGCTAGGGCGTGACCCTACTGTCGGTTTTCAAGACCGATCCCTTCAACCACTTGGGTACGTCTCCATCCGTTATGGTGGACCATCCAGGGTTTGAACCTGGGACATCTCTCTTATAAGGGGAGCGCTCTAACCGCTGAGCTAATGGTCCGCGAGTGATATTATAATCTCTTCATAACATTCTCACAATGTCAAACTTCCACGATTGTTTTCTATAGAAAAATCATTATTGGGATATTCGCTAAAAGGGAAGAAAGTAGTAAGATATCCCTATGGAAAACTATAAGGAACCCGGTTGGATCGAAGTCATCGCCGGCCCGATGTTCGCCGGGAAAAGCGAAGAATTGATCAGGCGCCTCCGCCGCCTCGATTATGCCCATAAGAAGTATCTTGTCTTCAAACCCGCTATCGATAACCGCTATTCGGATAAAGAAGTGGAGAGCCATCTCCACAATAAGATTCCCTGCATCACCATCAATGAATCAAAGGAAATCCTCTCTTATTTAGCCGATAACATCGACGTCATCGCCATCGATGAAGTCCAATTCCTCGATTACCCCATCGTCAATCTTCTCGTGAAATTGGCCAAAAAGGGAATCCGCGTCATCGTCGCCGGACTCGACATGGACTTTAGGGGCGAGCCCTTCCCCATCATGGCCTCTTTGCTCTCCAAAGCCGAATTCGTCACCAAACTCACCGCCATCTGCGTCAGATGCGGCGCTCCCGCTACCATGACCCAAAGGATCATCAATGGGGTTCCAGCCTCCTATATGGACCAAGTCATCCAAGTCGGGGCCAATGAATCCTACGAGCCGCGCTGCCGGCATTGCCATGAGATCGATTCCCCAGAAGACTAACTGAGTCAACTTAAACTGCATGCCACCGGCATGCTTTTTAATTTAAAAAGGCCAAACCCGAAGGCTTGGCCAGTTTAAGTTAGGCTAAGATTTAGAAGAAACGTCCAACGATGTCTTTGGAGGCCGCGCAGGTATCTTCCATATCGCCGAAGGAGATGATCTCGCCGGCATAGAAGGTGTTCTTGTTGCCTTGGAGGGCCTCTAAGCGGTCATACCAGCCATCGGCATAGTCTTTTGGTGAGACGTGGGGGCAGTAGTAGACTTCTTGGGCATAGAGTTTCTCTTTGACGGGGAAGCCGACCTTTTCCATATCCTCTTCCATGGTCTTCATGGTGTATTCATAGGTCACGTCTTCGCTTCCGAGGTGGTTGCGGAGAGCATAGACCGTAGCGGGGCAATCGCCGCCTAAGCACTGCCATCTATTATAGTAGACCATCGCGTGTCCGAGTCTTTGCGGGACCATGTTCTCGACCATGTAGCCGGAGATGACTGGGGACTTGCCTTCATCGAAGGTGGCGATGAAGTCGCAATATTTCTCGTGGATGATTTTGGAGAAGAGCTCTTTTTCTTCTTCGGTGGCATCGGCGAAATCCTTGAAGTGATCAAGTGGGGTGGTGACGAGGAGCTTATCGAATTCTTCGACGCTTTCGACGCCGTCTTTTCTGATGGTGACTTTGATCTTTCCGCCTTCTGGACGCTCAACCTTGACGACTTCGGTCTTGAGGTTGGCAGGATGCTTAAGCTTCTCATTGACGTGGACATAGATCTGCTGAGTGCCATCTTGCCAGGTCCAGAGTTTCATTCCGACGAATTCAAGAGCGGTGGTGACGTCAAGATATTTCATGACTAACGCGGTTGGGATCTCATCGAAGAAACCATATCCGAAGGAGGTGAATGGGGCAATCCAGATTCTCTGGACTTCCTCGACCTTATTGAGTTTGCAGAATTCGGAGAATGGCAAGGCCAAATCCTTGAGGTTGGGGTTGCTTCCCTTGACGTAGTTAGGGAAGGAATCTTCCTTAGTGGCTCCGCAATAGCCGTCGACGCCTTTGGAGATGCCGAAGTATTCGCCTTTGGCAACGCCGATATGCCCATAGCAGTCATAGCCTTTGTATTTGGTCTGCATGAGCTTATTGAGCTTCTTCATCTGCTTCTTAAGTTTGACGAGTTTGAGGAGTTTCTTCAAAGAAGCATCGATCTTTGGCTCGAATGGATGCTGGATGGTTCCATCAAGCGCGCGGAATTCGCGGCGCATATTCGGTTCGCCTTCCTTGAAGTCGGGGCCCTTATGGTAGTATCCGCCGAATTCTTCCATTTCATGGACGGCATGATAGGTGATGGCACCCATGATGGCGCCGGTTTCGAAGGTTCTTTCCTCTTCGACTCCGTTATGCTTCGTTTTGATTCTTGGAGAGAAGCATTTTCCGCCTACTCTATCCAATTTCTCATAGATAGCGTAGTTTTCGTATCCCTTTTTCTCGAGATACATTGCGCAAGCAAGACCGGCGGGGCCGCCGCCGATAATGCAAACACGATCTTTGTTGTTTGCCATAATGTTTAATTGTCCTTTCGGTTTACTTAATTATAGAGTTATTAAATTAGTTTTTGTTAGACTTTCTTTGAAAAATGCGAAAATTTACCGATATGCCGATATCTCGTATACCTTATTTATATAAATAATCTATCGAGTAAGAATTGGGAAATAGATAAGTCATCCACCCGGTTAAAACTGCCTGTTAGAAGCCTAAATGAAAATCCGATGCCGATTTGCATGGGATTTTCATCCTGCCGGCAGTTTTAAGACAAATGATGAAGAAAAATCGAATTCTATTACATAGAAGGGAAACCCTTTGATTTTTCTTCATCTATTTCAATTTTATATTTTTCGAAAAGCGCAATAATTGCACATTTCATTTGACATAAAGATAGTTCCGATACTATAGTATTGCCAAACGAGGAAAATCATTATGACATTAAGAGAAACACGCAAAAAATGCAAATTGACCCAGAAGGCCGCCGCTGAAATCGTCGGCATGAGCATGAGAACCTATGTATCTTATGAGCAAGACGAATCGAAGGCCGATCAATTGAAGCTTGAGAGAATGATCGAGAAGCTCAATGAATACGCCGCCAAAGATACCTCCATCTTGAAGGATAAGGTCCTTCTTATCACCGGCGGGACCGGTTCGTTTGGCCACGCCGTCGTCGACCGTTTCCTTGATACCGACATCAAGGAGATCCGCATCCTCTCTAGAGACGAGAAGAAGCAGGACGATATGAGAAAGGCCTACAATAACGAGAAACTCAAATTCTATATCGGCGATGTCCGCAACCTAGAATCGATCATCGATGCCTTCAAAGGGGTCGATTATGTCTTCTCGGCCGCCGCGCTTAAGCAAGTCCCATCTTGCGAATTCTATCCGATGGAGGCGGTGAGAACCAACGTCATCGGCAGCGACAACGTCATCACCGCCTGCGTGAGAAACCATGTCAAAAAGGCTATATTCTTATCTACTGATAAGGCTGCTTACCCCATCAATGCGATGGGTATCTCCAAAGCCTTGATGGAGAAAAACGTCGTGGCGAGATCAAGACAGCTATTAAAAGGCGACACCGTTTTATGCCTCACTAGATATGGTAACGTCATGGCCTCCCGCGGCTCGGTCATCCCTCTATTTCTCAATCAGATCCATGCTGGTAAGCCCATCACCATCACCAATCCCGACATGACCCGTTTCATGATGACCCTCGATGATGCGGTCGACCTCGTTTTATATGCTTTCGAACATGGTGAACAAGGCGACTTGTGCGTCCAGAAGGCTCCCGCCGCGACCATCGAGACCTTGGCCAAAGCCGTCATCTCCCTCACCGGGAGTGAGACCGGAATCGAATATATCGGCACTAGACATGGCGAGAAACTCTACGAGACCTTAGTCACCCAAGAAGAGATGCTCAGAGCCGTCGACTGCGGCAATTTCTTCCGCGTCGTCGCCGATAACCGTGACCTCAACTACGATAAATATTTCTCCAAAGGCAACAAGAAGCTAAACTTAGGTGAATCTTATACTTCCCATAATACCGGAAGGCTTGACGTCGAAGGGATGAAGACCATCTTAAAGAAGCTCGAACTCTTCGGCGGACCCGTCAAGCAACACGAATAGGAGGTTCCTATGACTTTCCAA
>JAIKYF010000097.1 GCA_024683495.1 Bacilli bacterium
TCTAAAAGCCGTGATGAGAGAAGTTGCCGGGTCCTTACTTAATCTATCTAGTCAAGGCTACTACAATTTCGAGAAATTCATCTCCAATAATCTTACGGCTTTTAATGCTTCCAAACTTCCGGATTATCCAAAATATCTTGAAGGGCACGAGGAAGAGATCAAGCCGGTATTCTTCCAATACGCCTTCACCCAATATAATTATCTCCTTGTCTTAAGCGGCTTGATGGAGGCGTCATTTATAAGTGATGCCAAACCGCCTTTCGACATCGGGCTTTGCTATATGGATTTTGATTATGAGGACTATCTAAAAGATATCCATATGGAGGCCTATAAGATGGGCGTCTATGATTTCGATTACTATTTATTGAAGAACGATAACGCCATAGAAGTGGAGACCATCGACCCCTTTTCAGCCTAAATAGGCGGGATTTGATAGGGATTTTCAATTTTAAGGATAAAAAAAGAGGCCATCAGACGATGACCTCAATTTTTCGTTTCAATTATTCAACGATGATAGCTTGGCAGGGGCAACCAGCGGCAGCATCTTCGATAGCGGCATCGCTGAGATCGGCGCCTTCAACGACTTCGGCTAATCCATCATCGCCCATGGCGAAGACGGCGGGGCAAACGGCGGTGCAAGCAGCACATCCGATGCAAAGGCTCTTGTCGATAGTAACTTTAACGGCCATATTAATTTCCTCCGATTTCTTCTTAAATTATAAGTACCCCATTATTTTTTCGCAACAATAAAAGAGACTCAAAAGTTCGATAAATTCAGTTAGTTTCCCCTAACTGTAAATGACGTTTCTTCATTGCCCTCTAGTTAAATTTATCTAACACCTAGATAAAATGTCGCTTATTTGGAAATTCGTAAAAATCTCACCTCATCTATATGGTCAATTTTTGCCTCTTTGTCCCTTGGCGGAGATTTTTTGCTCTTCTTCCTAGCCCATTCTTCTACTTTTATAGTAGAATATGGCATATGCAAAGCAGGATGGAGAAATATTTTAACTATAGGCTGGAGATCAAAAACACCCCAGACCATAAGTTCCCCAATTCCAACCTCGCCAAAATCAAATTGAGCGACGAGGAGAAGGAGGTCAACACGGGGTATCTTCTTTTCCAACGCTACAAAAAGAAGAAACACCTCGCATTTCTCTTTAAAACCCTCGCTTTGGTCATAGTCATCATGATTATGATCGTCGCATATTTCTTATGGGTGAAAGGATAAACACTATGGAAGAAAAGATTATCTCCGTCGCGATCGACGGCCCAGCCGCCGCTGGAAAAAGCACCGTTGCCAAACGCGTGGCCAAGCTTTTGGGTTTCACCTATATCGATACCGGGGCCATGTATCGGGCCTTTACCTATGCCGTCATCAAAAAAGGCTTAGATCCCAAAGTCGAATCCCAAGCCATCACCTTAATCGAGGGTATGACTATCGAGTTAGAAGATGATGGAAGAGTCATTTGCAATGGAGAAGACGTCTCTAAACCCATTAGAGAGCCCCTAGTCTCTGGCAATGTCTCCTATATCGCCGCCATGAAACCCATCCGACTCGCTTTAGTGGAGATGCAGCGCGCCATGGCCAATAAGAAATCCGTTGTTATGGATGGACGCGACATCGGAACCTATGTCCTTCCCGATGCCAACGTGAAGATCTTCCAGATCGCTTCCGTCGAAACTAGAGCCATCCGCCGCTACGAAGAGAATCTCTCCAAAGGCATCAACACTTCCTTAGAGGAAGTCGAAGAAGATGTGAGAAAACGCGATTACATCGATTCTCACCGCGATTTCGCTCCACTTAAGCCAGCCTCGGACTCCGTCTTGATCGACACCTCCTATATGGATATCGACCAAGTCGTCGATGCCGTCTTAAAAGTCATCAAAGATAAAACGGGGGTAGAAGCATGCCATTAGGGACCGTAGCCTTAGTCGGGTCCCCCTCAGCTGGCAAAAGCACGATCTTCAATCGCTTCGTCGGCGAAAGAAAATCCATCGTCGAGCCAACTCCGGGCATCACCCGTGACCGTTTATATGCCAAAGCCACCTGGCTCACCAAGGAATTCACCGTCATCGATACGGGAGGAATCCAAATCAAAAACGTTCCTTTCCAAACGGAAATCCGGGCCCAGGTCGAAATCGCCATCGAGGAAGCCGATGTCATCGTTTTCCTCGTGGATGGCAAAAAAGGCATCTCCGGAGATGACCGCTTCATCGCCAAGATGCTCTATAAAACCAAAAAGCCCATTATTCTCGGGGTCAATAAGATCGACTCGATCCAAGAGATCGGGGCGATGGACGATTTCTATAACCTCGGATTCGGTGATCCCATTGCCTTATCTGGCGCCCATGGCATCGGCATCGGCGATCTTCTCGATAAAATCGTCTCTCTTCTCCCAGAAAAGCAAGAAGTCAAATACGAAAACACCATCGCCTTCTCCTTAATCGGAAGACCTAACGTTGGAAAGTCTTCCTTGGTCAACCGGATGTTAGGGAGAAAAAGAACCATCGTTAGTGACATCGCCGGCACCACAAGAGACTCCATCGATACCCCCTTCAGCAAAGATGGGAGAGATTACATCATCATCGATACGGCGGGCTTAGTCAAACGTGGGAAAATCTACGAAGCCGTCGATAAATATGCGGCTATCCGCGCCCTTGCCGCCATCGAAAGAAGCGAGGTCTGCCTTCTTTTGATCGATGCCTCGGTCGGCATCATCGAGCAAGATAAGCACGTGGCAGGCTATGCCATGGATGAGCATAAAGCCATCGTGATCGTCGTCAATAAGTGGGATTTGGCCAAGGAGAATAACCTCACTAAAGAGGAATTCGCCAAAGAGCTTAAGAGGCAATTCAAGTTCTTAGACTACGCCCCAGTGCTTTTCATCTCGGCCGAGACTGGGATGGGGACGGAGAAAATCCTTCCCGCCATCGCTTCGGCCCACGATGCCTTCAATCGGAGGATCCCAACCGCTTTATTGAATCAGATCATCGCTGACGCCCAGACGATGAACCCGACTCCTATCCATAATAATGGAAGGCTTAAGATTCTTTTCGCCAATCAGACAGGCATCCAGCCCCCGACTTTCGTCTTCTTCTGCAACAATCCCAATTTTGCCCATTTCTCTTATACCCGTTATTTAGAGAATAGATTAAGGGAATCCTTCGACTTCGATGGTTCGCCGATCAAGATTATCTATCGGGCGAGAAAATGATTACTTTTCATAATTAGTCCACAAAATATCGGTACTTTTTAACTTCTTACATACAAAAATCATCATTTTCATAAGCGCATAGATTTTAACGGGGTTAAGTTCGAAAAACATCCGTAATCATCGGATGTTTTTAATTTTTTCATTTTTGAAAATATTTTCAAGATTATGAAAAAAATTTGCTGTATGCGACATAAATGGCCATTTAGTCTCGATGTTATCGAACTATTTTGATGAAAAAATATTGAAATGAGTAAAGATAAATGCTAATTTAATATCACCATTCAGAAATACAGGAGGAATCTATAATGAACAAAACTGAATTAGTCGAAAAAGTTGCTGCCAAGACTGAACTTCCAAAGAAAGACGCCGAAGCTGCCATCGAAGCCGTTTTAGAAGTCATCGAAGAAGCCTTAGTCGCCGGTGAAGCCGTCAAACTCTCTGGTTTCGGTATCTTCAGCAAGAAAGAAAGAGCTGCCCGTGAAGGCACCAACCCCGCCAACCAAGAAAAGATCGAAATCCCAGCCTCCGCGACTGTCGCTTTCAAGGTCTCCAAAGCCCTCAAAGAGAAACTCAACTAATTTAACTTAGTTCTAGAGACTCACAATCGACCCTCGAGCAATCGGGGGCCTTTTCTTTCGCTTATCAATACTAATAAATAAAAATAAGGATTTTTACCAACAAATCTGAGACACAAACTCTTTATAGTGTATAAGGGAGTTACATTATGAAAGTACCATCTAAATTGTTGATCCTCTCAGCCGCCATACTCTTAGGGTCATGCTCATTGAGCTTCGGAACCTCCTCCAGTTCCGTCTCTAACGCTGTCGAAAGCGTTTCTAGCGAGGTCGTCTCGGAAGAAAGCGAGGCCGAATCCTCTTCTAAAGCAACTGAAAGCGAAGAATCTTCTAGCGAAGATGAAGAAACATCTGAAGCAGTGGAATCGTCTTCTGAAGCAGTGGAATCGTCTTCTGAAGCTGTCGAATCTTCCGAAATAGAAGAGTCCTCCGAAGTAGAAGCCTCTTCCGAAGAAGTCTCTTCCAGCGAAGTCTCTTCCAGCGAAGAAGCCACCTCCGAAGAAGCCTCCTCTAGTGAAGCCTCTTCCGAAGAAGCCTCCTCTAGTGAAGTCTCTTCCAGCGAAGAAGAAAGCGGCACCTTCTCCATCACCACCACGGATGGCAGTTACACTAAATCTGGCAACGTCTACACCATCTCCGCGGCCGGAACCTATACTTTAGAAGGCACTTTGGTGGGCCAAATCTATGTGGAGGCCGGAGATGAAGAC
>JAIKYF010000105.1 GCA_024683495.1 Bacilli bacterium
TAAGAGAAAAGCCCACCGCGAAAGGACGATGGGCGATTCTCGAGTTTTAATTTATTCCGCTTAGATCTAAAACCTTAGATTTTTAAGGTCGATAGGCGGCGATTAGATGATGGTGAGGATATCGGTGAAGCCAGTGAGCTCAAAGGTCTCCATGATGTCATGGTTGACGTGGGCCACTTTCATCGTGCCGCCTTTTCCTGACATCGTCTTCTGAGCGAAAAGGATGACTCTTAAGCCGGCGCTGGAGACATAATCGACGCCCTCTAAATCGAGGACGAGGTCATGGGCCTCAGGCATGTTGGCTTTGAGGAACTCCGAAAGCTCGGGGGCCGTGTTGGTGTCGATTCTGCCTCCGACGATGACGGATAGGACTTTGTCCTCTTTCTTGGTTTTGATGTTCATGAATTTGCTCCTTTTTAGATTTTCTTTTTAATTATAAGAACATTCTTGTCGTCGATTCTATGATATTCGATCTCATCCATCGTGTTTTTGACGATGAAGATGCCTAAGCCGCCGATCTGCCGCTCATCCTCGGGGAGGGTGGTGTCGGGGTCTTTGGCTTGGAGGGGATCGAAGGGTTTGCCCTCATCCATGATCTTGATGATGACGGAACGGGGGGAATCCTTGATCTCATATTCGATCTCGATGTCCCCGGTCTCAGGGGCGTAGGCGTAGCTAGCGATATTGACGAGAAGCTCCTCGAGAGCCACCTCGATCTTATAGGAATCCGCATGGAGGACCCCCACTTCCTTCAACGAATTGATGATGGGGTCGATCCCGAGATAGATCTTCTCGACGTCGGCCGGGAATTTGAGGCGGATGATGTCATCATCGTATCCCTGATATTCCACGCAGAGCATCGTGATGTCGTCGAATTGGTCGTTTTGGCCCATGAACTCCAAGACATCGGCCAAGGTGTTCTTGCAGATCTCGGTCGGAGACTTATCCTCGTATTTTTGGATGGTGGATAAGGTCCTTTCCATCCCGAATTGGCCGTTTTTGTCGCGGCATTCGGGGATGCCATCGGTATAGACGAAGATCTTGCTCCCCTTCTCCAACTGGATCTTATATTCGCTATAGGGGGCGTTAGGGAAGAAGCCGACGACAAGATTATGCTTGTCGTTAATGATCTCAAAGTGGCCGCCAGGCCGCTTGATGATGGGCTTTTCGTGGCCCCCGTTGGAAGCGGTCAGAACCCCCGTCTTCAAGTCGAGGACCCCAAACCAGATGGTGACGAACATCTCATCCTGGTTATTGGTGCAGATCTGCCTATTGACTCTCGTCAGGACCTCTTTCGGGCTATAGCCCATCAAGGCGTAGTTCTGGACCATGATTTTGCTCGCCATCATGAATAAGGCGGCTGGCACCCCTTTATCGGAGACATCGGCCATGACTAGGCCTAGATGCGTCTCATCGATCAAGAAGAAATCGTAGAAATCGCCGCCGACTTCCTTGGCGGGGTTCATGAGGGCGTAGACGTCGAATTCCTTCCTTTCGGGGAAGGCGGGGAAGATCGAGGGAAGCATATGCATCTGGATTTTGGTGGCCAGCCCCAATTCCTTATTCGTGGAATATAGATGCTTCTCGTTATCGGAGAAAAGAAGGGCATAGACCAAGACCAAAGACACCATCATGGCCGAATAGAGGATGGAGACCCCATATTGCCAGCCCCCGGCCCCGATGGCGATGATGGGGACGCCCATGAAGATGAGGATGATGATCTTCGTCCGTTTCTTTTCTTTCGATAAGAACAAGGAGACGATGACGAAAAGGACGATGACGGAGATGAAGACCCGGCATAGCCACCACGTCTCGGGATCGCGGTGATAGACGCCATTCGCATCGATATAGAAATATAGGGGATAGAAGAAATTGACGAAAGGAAGCAAGACGAAGATGGCGAGCAAGAAGGTGGCGACCAAGCTCAAAATCCCCATCATCTTGGCCTCGGCTTTGAGGACATAGGTGATATAGACCCAGAAGAAGAAAGTGAAGACGGTTTCGCTCGCGAAGACCAAAACGCAGATGGTTTTGTTTAATAGAATCAGCTCCGGCATCCCATCGACGAGCATCTGGCAGATATCTAGGAAGCAGACGAAGCAGCCGACCGTGAGCAGCGTCACGAATATCCGGACATATCCGCTTTGCCTCTTATAGGCGGGCAATATCGAGGCGGTCAGGACGATGGCCACGAGGATGGCCAAGAACTCCCCGCCGATGGAGAAGGCGAATTTCGAGTCGAGATTGTCTAAGGTCGCGGCGGCCGAGGCGGTGCCTCTTAACCCGAAAAAGACGATGACGGCGATGAAAAGGGAGCACATCACCCCGAAAAGGACGGGGATGATCCATGATTTCTTATTGAGCGATTCCGTGATTTTCGTTTCAAATGCCATATTTTCCACCTACTCTCCGAAACTGAGGTTGAAGCTCCTGATGAAGGAGACGAATAAGTGCCTGATCATCTTAAAGAAGGGCAGCCTCAGATTTATATTACCATATCCTGGGTTGATCATGTATTTGATAAGAGGGGACAAAAGGATCCTTTGCCTCACGAGGGGATCGGATTCCATCCGGAGGTTCCCATTGGAGATCATGAGGGTCTTCCTCTTTTCGCAATCGTATCTCTCCCACTCCAGCTTCTCGATGGAGGGATTGCCCGTTTTGGCGAAGTTGACCCACATATTGGAGACTTTCAAGGAGAGATTGAAGTCGGCTTGCTTCCCCGTATAGATGGTGTCATCGACGTTATTGAAGACATAGGCGAGTTCGACCGCGTGGCAGGCCTTGAAATGGGGGATATTCGATCTCTCCTCCCAATAATACATATAGCAATTGCCCTTATTCTCGCTATGTCGCTCGGCCTGGATGATGGCGGGGAGCCTGAACATGATCTCATTATAGAATTCGCTGATCTTGTTGATTTTATTGTCCTTATAGGACTTCATGAAGGTCTTGACGTAGTCTTTGTCCTCTTTATTCAATAAGGATATATCATGCTTGTATTTCAAAGGCATCCCGAAGGAATAGGCGAATAACCCCCCTAATTCCCCGATCCAGTAATTCATCTCGTTGGCATTGGTGCCATAGAGCATATCGATTTTCGCTAGATCCTTGTCTAGATAGGCCTCATAGGGGTCAAGAGGGAGCAATCTCCCATCTCGCATCGGGAAATTGTTGAAGTCATTGACTTTCTCGTTGATCTTAATCAGTGCCTCAAGAGGGAGAGCGGCCAATCTATCGGCCTCATCGATGTCGCTCAGCTCGGCGATTTTCCTCGTCAAAGGCTGACATTCCTCGATCGAATAAGTGAGGGCCACGGAGCCGCTTTCGGCGATGACATGGTGGAATAATCCCCTCGCTTCCTTGATCAAGGGCAATAAGGAGACGGAGCCTCCCCCGGCCGATTCCCCGAATATCGTGACATTATGGATGTCCCCTCCGAAACTCTCCCCGTTTCTTTGGATGTAACGGAGGGCCTCGATCTGATCGAGCAAGCCTAGATTCGGGGCGTCAGGGTATTTCTCTCCCCCGATGAGGGAAGATAAATCAAGAAAGCCGAAGATCCCCGTCCGATAGGCGATGGTGATCAAGATGACCTCGGGATGGAGGGAGATGAAATTGCTCCCTTCGTATAAGGGGTCGGCGGTCCCTCCCCAACCATAGGAGCCCCCATGGATGAAGACCATGATGGGTTTGTTCTTATCGGTGTTTCTCGTATTTAGATAGACATTGAGATAAAGGCAATCCTCGCTTTGGGGGTATAAGGAGGCCCTTTCGGAAAGGATCTTGGTCTGGATGGGCGAATGGGCGTTATAGTAAGCTTCGTAGATTTTCTTGGATTCTAGGACCGGCTCAGGCTTTTTCCA
>JAIKYF010000106.1 GCA_024683495.1 Bacilli bacterium
TCATCGATTAGAGAGTAGATTCTCTCGAACTGAGGGCTGAAACGCTCGGAGATGACTGGGATATTCATATCGCGGACGTCTTTTTCGGCCAAACGTAGTTTGTTGAAATATTGGGAGAGCATCTTGTTGGCGTATTCGGAATCGTTTTTCAAGGACAAGAGATAAGCATTATATTCCTCGATGGCTTTATCGGCTTCCTCGGTCTGGTCGCGAAGCTCTTCCATCGTCTTCAAGAGGATGGTGTATGGGGTCTTGGTGATGGAGTTGATGTAAGAGTCGAGATTGCTTCTCGTATTGGTGGTTCTCTCGATCAATTCGCCTAGATTATCCATCATCGCTTGCTCAGCATCCCCAAAGAGGAAGATGGAACGGATTTCCGGGTCGTGATGCTTGATGTTGACGAAGCTCTTCTGGACTTTGGATTGATGGATGTAGGTGGCGTCTTTGCCGAGTTCGAATTCTTTTCTCGCATTGATCTCATCATGGAATTTGGCATTGATCTCATCAATGGAATGGGCCATCTTATCGATTTGGCCTTGTAAGCCCTGGAGTTTCATGGCTTTGGCATCATCGGCGAAGATCTTTAATTGGGACTGCATCTTGGTGATGTCTTCGCGGAGGATGATGTGGCTAAGCTGATAATCCTCGCCGATCATCTCATCGTATTTGATGTTGAGATTGGAGATTTTCTCGGGCAAAACCGTGGTAATCTGGATGCAGATGCCTGGAAGAATTTTGAGAATATCGACGATTTGGTTGAGGACGGGGGCGATTTTCTCTTTAAGCAAGGTGGTCGCATCCGAATAGCGGGCATTGTCGATATTCTGATCGACGAGCTCAAAATAGGCGTCGAGCTTATGGTAGAGCTTATCGAAAGTGGAGAGGACGAGATTCATATCCCCTTGGCGGGTGAAATAATCGGTCTTGATGTTGCGGTAGATCTCCCTTTCGTGGATGAGAAGCTGACGGCACTCCTCCTCATCGCGGAATTTGGATTGGAGGTTCCGGTCGAGGTTCTCGACGTTTTTGACATAGACATCGATGATGTCGCGGAAATCAGGGAGATTGGCCTTGAGTTCTTTATAGCGGCGGTCCGCCAAAAGATCCTTGATGATGTTGGTGGAGGCCAAGGCCTTGTTATCATAGATATCTCTGACGTCTTTGAAGCGTTTATTCCATTCGATGTAGGTATCGATGTAGGTGATGTTCATGGAGGAGATGGTTTCTAAGCGCTTGATGTATTGACTGTCTTGCCCGAACAAAGTGGCGTGGGCCTTCTCGAATTTGGCGATCAATTCATTGGCGGTTCTTTTGACTCTCGAATGGGCGAAGACGGTGAAATATAGCAAAATGGCCGCAGCGAGGACAAGGACTGAGGCAACGATGATGAGAACGATGATTGGCACTGGCATAAGAAAAACATCCTCCTAGTCATAATATCATAGCACACGCGCGAGAAAGCGCGCACACGCAAAATGAAATTTTTGCTAAAATTTTTCATTTTCCCGTGCAAATCACGCTTAAAATTACTAAAATCACCATTTTCTCCCCTCCCCTAACCTCTCTATAAAATAGAGGGGAGAAAATTTTCTTGCGCGCGAGTGCGAGAATTTGCTTGACGGGGAGGGAATTAATCAATATTATTTATCTCGCGTAATAGAGCAGCAGGCCCTTACGCTTCCGTCTGACGTCCCTAAAATATTAAGTAAGCCAATAGCTACTTGGCCGAAACTAGAGACACCCGGGAAGTGGGAATGGTCCCCGGACTTTGTTAACGCAAAGGAAAGGAGTAAGAAATATGTCTAGATTCACTGGATCAACCTGGAAGAAGTCCCGCAGACTTCGTTTCAGCATTCTCGAAACTGGCGATGAGCTCAAGAAGAGAGGCGAATTCGGTCCTGGCCAACATGGTCGCGATCGTAAGAGAAAGCCTTCCGAATACGGTGCTCAGCTCGTCGAGAAGCAGAAACTCAGAGAACTCTACGGAGTCAACGAACGTCAGTTCCGCCGCCTCTTCACCCTCGCCAAGAAGGAAAAAGAAGTTACCGGTTTAGCGTTCTTCCGCATTCTCGAGTCCCGTCTTGATAACCTCGTCTACCGCATTGGCTTCGCCCGCACTCGTCGTGGCGCCCGCCAGCTTGTCAACCACGGCCACATCACCGTCAACGGCAAGAAGGTCGACATCGCTAGCTATCTCTGCAAAGTCGGTGACGTCATCGCTTTGAAGGAAGAAAGCCCATTGAAGGTTGTCAAAGAGTCCTTAGAAGGCAAACCCGCCATCCCAGCCTACGTTTCTTGCGATGCCGAGAAATTCTCCGGCAAATTCGAGAGACTTCCTGAGAGAAACGAACTTCCGAAGGATATCAAAGAAGCCATGATCATCGAATACTACAACAGATTGCTGTAGTTTCGAGAAAAGAAAAAATATCCGAATCCATCCGGGTTCGGATATTTTTTTATCTTCGCTCCCCTACTTCCTCTTGGCGCGGATGAAGTTATCGAATTCGACGCCGTCTTCGTATTTCTCGAATTTGGCGTAATAGTATTCATCGCCCATCGCGACGGCGATGTGGTCGGGATAGCGGCCAGCCATGCAGAGATTGTGAGCGTATTTCTCGAAGATCTCGCTCTTATCGTGGAGATAATTGATGGAATCCCTCCTCGCGCTGGCGAAAGCGTAATATTTCGGAAGATCCATATTCTGGCGGTTCTCGTTATAGCAGATGACATCGGCATAAATCTGATAGACCGAGACCGAGTTGGCGTAGTCGATTAAATCGGGGGTATTGCCGCCGGCCGGGCGCATATTGCATTCAAGGGCGACGAATTCGCCTTTTTTGGCAAAGCCAGGCTTATCTTCCTTAAGGACGAAGAACTCGATATGGAAGAAGCGTTTCTTGATGTTGAAGGCTTTGACGACTTGGCGGCCGACTTTCTCGAATTCCTTGCCATCCATATCATAGAAGGTGAGGCTGAAGGGATTATTGAAATAGCAGAAATCGGTGACTTCATTGACGACTTGGTCGATCGGGGTGGGGAAATGGTCGGAGGTGCAGAAGACGACGTTGGAATCATCATCGCAGATACCGTCGAAGGAAACGATGTAGCCATTGATGTATTCTTCCATGATGTAGGTCTCGGCTAGACGCTTGGAGAGAAAGTTTTTGACTTCCTCATCATTATGGAGGGCATAGGAATCGCTGGCCCCGACCCCGACATTGGGTTTCACGAAGACGGGATAGCCGACTTCCTTGATGAAATCGAAGGCTTTTTGGATGTCTTCAGGCCCATCGACGAGGGTGTAACGCATGGTTTTGGCCCCGCCTTGACGGAATTTGGCCTTCATCTCGGATTTGGCTTTGATGGGAAGCATTTCCTCGGGGTAGAAACCGGAATGGACGCCTAACTCTTTCCTTAGTCTCGCATCTTGGGTGAGCCACCACTCATTGTCGGATTCGATGAAATCGATTCTTCCGTATTTATTCTGGAAATAGTAGCAAGCATCGAGCATTTGCCGGTAATCGGAAAGATCGCTGACATAATAATATTCGGTCAAGGCCGATTTGAGGCGCGGGTGCATATTCCATTCGGGGGTGTCCAAGATGCCTAAAACCGTGACCCCATGGTCGCGGAGGGCCTCGACCCATTTAAAGTAACGAACGGGGAAATTTGGGGAGATAAAGATGAAATTCATAAAAGTAATCCTTTCTATCTAGCATTATAATCACTCGATTTTCCTATTTATAGGAAATATGGGGCGAAAAGAGATGAAAACGCTTTCTACCAGGAGGTTTTATAACCCTTCCCGTATTCGCTCGTGTAGTAATCGACGCGTTTGGAATCCTTGAAGATCGGAGGATAGAGATTCTCTTTAGGATCAATCCCGGCGAGACGGCAGACGGCCTCGTGGGCTTCGATGGTGAGCTTATTTTCCGCCTCTTTGAAACCAAGAGTTTGGTCAGGGTAGATAGGCTCACCGATATGGAGAGTCATGGCCGCGGGCGAATGGAAGATCTTCTTTCTGATCCAACCGTTTTCCCTATAAGAATAGGCTAAAGGGAGGATTGGTTTATTGGCCTTGATGGCAAAATAGGCGCATCCGGGCTTGAAGGGACGGATGGGCTGATAGAATTCCCACATGCTGCCTTCGGCATAGATGTGGAGCCATCCCCCACTCTCGAGGAGCTTAAGGACCTCTTTGAAACAGATGACTTCGGCCCTTAAATCCTCGGTAGGGATGGGGATTCCTCCGACCATCCGGATTAAGAAGCCATTTTCGCCCGAGATATTGGGAGCCCAGGATAAGGTGTTGGGCCTTCTAGGCTTAAGGGCCCGCATGATGCCGAGATAATCCCACATATGGACGTGGTTGCAGACGGTGAGGAAGCCTTTATCTAAGACATCTTTATATTTCCTCAGATTCTCTTTGCCAACGATCTTCATGTTGAATCTGATCTTGACTAAAGGGAAGACGATGAGGCGGCATAAAAAGTAAAAGAAGCCCCTTTTGCGCAGGAATTTTTTCGATTTGTCGACGTAAGGGTAGTTTTTGTCATAGACGTTTCCGTTATTTTTCTTAACCAAGAGATAATGCTTATCGGTCTCGGCTGGATAAGGAAATTTATCGACTTTCGGATCAAAAGGCATACTCGACCCCCTAAGGTAGATGATTTGACGTTTCCTAATTTTAGCACTTCTAAAGAAGGGAGACACCCACATAATTAGGGGATTTTATTCAAAGAATAAGGAAGATAGTCATCCAATGAGGGGATTTTTTCAATTTTCCTCTTGAAATGTCATTATCATTTATGGATAATATCAAAGCGCCTTGGACAATTGGTGTAGTGGCCTAACATGTCTCCCTGTCACGGAGAAGATCACGGGTTCGAATCCCGTATTGTCCGCCAAAAGCGTGGGCTGGTAGCTCAGTAGGTAGAGCAGAGGACTGAAAATCCTCGTGTCGGGGGTTCAATTCCCTTCTAGCCCACCATATTGAAACAACTGTGTTGATACGAGATTTTTGTCTCAAATCAGCACTTTTTCTTTATTTTTAGGCATTTTTGCTAGGGTTCATAAACTGTACCCCGTAATGTGGACATATCTTTTGGTCAAAATCCGCAAATATGGACAACTATTTTTAGGAAATCCCGTATAATGGAATTGAATCCCAAATGATGGACAGGGGGTATAATATGCCAAGAAAGAAAATTCCTCACGATGAAATGATGACATTATTAGAATGTGATTATATTTCGGGTGTTACTGAAAGCAATATTTATTTCACCGCTGAGTTTAAAGAGGCTTATTATCAAAGGTATCTTGAAGGAAAATCGTTTTCCAAAATCTTAAAGGAATTAGGTGTCCCATTAACCCCAACCATCATTGAAAGAAGAAGAGGAATAAGTGATTCCATTGTCCGTCTTGGTAAAACTAGAAAATCTTTTATAAGAAAGAATGAATTATTAAGAGCAACTGCCACCAAAACAGACGATGACATTGCCAAGGAGAATGTTCTTTTAAAGCAACAGCTAGAATTCTTAAAAAAAATTACAGAAGCAACCAAACCAGGGAAATAATGGATATGCTAGCTAATAAACCAAGTGTTATTTATCAAATAATCAAGGAAACATATTCTAATCCCGACAATAGATTATCTATACCTTTTCTATGCAAAACCGCAGGAGTATCTAAGTCTGGCTACTATCGATGGTTAGGCGCTGAAGAATCACGCAGAGCAAGAGAAATTAAAGATTTGGATGATTTTGAATTGATCAAAAAGGCCTATGAATATCGTGGTTATGATAAAGGAATGCGCGGAATTCATATGCGTTTATCGAGATTTGATCCACCAATTAATATGAATATCAAGAAAATCAAACGTTTGATGGATAAATATGATTTGAAGTGCCCGATTAGAAAAGCGAATCCTTATAGAAGAATGGCTAAGGCTATGAAAACCAATAACTACGCTAGTAACATTCTTGATAGAAATTTCACTGGATTAGGTCCAAGAAAAGCATTATTAACCGATATCACTTATATCCCCTTTAAAGACCATTTTATCTATTTGTCACCAATTTTAGATGCTTGTACCAAAGAAGCTCTTGCTCATCAAACATCTTCATCACTGAAGGAAGAATTCGTAAAAGCGACGCTGGATGAATTAAGAGATAAACACGGTGATGAACTATCTAACAAAACACTCATTCACTCCGATCAGGGCTGTCATTATACATCACACTTATTCATCGATACTGTTGAAGAAATGAATCTTGTACGTTCTATGTCTAGAAGGGGTAATTGTTGGGACAATGCTCCTCAAGAATCTTTCTTTGGACATATGAAGGATGAAATCGGAGATAAGATTGCTGCCTGCGAAACCGATGAAGAAGTTTGTAAAGTGATTGACGAATGGTTTGATTATTACAACAACGATCGTCCGATTTGGGGATTGGGAAAAAGAACCCCAGTAGAATACTATGAATATCTTAAAAACGGAGGAGAAATCGCTGTTCCTAAAAAATATGTCAAGAAAAAGAAGTAATTAGTTAGATTGTCCTTGACTTGGGATACACATTAATTTTCTCTGGTTCTAATCCTTCAGGAGCTTTCCAATATTCAATGCTTCCAGTACCATCAATTAAGCCGAATATTTTTCTAATAACATATCCCAAACATACAAGCATTATTTCTGCGGATACTTTTTCTAACCCTCTTCTT
>JAIKYF010000122.1 GCA_024683495.1 Bacilli bacterium
CTGTTTATCGAGAATGACATAGTCTATTTCAGCGGCTGCTAATAAGAATTTGTGCAGCGCTTTTAGCACCCCTGCCGCCGCAACCATCACACTTCCGGCGGCGATAAGAGCATAATTCCCCTTTACCATTTTATTATAAAGCCGAATGAGCAAGAGCAAGGAACCCAGGATAAAAAGGGCAATGGGAACCAAATCATATATCGCTTGAAAAATAAGCCCGAGACGAGGCGCTTCCGAAAGCGGAGTCAACATACTTACGTTCATATCACCACAATCATACAATGAAATCGAAAAAGTGTAAAAGAGGTGTAATCTTCAGGTTAGGGTTATCTTTAATCTAGCCTGATATTTTCATAATATGTTGCCGTATCAAAAATACATAGGAGCGAGCGTATTTATGCTCATTTCTGCTTTCTTCCTCGCGAAAAACACCACTTTTAGATTCAAACGCCTACTCGGGATGGTCGTGGGAGTATCAGTTTTCTCTTTAGTCATAGGGGTGACATTTATTTTCATTAACAATGCGGCTCAGGTTGTTATATCGATTTTGATCTTTGTCTCAATAAAGGCATCACCATCGAACCTAATAAAACCATCAACTTCATCGCCCGCTTCACTTTGCAGGTTTATCTCGTTCATGATTATCCCGATATGAGAAAAGTTCTTTGGGTGGATCTATTTAAGAATGTGGCATTCGCTGAATCTCTTTGGCTGATTCTTTACAACATCGGTGTTGCTTTAGCAGGTTTTGTTGCGGGGTCTATTATTGGAATCATCTATGGATACACAATCGGTCTAGGAGCTGATAAATTGCTAGAAATCCTTGATAAAAAGTTATTTTATCGCATAGATATAATAATCGTTGGGAATAGCGAAAATAGTCAAGATTCATGATCTATACCCATAAGCAAGAATCTTACTAATTATTAGAGGGGCTTAAAGTTATTATTTCGTATTGGCAACCAATTTCGGTTCTTAATGGGTTTTGCCAACCCGACGCTCCCGAAGAGACATTTAAAATCGAGTTTTGATATCTATACTCCCCATAAGAATGAACCGCGAGACTATATATCCAATTTAGCGGAAAGAGTTGTCCAGCATGAGTGTGCCCTGATAACTGTAAATCTAAACCGATTTTGCAATTCTCCTCGAAAGCAAATGGCTGATGATCCGCGACTAATAGATAAGAAGAGGGGCACGGATTAACCAAATCTGTTATTTTCTTTCTATTTGAGTTAGACAAATCTTCTCTGCCCAATAAAGTTAAGTCATCTGCTAGTTTGATAAATTCATCGACAACCACTTTCACTCCGGCGCTAGTTAAAGATGCTTCTAATTCGTTAATCGTCACTTCTCCGGTCAAATCATGATTTCCGCGGATAAAATAAACTGGATTTGTGAATTCTCCAAAAGCCTTCGCCACGCTTTCCATTTCACTCTTGGTAGTATATTCATCAATTAAATCTCCCCCGATGATGGTGAAGTCAGCATTTTGGTTTTTGATTGCGTTAATCGTGTTCAAGGTAGTCTCAAGCGTTTGGGAGCTACCAACATGAACATCGCTGACAAAAGCCACTTTATATGTATTTGATAACTTTGAGGAAGAATAGGATAAATATTTTGGAGAGACTACCTGCATATTTATCATGCCGAATGTCAAAAAAGCCACGCCTAAAACGTTACTTAATATGCTGAGCAAAACGATTCTTTTGTGATTTTTGTGAAATATACGTATCACTAAATAGATGACTTGGGCTGATGCATCCATTAATAAGGCGACATTCAATGCGAACATCAGTGGACTGATAAACCAATACCCAACATTCGTGGCCATCGCTAAATAAGCTAAAGCGATGGAGATCACTACTTCTAAAACGATGATGATGATTTTAAGCCATAACTCAATATCTACTTTTCGCAATAAAAATCTCACTACAAATATGATTGATTCAGCTAAAAGAAACCACAAAATGAAAATAAAGAAGATCATAATCTACCAATCCTAATTTATATTATAACCGATTATTTACTTTGAATAATTAATTGCCATGTTTTGAATTGTTTATGGTCATTCGATAATAAAAACCGCGTTATCACTCTGTTTTGTCGGACTTAACATAAATTGTTTGGGATGGACCGGTATCCAATACCAAAACTTCTTTTCTTCGATACATAAATAGAAGTATGAAAAATTCCATCAAATCACCAGAACAACCGGCAACATGGAAACTCAGTAGGATGGTCACTAATAAGTAATAGAAAGGGTCTTTAACAAAAACTAGCGGGACGACCAAGGCTGTTAGCAAAGTAAAGAAAGGGGCCATGGCAATTACCATTTTCGCTCCTTTCTTTACGAAAATACTCGGAGTCCCACAATAAGCACTTCTCAGAGAAAACCCGAAGACAAGTTTTTCATGAGTTAAAATTTTATTAAATAGGCCATGAATAAGCTCGTGCACAACGACCATCAAAAAATGTGCAAGAACAAAAACAACCGGGGCAACGAGCGTCCTGGCCAGTTTGAATTCAATGGCAAAATTAAATCGATTTATTGCTTCGCAAATAACAAATGTAAGCGCAAAAGAAACGAAAAATAAGATCGTGACGATTTTGCGGGTCTTTTTAGAACTACCATCTATTATGTAATCAGAAGCGTAGTTTTCTGGGAGTTCAACAAAGTAATATTTTGTCTTTGGCGCCATATTAAAATTATACGTATATTTATTAAATTAGTCGATTGACTGCCACAGAAAAATATTTGGCAAAACAAAAAGAAGCCTCCAAAGAGGCCTCTATTGTTTGGATGATTGAATTCTACAAAATCGAATAAATATTGATGTTTTTAACAATTCCAATCTAATTCTATTTTATTAACTCTGAAGGTAGGAGTGCCTTTAAAATCTTCAAAATACATAAAGAGTCTATGTGCTTTTATTGATGGATCAATGTCTGTGGGTCTTGTCCATTCGTAATGGCCAGACCCTCGCGATACACCGAATGAAGTATCTATGAATGTATCAAAAGACTCTCCCTCCCTATATAAAGTTAATCTTATTGTGCAGGCATTATCGCTATCATTCACGCTGACATAATAATCGAAACTGAAGTGTTTAAGGTTATTGACGCCTAAAAAAATTTTAAAATAATCGTCGTCGTACTTAATATCCGGGACAAAAAAGAATGAATCTGTGTAGTTCAGCACAAATGGCGTTAGTCTATTGCCTGACGTAACATAAACGACGAGATTATCATCATCTCCCTCTCCTCTCGGGACAACGTATTTATCCGAATATTCGAATGGGACAAGCGTTGTGTCTTTATTGATTTCGAGATGATGATCGCTAGTTGAAGCAAAAAGGTTAAATCTCGCAAGATTAAATTCGTAGTTTGCGAGGCCAACCGCGACCACGCTCATGCTAGCTGTTGCGACGAAAGTTAACAAAAGGCGCCTTTTCTTCATATTGATTTCTCTCCTTTTTTACTCGATTAATCTCAGTAACTATTTTTTACTCGATTAATCTCAGTAACTAAAGGTTAAATTTATAAAATTATGTTAATGGGTTTTCCATAGAAAACAACGTTATATTCTAATGAATATGGCGGAAAAATATTTTCATTTTTTCAACATGATTGATTATTTGTTAACAATAATGAAATATGAAAAGACATTTCTGTTAGTTGCCATAATATTTAGATCTCATATCACACAAAGAATCAGTCGGATTTGTCAATAAGCTTCTCTTATTGTATGGATTTATATACTTGGCACAAGAAAAGGCCCCATCATGGGCCTCTGATATTTGGATGATCGTTTTTACGCAAAATCAGATAAGTGACTTTGGATAACGACAATTGTGATTGTCCAAACGAAATTGTTCCCAGTTGTCCAAATTTCTTCGTCCTCCCAAGACAAAAGAAAAACCGAGCTTTCACACTCGACTTCTTTGAACTATTATGTTTTTATAGATGCTTTTAGAACGGCTCGGTAAATAGTGTTTCGTTATTTCAAGTTCTTCCTATAGTAAATAAAACCATCCTCTTGTTTTATCTCGATGTAATTTAACTTCCGGTAAAAAGAATTCGTTCTGATGTTCCAAATTGGAGTATCAAGGTTTATTTCTT
>JAIKYF010000042.1 GCA_024683495.1 Bacilli bacterium
GAATATGAGCCTTCCGGCACGAAATATTGGACGGGGTCATATCCCCAGTTATAGGACTTCTCCGGCTCCAGCTCATCGACGGTCTTGAAGTCATAGATGGGGAGGAGCTGAACGTGGGTCGGAGAGAGGAATTTCAGATAATCGAAACCGGCTGGATGGCCTCCTTCGGTTTTTCTTCCCTCTTCGATGAAACCTGTATAAGTCCCCTTATGGCGGATGGTTGAGTGGGCGTCGATCGTGAAATCGCGGATGCTCGTCTCATAGATGATGCAATCCGTATAACTTTCGATATGGGGGAGATTCTCATCGTGGGAATCAAAGGAGAATCTCGTCTCGTCTAAGACCACCGATTCCTCGGAATTGGGCGTCGAGGCTTTGGCGTAAGGGTCAATCGTCTCATTGCAGACTTCCGAATTGGTGATCATGTAAGTGTAGATATAGCCATGGAGATTGCCTTTGAGGACTTTGGTGTAAGTCCCTCTTTCCCCACGTTTCATCGGATAATACTGAGAGTCTTCTTCTTTCGGAGAACGGATTTTCAGATACACTTTCGAGGCCAAAGGGGCCCAGATGGCGAAATGGGTCTCGTCGTTTTCGATATAGCTGCCTAGACGGGCGTTAGGGTCAGCGAATTTCGAGTCGAAGGCTGGGAAACTAGGATAATCATTGACATCAAGCGGGATATTCCCGAATGAGGGAATCGACAATTGATAGGAATGGCCTAGTTCCAAAGGGGCGTCGAGACGATAATCGGCGATGAGGTTAGGATAGGTTGAGGTCATGCGGACCTCTTTGAGTTTCCCGGCCTTTTTCCCGTCGACTAAAAAGTCCACGGTGAATTTCTCATAAGGGATTCCCGAGAAGATCGATAGACGAATGAGATCTTCTTGCACTAGATGGGCTGAGATGAAGGTGTCTTTCATAATATGCTCCGGATGTTGTGGGTTTAGGCGTTTTCGCCGCCTGAAGAGGCATCGCTGCCACCATCCATATCTTCTTCAGAATGGATCAAGACGCGGCAGCCTTTGGAATTGTTCTGGGTTTCAGGGGAGGAAGCGACGATGCCATCGGCTTGGAGGCGGGCGAAAATCTTGCCCGCGCGGGGGAAGCCGACCCCAAACTCCCTCTGGATACGGGAGATCGAGGTGTATTCTCTAGTCATGATCGTGGCTTTGACCTCTTCATATAGGTCATCTCCACCGTTCGACTTCGGACGGTTGACGGTCCCCATTTGGGCGGCCATCTCAATCGAATCGCTCGAAGGCTCCTCATTTAAATCGAGGAAGGCGGGATCGTATTCGACCTTGGCTTCGTTTTTGATGAAATCGACGACGTGGCCGATTTCCTTATTGTCGACATAGGCCCCTTGGCAACGGATGAAGCCGCTGCGATCGACTTGCGAGCAATCGACGAGCATGTCGCCATGGCCGACGAGGTTTTCGGCCCCGCCCTGATTGAGGATGGTCATGGAGTCGGTTGGGGAATTCATCGATAAGGCCACGCGGCATGGGAGGTTGGATTTGATGACGCCGGTGACGATCTTGACTTCCGGACGCTGGGTGGCGATGACTAGATGGATGCCAGCGGCTCTCGCTTTTTGGGCGATGCGGACGATCAAATCGCCGATATCCTTGCAGACATCGACCAAATCGGCGTATTCATCGACGACGGCGACGATGAAGGGGAGCTTCTTAACCCCCGCTTCTTCGGCATAGTCGTCGTTATATTGCCTGATTTTGGAGACCCCGGCCTCTTCGAATAGGGCGTAGCGACGTTCCATCTCATCGACGAGTTTCTTGAAGGCGACTTTGGCCTCGGTCGCCGATTTGACGATTGGGCATAATAGATGGGGCAGATCGCGGTACTTACCCATTTCGACTCTCTTGGGGTCGACGACCAAAAGCTTAAGCTCATCGGGCCTATTTCTCATGATGAGGGCCATCAAGAGGGAATGGACGAAGATGGATTTGCCTGAGCCAGTCGTGCCGGCGATGAGCATATGGGGGAATTCGGAAAGGTCCCCTTCGATATAATCGCCGGAGATGGATTTGCCAAATGGGACGTACATCGAATATTTCTTGCCTTCGGGCAGATGGGCGATCATCTCCTTGATGGTGACGGTCGTGGTCGAGGTGTTGGCGATCTCTAAGCCCGAAGTCATCGCCCCTTTGACGATTTCCTCGAATCTCGTGGAGACGCCGCCCAAACGGACGGAGATATCCTTGATGTATTTGCTTAAGGAAGATACGGAGACGTCGGGATCGGTCTGAACGTCATAACGGGTGACGGAGGGGCCGATGGTGTAGCTGACGACATGGGCCCCGGCCTTTAAGTCATGGAGGGCCTTATTGATCAAAACGCAGCGGTTATCGCATTCTTGGCGTCTAGCTTCCATCTTGGAGGATTCATCGACCGGATTGAAAAGCAAATCCAAAGGCGGGAACTCATAGGGTTTAATGGGTTCAGCCACTTCATCATCAGGCTGAATATCGGGGAGATCGTCTTCCGCTATAGGCTCGGGGGCGATGACCCGCTTCTCTTGAATTATGGGATTGGGCTCGGCTCTAAGAGGCTCCACTCTCGATGGAGCGGGCTCAGGGGCGATCCTACTAGAGACAGGCTCGGCCTTCTTTTCTTCGATTCTATCTTCGAATAAGGGCAAAGGATCCTCATGGAGAGGAGTCTCGGGATGAACTTCTTCCTTCGCGGGTTCCGAGATGATTTTCTGGACGCTGGAGGGGGTTTGGGGTGTCTCGATGGAAGAAGAATTCTCGTAATGGGTCTCGGGGGCCTTATAGACGGTAGGCTGAGGGGTGGGCTCTTTTGGGGCGGCTTCCACCTTCATGGTCGAGGGGTCAAAGCCCATCTCCCGGAGTTCCTCATCGGAGATATCGATGGAGGCTTCGGAGATGCCGACATTCTGGATGATGGGCGTGCTCGGGGTGATTTTAGAGGGCTCATGAGGCTTATCCTCAGGGATGGGAGAAGGGATTTCCTCATGGTAACGCTCGACTCTAGAGGGGAATTCGGTCGGGGAAGAGAGCTCAGCCTCATTAGGATGAGAGATGGGCTCATCGAAGAAGGGATTGGATTTAGGGGCCTCGATGGGAGAGGCCTCTAAGTGCCGTCTTTCTCTTTCTTTTTGCTCTTTTTGCCTGGCATCTTCTTCCTTTTTGCGGGCTCTTTCTTCTTTTGTGGAGGAGATTCTTCTTATTAAGAAAGAGACGAAGATGGAGACCGGGCGATA
>JAIKYF010000049.1 GCA_024683495.1 Bacilli bacterium
CCCAGTTATAGATGGGGTTGCCCCAGCGTTGGCCGGTAGCGGAGAAATAATCGGGCGGAACGCCGGCGATCCAGGTGGGTTCATGGGTTCTCGGATCAAGAAGGAAGGTCTTCTGATTGGCCCAGACGTCGCAGGAATCGAAGCCGACATAGAAAGGGACGTCTCCGACGATGCGGATGCCTTTTTCGTTCGCGTATTTCTTTAGTTGTTTCCATTGCTCATAAAGGGTCTTTTGGAGCCAAATCTCGTATTCGGCCATGGCTTTTTCTTTCTTCGTGAGCTTCTTGGGATGTTTGATCATCTCCTGCTGCTTCTTGCTCCATAAAGTCCAGGATTGGAGATTGTTCCTTCTCTTATTGAGCATGAACAAGGACCAGGATTCGACCCAAGGATGCTCTTTCTTGAATTTAGAGAGGCATCTAGGGGATTTCCTCATTTCATGAAGATAGGCTAAGCGGAGGTATCTGGCTTTATAGTCGCGGATTTCCTCGAAATAGACTTTCTTGCCATCGCCCTTGAAGGATTTGACTCTTCCAATGAGTCCTCTAGCGTGGAGGGCATCGAGATCTACATAAAGCTCTTCGATCGCGAAGCTCGAAAATGGCTGATAAGGCGAATGGCCATATCCTAAGGGGTTAAGGGGCAAAATCTGCCAGATTTTAAAACCGCCTTTTTCTAAAATGTCGACGAATTCTCTGGCTTTTTTGCCAAAATCGCCACAGCCAAAACGGTTGGGCAAAGCCGAAATGGGCATCAAAACACCTGATTGTCTCATAGTTATTCTCCTGGAATTTCTTCTATTTTACCTCGTGCGCGCCGAAACGTGGGATAGAAACTTCGACGATTGAGGATTTTTCGTAATATTGGCTCATCTTTTCGATGAAGGAATCGTATTCCTCAGGTGGAATATAGCAGATGATGGAGCCGACTAAGCCTCCGCCCATCACGCGGGCGGCACCTTTCTTGAGGACGAGATTGGCCCGGTTGACGGCTTGTAAGGGTGAGCCTTCATAAGTCCCGGGGATCATGCAGTTTTTAAGTAAGGCTTCTTGGGAGAGTTCGGTGGCTCTGATCATCTCAAGGAATTCGGGGTAATTCTTTTCCTCGAAGGCCTTCTTGGCCCGGAGGACCCTTTTATCCTCGTTGAAGTAATGGAGGGCTCTTCCTCTTTCTCTTTCAGAGATGTTATCCGCGGTATAAATCTTATCGTAGAATTCTTCTTCATCGACCTCACTTAGGAGGGATTTGCCGTAGATTTTCTTCGCCACCTCTTTCATATCAAGGGGCATCTCGCTATAGAGATCGCTTAAGCCAGCGTGGGAGGCGCCGGGGTTGACGAGGACGATTCTTAAGTCCCATTCGGGGAAAGGAAGCGGCTCGACTTTGACGTTTTGGAAATCGGAGAAGTCGAGGAAGGCGATGCCTCCAAAGGAGGAACCGCATTGATCGAGGAGGCCGCTTCCTTTGCCAAAATAGACGTTCTCGGCGTATTGGCCGGCTTTAGCTAAAGTGAGACGGTCGATTTTGCCTTCGTTATAGAGGGCATTCATGATTTCGCCGATCATAAGTTCATAGGCGGCGGAGCTAGAAACTCCCGCCCCGGCGAAGATATTGCTATGCATATGGGCTTTGAAGGGCCCGACTTGATAGCCATGTTCCTTAAGATAGGCCATGACTCCCCTAGTCAAAGCGATGGTGGAACCTTCTTCCCCTGCCACTTTCTTTAAGTCGGTGGCTAAGAAGGAGAATCCTCCATAGCCCAAGGAATTGACGCGGACTTCCTTTTCGTTTTTATCGACCGCGGCTTTGATGGCTAAGGAGCATCCGGCGACTAAGCAATGCCCATGTTGATGGTCGGTGTGGTTGCCGATGATCTCGAGTCTTCCATAGGAGATGAAGAGATGAGGGGCTTTCTTCCCATATTCGGCGAGGAAGGATTCCTCAACCTTCTTGAATTCTTGATTGTCCATATTTGTCCTTTCTCCAAATATCTATAATCTATATCTTTTTGAAACGATAGGTGATGAAATCGTCTTTTTGGTGATTGACGGGGCTCATGGCCTCGAAATCATCGGGGGTATAGGCGGGTTCGAGAGCGACCCCAGCGTGAAGTGAGTCGTCAGTGGTATTCCATTCGACTTTCTTTTGGAAATTGCAGGAATAGCATTGGACCCCATGGAGGGAAGTGATGATGTCTAAGCTAAACTCATCACCAAGTAAGGTGACGACGGGGTTTTCCTTATCGTTATCGACGAAATGGAAGAAATGGTCGTATCCCCCAAGCTTGGTGGAGGTTAAGGATGGGTCAAAGACCCCTTCTTTGATTTTCTTGCCTTTTCTAAAATCGAGGATGGGGAGAGGCTCGACGAGCTCAAGAGGAATTAAATCCTCAGCATAGGTCATGACTTTATCGTGCTTGATTTTCAACGTGGCCTCTTCGATGTTCTTCATCCCTAAGCACCAATAGACGTGATTGGTGTAATTCAAAGGGCAATCCTTATCGATTTCCGAATGGAAATGGATGCTGAATTCTGGCTTATCATCTAATAATAGATAAGTGACGACGAGATGGAGATTGCCAGGATAGCCATTGTCCCCATCTTTGGAATAGAGATGGAAAGAAAGCTTCTGGGCTCCCTCTATTTTCTCATAGTCATAGGTAAAATCCCTATCAGAAATGGCCTCTTTTCCTCCATGGAGGGAATTTTTTCCTTCGTTAGGGATAAGGGAATATCTCTCTCCTCTATAGATTAAAGTGGAGTCTTTGATGCGTCCGGCGATACGTCCGACGGTCTTCCCAAAATAGGTGGTGTCAACTTTCCATTCTTCCGGATGAACGTCAGTGACATTCATCTTCTTTTCTAGATAGGTGATTTCATAAATCGAGGCCCCATAGGGAGAGAGCAAAAGGCGGAGTCCGACGTCATTTTCAAGACTCAAAAAAGAACATCCCTCGATTGGAATGATCTTAAGGCGGATTTTCTCATTCATATTCTTTATTCCTATTTCTTTCAATAGAAAGAACTTTACAGGGATATTTTAGAGCAAAGGCTCTAGGAAACGCAAGATGGCCCAGCCAAATCTTCTCTTCTTTTCCCAAAGTTTGTATTGCTGATAGGAGATTTCCTTCGAATCGTGGAGGATTTGGATGAGATCCCCTTTGATTTCCTTAAGGATATTGCCTCCGACGAAATAGACTCCGACCTCGCTATTGAGGAACATGGAGCGATAATCGAGGTTGATGGAGCCGACCGAGGCCAATAAGTCATCGACGACGAAAGTCTTCATATGGATGAAACCGGGGGTGTATTCATAGATTTTGACCCCTGCCCTAAGTAGACGGCCATAGTTTCTTCTCGTCAATTCGAAAACCGACTTCTTATCGGGGATCCCAGGGGTGATGATGCGGACGTCGACGCCGGATTTGGCGGCGATGATCAAAGCCGTCTCGACTTTCTGATTGATGATGAGATATGGCGTCGTGATGTAGCAATAGCGTTTGGCCTTATAGATTAAGGAAAGATAGAACGCTTCCCCTACCGCCTCATCCGAATAGGGGATGTCGCCATAGGGCTGAACGAAAAGACTCGGATCAGGGGTGAAGGAAATCTCGCTAGAATATCTTTCGTAGGCGATATCCTCGATATCCAAATCGAGTTTTGGGTCGACATTGGCTTTCCAGTTGGCCAAGAATAAGGCGTTTAGCCCATAGGTGGCTGGGCCTTCGATCATCACGAGGTTATCTTTCCAATAGCCAAAGGGATGGGTGATATTGAAGTATTCATCGGAGAGATTGATGCCTCCCGTAAAGGAAGTGTGGCCATCGATCACGGCGATTTTCCGGTGGTCGCGGTTCGAGAGACGGATATCGAAAATCGGGGTGATATGCCGATAGACCTTAGCCTCGATTCCCATCTTTTGGAGCTTCCTCCAGAAATGGACGGGAGTCTTATTGAGATTGCCGATATCATCATAGAGGAGTCGGACTTTGACCCCTTCTTTGACTTTCCTTTTAAGGATATCGATGATGCGGTCATAGACCTTGCCTGGGCCGAAGATGAAAAACTCCAGATGGATATAGTGTTTGGCGGATTCTAGTTTCGCCAAAAAGACCTCCAAGACTTTCTCGCCAGGCGAAAAATAAGTGGCTTTTGACCGGGAAAATAGGGGTGAGGAGGCTCCCTCAATCAAAAAGGAGGCGATGTTCGCGGCCTCCGGATGAGACTTCTCCAAAGACTCCAAAACCCCCTCTTCGGTCTTGCTCTTAGATAAGATGTCGAAATATCTTTCCAAAGACCTCTCTTCTTTTCTCGTCCGGAGCTTATGGGCCAAAAGAAGGTAGAGGAATAAGCCCACCAAAGGGACGGCCCCGACGATATAAAGCCAGGAGATTTTATAGGTATCTTCAGACCCGTTATTCAAGATGAATAACATGACCATGAGATTGATGAGGAAGAGAATGAAAGTGAAGGCCACGACGAAGCGGGAGGATAAGATTCCTAAAACTAACAAGACCCCCATCGCCACAAAGGAGGCGACGACGAGGAGCAAGATGAAGAGGGAAACGAATTTCTGCCAGATTCCGCGTCTAAAGGATTTCATGGCTTAACTATATCACAATTATTAAGAAAATCTTCAAAATCCCCTGCAAAACCGACTTAAAATCAAAAAATCGCCTAAAATTAGACGATTTTCTCGATTGTGTACTTCTATTCGGTTCTCAAGGCCTCGACCGGGTCTTTTCTCGCCGCCGAAGCCGCTGGGATGAGCCCAGAGATGGAAGTCAAGATGATGGAGACCAAGATGACGATGCCTGCGGTAAGCGGGGTGAGATCGACGATCATTCCAAGTTTATAGATGGCGCCGACCGTGATATTCATGATGAACTCGAATATATAGGTAAGGGCGATGCCGAATAGACCAGCCAGCCCTCCGATGATGAAGGTTTCGACGTTGAATAGATGCGAGACGTCTCTTTTCCTTCCGCCCATCGAGCGGATGACGCCGATTTCCTTGATTCTCTCCATGACGGAGACGTAGGTGATGATGGCGATCATGACCGTCGAGACCACTAAGGAGAGGGCGGTGAAGGCCACTAAGGCGATGGTGACGATATCGATGATGCCGTTGATGAGGGCGATGATGACCTCGAGATTATCGACATATTTGATCTCTTCACGCATTGAGGGAGGAATGGTCTTCTCTTTTAAGACGATGTTCTCATCCCCGTTCCATTTATCCAAATAGTTCGTGACGAGATATTTGTCCTTGAAGGATTTTGGATAGATGCTGATGGACGATGGGGTCTCTCCCCCGCCGACGTGACGAGGCGTTAAGGTGTAGACCGGAGAGCCCAGCAAGGCGGCGATGAGGCCAGTCCCCGAGGAATCCCCTAAGAAGACGGTCTGAGTGATCTCCTCTCCTTTGTTATAGAAGGTCTGATCGTAATAGATGCCATATGTGATGGTCGTCCCTCCGACGGTGGCTTTGCCTGAGGTATAGCCTTGGACCTTCGTACCTTCGAGGGCTTTGGCCGCGACATAATCGCGGATGAAGGTCGAGATTTCGGAAGTGAGGTTATCGATGATAAACTGCTTGACGAATTCATCGGTGTAATAGAAGCCAGTCTTGAGCGAGCCATAACGGATGTTGCTCTTGGGCTTAACGATACCCACCACTTTCAAGTCGGTCCCACCGGTGATGGTCCCATCGTCTTCAAATTGATATTCGAAGGGGTGGTTCTCATCGATGATGGGGTTATCGTCTTCATCGACGAATGGGGTATATAAAGGGGTATAGATTGAGTTATTAGGGTAATAGGTGATGACCTTATTCATCAAGGTCTCGACGGGGATGGATTGCATTTTCGCCCATCTTTCCTCGTTATAGGGCTCACCCATGAACTTATCGACGGCATTCATGAAGTCGACTTGGGGGTAATAGCC
>JAIKYF010000060.1 GCA_024683495.1 Bacilli bacterium
CTAATAATTATTTTTGCCAGTCTCCAATTTAATGAATACTAACGCGAGAGCGCTTTTTAAAATAATCAGCGGCATTTATAGAAAATCCGAACACGTTGTCATCAACATAGACGTAGTTCTTCTCAAATCTCATTTGGTGGAGTCGCCCCGTATTGGACGATATCCGCGTCCGGTTTCTTGGCTGGTTAGGCTTCGAGGGTCGACCCATGCTAAAAATTCATAGATGAGATGTTGCTTTTCAAGGCGCGGATTTTTCTTTGTCCGAGTTGTTTTTCCAATTCATGGTGCAAAAAGAAACAGGGCGGCCATCGGGGCTACAATATCGAGATTACAAAAACCTTATGAGTGTATCAGTTTCCCTCAAACCTTCGTATCTCGCCGACAACCCTTCCCTCGCCAACGGCTCGTGGGCCTTCCATAATGGAAAAAGCAACGCCTGGCTTCAAAGAAGAGTAGTCCATGCACTCAAAGTAACATAGCGATACAATCGCTTTCCCCGACTGATCAAATTCCCTCAAATCCGATTTAGGAAACTACACACCCAATTGTTCCTCGGTACCAGCAACAACGAAATGAGGGCGATACCCGACATTGTTTACGGTTGCTAACCGAGGGAAGGTTTTCCGGACGTTTGAAAAGAACCTTACCTCTACTTCAAGCGTGTTTCGCAACGCAGGCGGAACATTCGGTCGGCCCACTATTATGTCTGCAAAATCGTTTACGCTGTCTCCGATGATAAAGCGCTCATCATTAAAGACTATTGGTTCATCGTATTCCATATCATAAGCAACGCAGTTTTCGACATACAGAAGCAGAAGAGTATCCATACCATTCGACTCTTTGAGAGACGATAAGTAGTCGGAAGCCGACACGTCAGGGTCTCCGTCAAACGAGATTCTCACTTCGTCTTGTTCCATTCGATAACGCAATTCATGGCCAAATTCATAAGCCTTTCCGTTCGCCACAATGTAATAAAAGTCATTATGCTTGATTTCTACCTCTGCCCCTCGTTCAAGAAGGGCGTTTGCCAATTCATACGCGTCATCCTTAAACAGGCTATGCTTGTAATGCAAACCGAGTTTTTGTTTTACAAGAGAAGAGTTAAATTGCTTACGTTCCGGAAAACCGACAAAGAACAAATAAAGGCCATAGACTAGAAGAATAATCAAAATGAAGGGCCAGATAAAGATGATGGCTAAAATCATTCCCGCCTTCGACGGTTTTGCTTGGCGTTTTTCCGATACAACGCCGTGGGATGGGTTGTTTTTAGATTCTTCGTCCATTGGCCAACCGTTCTATTCCGTTTCTGCTTCGTCCTTTGATCGGCCAGGATGCCAGTCATTTTTTTCCGAAGCAAGGATATTTTACCACCTGAAAATGTAAGATATTAGTCGGCGTTTTTTTTGGGCCCAAAATACGAAAAATCCCAAGTCAATTATGACTTGGGACTCGGATACTGCTGGTGGAGCCGCGGGGAATCGAACCCCGGTCCAAAGAAGATCCCACAGAAACGTCTACAGTTTAGATCGCATCGTTCTTTAACCTCACCCCATGACACAATCAAGGGAGTGAAGCGGTGTTAGTGGATTTTCGACGCATGACGTTAACCCCGCCATACGCTTAGCGTCTTCTGTTTAAGCCCATAAATCCAATAGACGCGAAATGGATAGATGAACTTGCTGCCCCCGCTACGTTATGTTGAGCGAGGAAACCATTAGGTTGCCGTTAATTAGGCGCGAGCGAAGGAGCGAGCCATGTTGGCACGCATCCAAGGTTGACTAACTTTGTTGTCAGTTATTTTGGTTTGGTGTTTGAGCTCACCACGCCACTGCTGCTTAAGCAAGATAACTTCCCTGTCAAAACCTGAACGACCCCAGCTATGTATGCTCAATCTCTTGAGCAAAATAAGTATAGTGAGATAATGAAAAAATCCAAATAAAAAATGAATTTTCCTAATAGGAAAAAACTCGATTTTGGATTTTTTCATAAAATTCAGGGAATTTTGAGAAAATATTTTTTAAAAAATATCGTGCAAATCCCCCTTATTTTGTATAATCGCAATTCTTTTCTTTGTCTTAATAGACAAATTGTTGTAGAGTTTACCTTGCGAAAGATTAGAGAGTTTTAATATGTCAAAAAAAGCAAAACCAGTTACAAGCTCCAAAAAAGGAAATTCCGGCAATAAAAATCCGAACTCCTTCTGGAGCAAATTCAAAAAGTATTCCCTTTTCTTCCTCACCACCTTAATCAAAAACGATGCTTGTGTTGAGGCTAGAAAATTGCGTTGGTATCCTGCCGTTATCATCGCCGTCTTATCGGTCTTCTTAGCGGTCTTGCCAATCTCCATCACCTACTTCAACATCAATGGCAGTTCCATCTTGAATAGCCCTTTATACAACCTCGAGAATTCCTTGCATGATTTCCATGAAGAAGTCGCCTCGAATGGAATCGGGCTCGAAATCAAATATGGCGCTCTCAAGGTCAGCGGCTGGGACACCGTCTATAATGACCACTATGCCCATTACCACACCAGAACCACCACGAAGGTTGTCGCCGACGTCTCTTCTGCCGAAAGCGTCTCCGATAGTTCAGTTTCTGTCAGTTCCGTCTCCGAAAGCTCAACTTCCAGCCCAGATAAGGTGATTACCGTCACTGAAACCGTTTGCGATTTCAGCGTTTGGTATGTCAAGGATGTCCAAATTTCCAACGCCAACCTCAGCGACTTATTCGCCTATGCCACTTCCGACTATTCTCCATTAGCCACCATCAAGGAGGCTCCTGAGAATTGCTTAATTCTTGGCGAACATAACTTCATGTTGGTCAAACTTCCTTCTGGCAAAGATATCGGTTCCTCCCAAGGCTATAGATATTGTGAATGGAACAATGCCAACTTCGAAAACAAGAATCTCGTCGATATCTTCGACAAGGATATCTTCACTGGTAATGCCTACGATTTAACCAAAACCGACAAGAGAACCGCGATTGTCGAGACTTGGAAGAAAGTCTTCAATTATGGTTACGACAACACCCGTGTCACCACCGCTTGGAGATTCACCGGCATCATGAGCGGCGTCTTCGCCGGAACCATCTTATTGATGGGCTTAGTCGTCTTCTTGATGACAAGAGGCAAAAACAACCCCTTCCGCACCTACACCTTCTGGCAATCCCAGAAGATCGCCTATTGGGCTTCGTTCACCCCAGCCGTCTTGGCGATGATTCTCTGCTTCATCCCATTGACTGCCAACTTCGCCATGATCTTCTTCATCATGTTATACGCCTTCCGTATCATGTGGATGAGCATGCGTTCCTTAAGGCCACAGCCTCAGGAATAAGAATCCAATTAACGAAAAAATGGCTCCTCGTCGAGCCATTTTTTTACGCGTGCACACGCGTGAATTATCAGTTAATTGGATTTCTGATGGGACGGCCCATCGAGATGTATTTGAAATTCTTGAAACGATATAAGGAGAAAAGATTCCGGCAATCGAAGATGGTTCTTCCTCTCATGAGTTTCAAGAGATACGCTTCCTCGATTTCCTTATAGGAAGGATCATCCATCGCGAAAAGGACGGCATCGGCATCCATTAGAGCCTCATCCATGGTATCGGCGACATGATAATCAGGATAGAGTTCCTTTGAGGATTCCCTTGCCTCTTTAGAGACATCATAAAGGGCTAATTCAAGGCCTTTTTCTTTGGTAAGGGCCTCAAGCAAATCATAGATTGGGGAATTCCTGATGTCGGAGATGCCAGCCTTGAAGGATAAGCCGATGATGGCGATTCTCACATTGGGATAGCCTTCTAATTCATCCATAATCTTCTTCATTGTCATGGTATATTGAAGGATGTTGGCGGCTCTAGTCGCGGAGATCATAAAAGATGGGATGCCGAGCTTTTTGGCATAGGTCTCTCCTAAAGCAGAGACGTCTTTAGGAAGGCAGGCCCCGCCATAGCCAAGGCTGACCTTGAACATTGAGTGCCCGATACGGGGATCGGCTCCGACGGCTTTGGCGACATCGGTAATATCGGCCCCAGTCTCTTCTGCTAAATGCGACATCTCATTCATGAAGGAAAGTTTGGCGGCTAAGAAGGTATTTGAAGCATATTTGGTGAGTTCCGCCGATTCATGATTCATCTCGTAGAAAGGAATTCCCTCATTGATGGCGTCTTTTCTAAGAGATCTGATGAAATCAAATGATTCATGATCATCGACCCCGACGACGAATCTAGAGGGCTTCTCCTCATCTTCATAGGCTGTGCCTTCGGCAAGGAATTCCGGAAGGGATATGACATGGAATTTGGTATTTTCTTTCTCTAAATCCTCTCTTAAGGAGGTGCCGGTTCCAATCTCAACGGTGGAACGGATGACGAGATAAGTTTCCTTGGTGGTTTTTCTTGCGACTAAATCAACGGCCTCGTTAACTTGCGTTAAGTCGCACGAACCATCTTCTTTAGCGGGCGTACCAACGCAGATGAAATAGGCATCTAAGCCTTCTAAATCATCGGGATTCGAAGTATAGGCCAATTTCTTCTTGGTTTTGGAGAGGACTTCGTTAAGCCTTCTTTCGGCGAGGTAGAAATCTCCCTTATTGAGGCGTTCGATGCGTTTTTCATCGACATCATACGCGATGACGTCACATTTAGAAACCGTGGCTAAAACGGCCGCGTTGGCGAGACCGATATACCCTAAGCCTAAAACCCCTACTTTCATCTTAGTCTCCATAGTCGCTTCCGCGGCTTTTGTCCTCGACGAAAACATGAAGGGGGTCAGTTATATCGGTTATTTCCCGATAGATATAGCCTTCTTTTTCAATGAAGGGGGTTTCGTAATTTCCTGTGAAGACCAGCTTCTCATTAGCCTCGATTTCTTGATAGATGCCGTCGAGGATTCTCTCGTAATCATCTAATTTTTTGTCCTTAAGGCCGATAAGGGCATAATAAAATCCCGGCTCGACATAAAAGATATGACCCGCCGCATTTTTATAGCGATTGACTAAAGAATTATCGGGGTCCGGATAATTTTCATATTGCGCAAACTCTGGATAAAGCATAAACTACCACACAATTATATACTCAATTCTTTAGAATTGTGAAAGGAGGATGTTTATGAATACCAAAGATATCAAAATTCTGTTCACTGACATTGACGGCACTTTGTTCTCTCATGTCACCCATCAAGTTCCTTCTAGCGCAATCGCGGCCATAAAGGAACTCCAAAATAAGGGTATCAAAGTCTTCTTGTGTTCTGGTCGAAATTATTATTTAGTCAGGAAGACTGGAATTTTGGACATCGTTCATCCAGATGGGATCGTCATGATGAACGGGGCCTGCGCCCAAATCGGCGAAAAGATCATCTATCAGCACCCAATCCCTGAAGAAGTCGTCAATGCGATGATTAAATTCTCATATCGATTGAAGTTTGGCTTAACTCTCATCGAAGAATCCGAAGGCCACATCAACATTGTTGATGATCGGGTTATCGACGCCCACGCTAAATACGGCACTAGATTCCCTCAGCCTCGGAAATTCCCAATCCCCTATGATAGGGTCATCTATCAGATGATCGCTTTCTGCGACGAATTCGATGAATCCCTCTTCTTGCCTCACTTAAAGGACTGCAAAACCGCGAGATGGGATGAATATGCCGTTGATATCATGCCGACCGATTCAGATAAGTCTAGAGGCATCATGGCCGTGCTTAAGTATTATGGCTTAAAGCCCGAGAACGCCTTATGCATCGGCGATGGTTTCAATGATGTGGAGATGATGCAATACGCTGGAGTCTCCGTCGCGATGGGCAACGCCAAAGACGAAGTCAAAAAGCATGCCGATTACGTCACGGAAGATATCGATGAAGATGGCTGGGCCGAAGCGATGATGCATTTAGGCCTCATCGATTAATTATTTGTGATACGGCTCATGCCGGGCGATGCGGAATCCCCGGTAAATCTGCTCTAAGAGAATCACCCTTGTCATTTGGTGGGTGAATGTCAGTTTGGAAATAGACATGCTGGCATTCGCCCTCTTTTTGATGTTTTCGCCTAAACCCAAAGAACCTCCGATAACGAAGGTGAGGCTACTTCCGCCTCTTTCGAGCATCTTCAATAACTCCATGGAGAATTCTTCAGAAGTCGGTTCTTTTTGCTTTAAATCAAGGGTGCAGACAAAGTCTGAGGGTTTTATCTTGCTAAGGACTTTCTCACCTTCTTTTTCTTTGATCATCGTCTCTTCCTTAGAAGAGGCATTCTGAGGAGCGGGCAAATCATCCACTTCTTCGATATAGACTTCGGCGTAAGGCAATAGACGCTTAAGATATTCGCTTTCGGCAGCTTTCCAATAGCTTTCTTTCAGGTGTCCAATAACAAGAATTCTAATCTTCATCATCGTCTCCTCCTTTGCTCATTTCATGCTGTTTCAGGCAAAATAGTGGGGCTTTGCTAAGGATTTCATTAGTTTCTTTATAGTAAATATGGTGATGGGTCTCAATGGCTTTCTCGGGCGTATTGCATTCTTCGGAAAGATGGGCGAGATAGATGGCTTTGACATTTTCGTCGACGCAGCGGGTGAGATATAAAGCCGAATCGGTATTGGATAGATGTCCATGATCAGAATGAATCCTCTGTTTCAAAGAGATGGGACGATGGGAATGCATCAACATATCTAAATCGTGGTTGCTTTCCAATATGTAATAATTCGCCCCGCTGATTAAGGCGATATTCTCATCCGAAATATAACCGGTGTCCGTTATATAGACGAGTTTGGTATCTCCATTTTCGAATATGTATCCAAGGGGATTAGCTGCATCATGAGAGACGGACAAGGCCGAAATTATGATGTCCCCTACCTCTATACTTTCATAGGGATAGATAATTTTAGAGGGGGTTTGCAGGGTATTTTCGCTTGAATAGATATCTAAAGACTTCACATAAGCGATGCCTTTGATATGATCGCTATGTTCATGAGTAATAAAAACGCCCTGGATATCCGACATGGATTTTCCAAGCGTTTTTAGCCCCTTCACCAATAGACGTTTGGTAATGCCCATGTCTACGAGCAAAAGAGTGCTTTTCGAATATATTAAAGTTGCGTTGCCTTTTGATCCGCTGGCGAGATTAAGGAAAGAGAGCATCATTCATCATCCCCGTCAAATTCGGAGATATCAGCGCCATTGGAACGGCGGGCCTCATTTTGGGCGTTATGGTCCATCATGGTGAAGCGACAATAGTTACGTTCGAACATCAATTGGATTTCGCCAATCTTACCGTTTCTATTTTTTGCAATATTGAAAGAGGTGATTGAGACTTCGTTTCCATTTTTGACCATCTCAGCTTTTTTGCTTTCGATATCATTGAGCAAAGCTTCTTGGACAGACCCTTCCATCGGAGGTTTTTCATCACCTTTTTTCTTGGTTTTTTGATAATCGGCACGATACATCAAAATGCAGATATCAGCGTCTTGCTCGATAGCGCCTGATTCTCTTAAATTAGACATCTGGGGCTTCATATTAGGATTATCGTCAACGTTACGGTTAAGCTGAGACAAAGCGATGACCGGGACTCTTAATTGACGGGCGAGTTCTTTTAAGCCGCCGGAAATTCTTCCGACTTCTTCTGAACGCGACATATTGTTTCTTCCGCTTCCGGATTCGACCTTAACTAAACCGATATAGTCGAGAACGATTAAGGACAATTCAGGTTCGGTGGCTTTTAATTTATGAGCCTTGGCGATGACATCTCCTAAATATGGAGATGGGGTATCATCGATATAAACCTTCATCTGCTTGATGTTTTGGACGGCGACATCGATATTGCCGAAGTCTTTTCTAGATAATCTTCCAGTCTGAATGGCATCGGCATTGACCATGGCTTCACAAGAGAGAATTCTCTTCATGATCTGGTCGGCCGCCATTTCGCAAGAGAAGAAAGCGACTGGCTTTTTATCAAGCTTTGCGGCGTTAAGGATGAGATTCAAGGCAAAAGCCGTCTTACCGACCGATGGACGGGCGGCAAGGATGATAAGATCGCCTTTTTGCCAACCATGGGTATATTTATCCAAGTCGGAATAACCGGTGTTGATGCCGGTGACATTCCCTTTCGAGAAATTAGCCTCATTGGATAATTGGTTCCTGACTTGGTCAACGACCGTGCTGACGGATTTAAAACCGCCGACGGTTCTTTCGTTAGCAATGATTTGGAGGGAATCCAAATTCCCAGAAATGAATTCTCCGATATCAGGGATTTTCTCCTCGGCATATTCGGTTTTGATATCGTCGATCTTCCGAAGGAATTTTCTAAAAACCGTAAGATCTCTCACGATATTGATATAGTGATCAATTTCATCTTCGGATATAACGGAATCGACTAATTCCCAGATATATTCTCTGCCTCCGGCATCTTCGAGAGTCTTGAGGTTTATCAATTCATCGGCGACGGTTTGGGCATCGATGGTTTTGTTTCTTTTGTGGAGCTCGTTCATCGCCTGGAAAATAAGGCGATTTTTCCGATCATAAAAGTTTTCGTCGATGAGTGACGAGGTACCCATTGAGGCCGCAGCGGAGGAAACCATCATGCTGCCTAAAACGGATTTTTCAGCTTCGGTGTTATATGGTAAATCGAAATTAGCCATTTTTTTCCTCGCTGATGTGGACGTTGACAGTGCCGACTACTTCACCGGCGCTGCCCTTGTAGAGTTCGATCTTCAATCGGGTGTATCCGATGGCATTCGCGGGGGTTTTGTCGATGAATTTTCTCTTATCGATGGTGATATTCCATTGTTTTTGGAGACCTTCGGCGATCTCTTTGGGAGAGATGGTTCCAAACATCTTGCCATCCTTACCGACTTTGGCGATGAATTCGACATTGATGTTTTCTAAGCGCTTGGCTAATTCTTCGGCTTCTTTGCGGAGGGCTAATTGTCTAGCTTCTTCTTCAGCGTTATTCTTGGCTAAAGTGGCTTGGTTGGCGGTCGTGGAGATAACCGCGAGTTTGCGGGGAATTAAGAAGTTAGCGCCATAACCATCATTGACATTGACGGTCTCGCCTTTCTTACCGACTTTTTTAACATCTTGCAAAAGAATGACTTTCATTGTTAATTTCCTCCTTCGCCCGGTCTGACGTTGCGGGCATCATCTAAGTATGTATCAAGGGTCTGGACAACGATCTCATAGACCTTGTCGACGCTTTGCTTTTCAAAGGCACAGGCGGATGAGGTGAAGTGTCCTCCACCACCCATTTTCTCGCACAATAACGAGACATTGACAGTTCCGTCGCTTCTCGCGGAGAGTCGGACGGTGTTTTCTTCGGTCTTGCCGATGACGAAGACCGCATTGACGTCTTTTAGGGACATGATCTGATTGCCAACCTTGGCTAAGGCGGCTCTTTCGACCATCAACTTATCATCGGACATGCAGATACCGACGCCGTATTTGGGGAAGGTTAAGGTATTCGCGATGGAGTTGACGAGTTTGAATTCCTCATAGGCATCCTTAAGGAAGTCATCGGCCTTGGAGTTATCGGCCCCATAGGACTTAAGAATTTCACAGGCATCGAAGGTTCTAGCACCGGTGACCTTGCTTTTGAAATAGTTGGAATCGAGGAAGATGCCAGAGAGCATAAAGGTCGCATAAGTTGGATTAAGTGGGATCGGTGGGTTGGCGCTGGCGTAATGAATCATCTCAGCGAAGATTTCCGAAGCCGAGGATGAAGCGGTATCGACATAGGAGAGAGATGGAGATTCAGGGAAGGCATTGCCACGTCTATGGTGATCGATGACAACGGTCTTATATGACTTGCTGCCGATTAATAATTCTGGGCACATCGTCATGGTTGGGACGGAGATATCAACGACGACTAAGAGAGTTTCGGGAGTGATGGCCTTAATCGCCTCGTTTGGGGAGATAATCATTCGATTATAGACATCTGGCTCGAAGTTAGAAGAGAAAGCATCTCTAGTTTTTGATTCAACTAAGCGGGGATCATAGATGATACGGCAAGGTTTCTTTTGGAATTCCGCCATACACATCGTGCCTAAGCAAGCGCCTAAGGCATCCATATCCATATCCTTATGGCCCATGACATAAACGCCGGATGAATCTTTGATTAATCCGAGCAAGGAGTCGGCAAGAGAACGAAGTTTGACTTTCGAAGTGGATTCTAATGCGGTTGTCTTGCCGCCGAAGAATCTATTCTCCTTGCCATATTGGGAAACGACGCATTGGTCGCCACCACGGGATAAAGCTAAGTCATAGGCGTTTCTAGCCATTTCATCGAGCTTATCGATATCTTCGATATCATAGGAGAAGCCCATTGATAAGGTCAGACGGTGGCCTTCTTTGGCCCCGTCATCACGGACGGCATCAAGAAGGGAAAACTTATTCTTCTCCATTTGTTCTAGAGAAGTGTAGTTACAGACGGCGAAATATCTATCGCCGCCGATATGACGGATTAAGACGTTATATTGGCGGAAGTATTCGGTGATAAGAGAGCGGATTTTGTTGGTGGCATCGACCAATTCGTCGGTGTCACTGGCGACGTCTTTGGCGTTATCAATTTGGATTAAGCCAAGAACTGTTCTCTGTTCTCTGGAATATTTAACGGAGTTTTGATGCTCGGTGATGTCTTGGAAAATGAAGATATGCGAATCGGCGATGTATTTGATTTTGTAGATGCGACCTTTTTGCTCGATATTGACGACCTTATTGACCGGACCAACAAGCAGTTCGTTTAATTCGGGCGACAAATCGAGGATGTTAGTGTCGACGATATCGGAGAAATTCTTCTGAATGAAGGAGTTAGTCCAGATAACGATATTGTTGTCGCCGATGACGACGATGCCAATCGCACCGAAGTCATAAGCTTCTTGCAAATCGGAGCCGATCAAGGAAGAAGCGGCGATGTCATTTGTGGTCCTGAGCTTATTGATTTTATTGATTGAGGCGACATAGAAGATCAAGTCGATCAAGATGAAGACGAAGAAGGCTAGGAAGATGTAAGACTCGATATAAGGAACGTCCGCGAAATTAAAAACGTTCAAGAGATAGAATAGGGTCAAGAAACCAATCGAGAGGAGTTCGATGACCGCGATTACAAGGATCGCAATGCGCAATTTAAAAATCTTATTAACCATAGTAGCCATATTATAGACCTAACGAGCCGACCTATAAAACGATTGTTTTATCGCCCTACAAAAATAGTCGCGATTTGATGATAAAAATCAGAAAATCTTTTCAATGCTCTTAAATTTGGCTAAATCTATCAAAATCCCGTGCAAATCATGCATATTTTTGCTATTTTCCCATGCAAAAGACGATTATTTTTTATTCAAAAAAAGATACAAAAAACGCCCCGCATCACTGCGAGGTGTCCTGTGGCTTAAGGGTTTAACGTCGTCCTTAGCTCCAACTTGGACGGGAATGCGCAATTGGTAGTTTACTACGCGGGAGATTCCAACCAGCCGCTCCGTGAGGATCGCCTCCTTACAACCAGCTCCGCTTGACGGAGAAGGCCCTCAGGGGCAAGTTTTTGTTTCTCTGGTGTACCAGTGAGAAGAGCTCTTATCTTCCTAGGCTTACCTCTTGGTAAGTCTCAGCTCAGGATAATAGGTTACATCTTCATTCGCCTATGTTCCTAACGCCACGTCCCAACTTCACAATTCAGGGTGGAACGACTTCCTCCAAGGACTTGCGTCCATGGCGATCTGGGGTTTGGGCCCAGTCGAGGCATTTCCAGCGGTTTACCGCGCGCCGAGCCTCTTGGCACCGATTGGTTATGAATTTCCAACCGTTTCCGGACTCCCCTGCATCAACGAGGATGCCGACAAGTTCGTATTCCCTTTTTTCGGTTTCACCGGCTAACGGGCAGCGCCCCACCCGGGTTGAGGGGGTGGTTACCGCTACAGATGGTGATCGGTGATTAGCCGTCCTACCTGGCGGAGAGAGGTTTCTTCGGTTTACCGCAGCCACTTCATCGGGGCTGAGGGTATTTCTCCCTATTCGCAGGATCACTCCAGCATCCAGTTTTGATTCAATCGGTTCTACCGAACAACGGTCTGGAATCCGTTGCGCCACATCAGCTTTCGCTTTAGCGCGTCCTGGCGGGCCTCAGCATCCGTTGCTAGATACCTGGTCTCCACCAAATCCGTATCATCAGGTCCTACCTGGCAGCACGGCTAAGCTGCGGAAGCCTATCGCTAGACCCCTTGGACGGTTTCGCCAGAGGTTCCACCGCCATCCTTCGTTTTCTGGTTTACCAGGGTGGGGAGGATTCCCACCGGAGATTGTCCTTTGCTGGATTATTCTTCTCTCGCGAGAAGCCTTCCACAGCATGCAACGTTTCCCTAGTGCACTAGGCGGGCGTTTCCATTCCCTCGAGGGCCTCCGGTGAAGTCCGGCTTAACCCTGCTTCCGAATGTTCCTTTTCCAAGACTTTTCGGAGTTCCCTTTTTTCCAGAAACACTGGCTGAGAGGGTATCTTCCTCAGTGGCGTCCTGACTCAATGTCAGAGCCCTTGGCATCCCCTTCCTCCATCGGGCGAACCCTTTGTTTCGAGGAGCCTCACAATTCATGGTTTACCATAGGCAGTGATGACCGTTGCCGACGAGATTCAAGATCGCATCGGTTCCCTTCTTTCGAATGGAGCAGACCTTTGAGGCGCGAAGCCCGGGGCATCTAGCTTTCCGGCGAATTACTTCGACAAAATCGAAGGTTTTCGACTCTAGAGTGTCAGGGATTTGAAGCCCTGTTTCCCTCTAGGGTTCATCAGTATAACCATCCTAAAATATTATGTCAAACATTTTTTTAAAATTTTTTTAATTTTTTTCTAAAAAGTTTATTTTTCGTCTTTTTATCGAACTTTATTTTCTGTTATTTGGATCAAAATTAAGAAGATCTTTAATGACTTCACTAGATAAAATATATCCTGCTACTGGGGGTACGAACGGGCTAGATCCGGGAATGGATTTTTTACCTTCTTTCAGTTCTTCTTTATCTTCTTCTATTAATATAGGTTCAAGAGCCTTCTCGGTTGAATAAACGACCTTAAGTTTTCCGATGCCGCGTTTCCTACATTCTGAGCGCATGATCTTGGCCAAAGGGTCATAGGAAGTTTCATAGATATCCTTAACGACAAGCTTAGTGGGATCCATCTTGTTCCCACACCCCATCGCAGAGATGACTTTGACCCCTAACTTAGAACATCTTTCAATGATGTCTAGCTTCGCGGAGACGGTATCGATGGCGTCGACGACATAATCGAATTTCGATAAATCAAAGCTCTCGGCATTCTTGGGGAGATATAAGGCCTGCCTCACTTCTATATCTATATTAGGGTTAATGGAGAGGATTCTTTCCTTCATCACTTCAACCTTGGGACGGCCAATATCTTTATGGGTGGCGATAATCTGACGATTGATGTTAGTCAATGAGACAACATCGTCATCCACTAAATAGAGATGACCTATTCCACTTCTACCTAAACTCTCGGCCGCGGTTCCGCCCACTCCACCGAGGCCGAAAACGCATACCCTCTTTTCCAAAAGGGATTTTTGGGCATCTTCCCCAATCAGGATACGGAATCTAGAAAATTGATCGCTCATGACTGCCTCCCATCAGGATTGTGAAATCTCTTCTTTTTCTTCTATTGCCTCACGTCTAACGATGACGACATTCTGCAAGGTCGTGGGGTCATGCTTGAGAAACGGGAAGAGAACCGCCAAGGCAAAGAACCAATAATTAAAGCCGATGCCCATATAATTAGCATACTGATTTCCGCTTAAACTTACATCTACTATAGCGGAGACGATGATGAATAAGACCACCATTAAAGCCTCGATTAGGTTATAACGGTCCCCATAGAAATAGATTTGAGCCCCGCCTTTTCCATATTTATAAACCAAGAAAGCTCGATAAAGGAAGGTGCAGACTAGATAACCGGCTAAACCAATCATCATCGTGGTGTAGCCAGATGGGAACCAAATCGTCATGAAGATATTCTTCTTCACCCCATAATCGAGATAATATGAGGCCCCTAATCTAGTGAACAAGAGAAGAATCGCTAGAGGGATAATCGCAATGCAATGCCAAAGGGCCGCGATATATTTCTTTCTACCAACGATAAATTTGGGCTCCACAAATAAGAAGAAAGCCATTAACGAAAGACATAAGAATAGACCCTCGGTATTGACGGGAATGAATCCCTCTAAGAAACTCGTGACCTCATATCCCCACTGAGCCAAGATTCCAAATAAGCTAGTCTCAAACGCGGCCAAAAAGAAATAAATTAAGGCGTTTCTGACGATGATTTTCGCTAATGACCTGGCATTCTTCCAAGAGAATAAGGCCAGGATCTCGATAAGGAAGAGGGCAATCAAGTGTATATATCTAATAGCATTGACGAAATTGGCATTCCCTAAGAAAGATGGTAGACCGACTCCCATTTGAGAAAGAATCCCTAGCGGCATCGAAATAATCGTTATGGCCGCGATGGCGAATAAAACGATGAAGGCATGCTTAGCAGGAATCCCAAAGGGAACATTGATATCTTTTGGCAAAGGCTTTTTCTCATCGCTCAGTTCTTCTTTCTCTACGTGTTTGTGCTCATAGTTCTTAAAAAGAGTAAATCCGAAGACCCAGGCAGAGGCAAAGAAACCAATTAGTCCGATAAACCAAGCGGTGATGCCATAGGCTTGAAGCCAGAAAGTCGAGGATCTCCCTTTTTCTCTAGCGGGCAAGAAATCCTCATAGAAATCCGTTTCTTCTCCAAGCAGACTGTTGATGGCCAAGTTGATTTCTTCTCTTCCCCGACCAATATGAGTATTTATTTTCTTAATCAAGAGGGATTCATCCATCAATCCTAAGTGATCGGAAATCTCTCCATATCCGCTGATTTTGGAAATCTCCCCTCCTTCATAAACAAAGGTGCAATAGCAATCGATGAACTTTTGGCTGGCGGTGAAGCTGAAATTGCACAAATAGGAATTGGACCCTAAGTGCCCACCAAACAAGAAATAATATCTTTCAATCAATAAGGTGGGGTCTAAATTATTTATCGCATAAATCGTCTCATTGAAATATAGAAGGCTATTCACATCGTAGAAAGATAATTGAGTCGAAATGCCACTGCCAGATCCCTCTATATCGACCGTATAATAACCTAACCCTGTGATAATTTCATGACGATATTCGCCTTGCTCTTTTACCTTTTGCTCGAGGCGATTATAGATCTCTCCGTAAAAATTAGACGGGTTTTGCACAGCAATTTGAAAACAAATCATTCCAGACGCCATTAAGACGCCCATAAACAAAGCGATAATTCCGGAGATCATTCTTTTCTTTTTGAGTCTCGCTTTATCAAATGGTTTTTCTTTAACGATTGGGGGCAAGGAATATGAATCTTCACCTTCTAAAGAGATCTCTTCTCCATAAAAATCTGAGAGGATTTTGAGATATTTCTTAGAGGGTTTATAAACACCTTTTTCATATAAAGAAAGCCGCAATAAAGAGATGCCCATCGTCTTGGCGGCATCTTTTAGAGAAAGCCCTTTATCTTCTCTAAGTTGTGCGATCTTCAAATTGTAATACATTTGAAATTGTCGTTATTACGACAAATAAGTTATCATTATTGACGTGAAAAGCCTATCAAAAATCGTGGTTTTAACGGCGATTGCAGCCATCTCCACGGCCTGTGCTCCAACCGATAACGACAAAAAATTTTTTCACTATGTCGATGTGGAACATGTCACTTTTTATAACGACAAATACTTCCTTTTGGACAACGAGACATTCCATGAAGAGTTCGCCTTAGCCAGCGCCGCCCTTCAATTGGCCCACTGGTATCCATATACTTCTGGAGATAAAACATCGTATCTAACGGATATCTATTCAAAATTCGGATTCACAAACTGCTACTACAACAAGGATTTGCTCAATCAACCTGGATTAGACACGATAGGTCTAGCGATGGCAAGCAAAGCGATAACCCTTAATAACGAGACTTTCACCGTCATCAGCATCAATCCAAGAGGAACCTTGTATGATGGGGAATGGGCCAGCAACGTGACCATGGGCAAAGAAGGGAATGCTCAAGGGTTCAATGAAGCCGGCGCGATAGTCATCGGAGAAATAGGGAAATATATCGAAGAAAAGCGAATAACGGGAGACGTCAAATTATGGTTCTCGGGATATTCCCGCTCCGCCATCGTCTCTAATTTAGCGGCGGCGGCCATGCTTGAAGACGATGTCATCTCTTCCTATTCTCAAAAGAATGTCATCTATGATGAAGATGATGTTTATGCCTATTGCATCGAATGCCCAGCCGGAGCCAGTTCGAAAGATTACGATTTATCGGCAAATAAATATAGAGGGATCCACAACATCTTGAATTTCAACGATCCAGTTCCGATGGTCAACCCTTATATTTTGGGGTTTGCGAGGTTCGGCACCGATTATTATTTCCCCGATAGGTTAACCGATATTCATTCTGATGAAAAACATCGGGAATCCATGGTTTCTCATTACCATTTCCTTCATCAATCGATGTGGGACAATGGTGATTATCCGATTGATGATTGGAAATTCTTCGATCCTGGAGAAAGCGCGGCCTTAAAGCATAATTTACCAATAAAATCGGTCAATCCATCTCTTGGAAGAACTCTTTCATCCATGATCAACAAAATCATTTGTCAGGGAACTGGGGAAGTCAAAGTGACTAGAGAGATCTTTGCTGACAAAATCCAAGTTGGTTTAAGAAACATCTTCGCAGCCTTATACGGAATAGATGAAGATTTCATCTCGGTCGATAGTTCAAAGCTTTTGTCTCTTTTCTTTGAAGGAACGATAATCAAACGGATCATGAACGATATCTATTCGGAAAACACTTCGAACTTCTTGATGGATAGTCAATCTTTATTCACCGTATTATTCAAAACGAAAGATGGTTCAATCGGCCCGATCTTGAATAAACTTTATTCGAAGAACACAGCCTTACTAGGATATCTGTGTGGGGCATTCTGCGTCAGGACCGATATCGCGGTTCAAGTTCTCTATCGACCAAATCTCGCGAATATCTACTTCCCCCACAACTCCACTTTGATATATTCGCTTATATGTACGGCAGATTCCCGTTTATATGGAGAAGGTGCAACCCCATATAACGACGGAAGCTATTACATACTTTCGGTCAGTAACCCATCCAAGTTCGAGATCTATGAAGACACATTAAATAAGAGAATCTTCCATAGTGATGGGAGTGATTTATCAAGCGATTGCGTATCCGGCGAGATGTTGGCGGATGGGACGCTTCAAATCTATCTCCCCAAAAATGGGAAATATCATTTAAGCGGAGAATACGATGAGGCTAGTCTATATACCTGCGACCATAAAAATGAGGCGTCTATTTTAAGAGACGGAATAACTGGAAATTTCGACCTCATTTAATAAAATCCCTTGCAAAACCTGCTTAAAATTGAAAAATGTCTGATCTTAGTCAGACATTTTTCGTTATTTTGATGAATTGTATTATTCTTCGAAACCAAGGCAATAGACGTTAACCTCGATGATCCCTTCAACGGCTGAGTCACCAACGTCAACTTCGATATACTTCTCTTTAGTGGAATCCACATAGAAATAGCATTCGTATGTTGCTAATCCACCTGATTCAGATGGGGTTTCAAAGCCCTTGGCACTTAAATTTTTCAAGATTTCGGAAACGGAGCCGCCTTCGATGAAGAAGTAACACATGAAGGACTCTTTGTAGTCGCTTCTATAGGTGAAGCGGTATCCTTCGAAAGGAGGAATCAAATCATCATAATCATGACATCCCCTCTCATGGAGGAAGGAGGTGATTAAATCGTCTGGAAGACAGGCCGCGGTGACATAAACGTACTTCTCGAAATAGATGGTGATCGCACCTTCTGATGCCCACACCTGAACGCTTAACTGGAAGAGTGGAGAAACATAGATATTGTCTCCATTTCTATAGTCAGTCTCTAGAGTAAAGCCGGCTTTGACTAATATCTTTTTATAGGCATCGACGGCAGCTTCTTCAGTGCCCTCTTCTACATAAGCATAGACTTGGGTGAAGCCATCATCGTTGATGAACACGTACGAGGAAGCGTCATTATAAGCAGGCAATTCTTCGCTCACGTCTTGGTTGGCTAAGGCCGCGGCAATCGCTCCGCTTGGCCAATACTCAACCGGTCCATCATATCTATAAAGAGTCACGATGACGCAATCGTAGAAATAATAGAATTCGACTGTGATGGTTTTATCGGAAGAAACGGCGAAATAGGCGTTATTCCAGCTATCTGGGTCATAAGTCACGCTCCAGCCAGCTTTTTCTAACACCGTCTTATAGCCAGTGAGAGAATCCTCCTCAGCCCCATAGACATAGACCGAGAAGTTCCCGAAATCTTTCGTGTTATCAAAGATTGTGTAAGTATAGCCCTCTCCTTCGTATGCCGACACTACAGCCGTACTTGAAAGATCGATTCTAGCGACTTCATTGGCCACTTCTTCAGCCGGCCACTCTTGATAAACTTTCTCATACTTGGAAAGGAAGATATCGAAAGATTCGGTTTCGGTGCTATAACCATAATCAAGCTGAATCTTCTCGTCATAGGATATGGCGATTTTATATCCGCCTTCATCAACCAAGTCGGTGATCGTCCATTTGTTATCTACAAGGAGTTGCTCATATTCCTCTTCAAGAGAGGCTTCACACTCATATCCATAGACGTAGATCATTCCGTCAGCATTTCCAGCTTCATAATAACCGGCCTCGTATTCAGGAATAACGGCATCAGATTCGGCGTATTCCTTGATGAATTCAACGCCTTTGGATGGGAACTCATAATAATATGGATCGAGGGCATTAATAACGAAAGTGCCCTGATTAACTTCTCCTTCATAAATATAATAGCCTTCGCTATCGACCGCGCAGATCATAACCCCGACGAATCTTCTGCCTTCGTCGGTCTGGACCTCTTTAACTAAGGAGATGCCATATTCATAGACGGTCTTTTCATAATCACCACCAAAAGCATCAGAATAATTTAGGACGTCATTGTAGTCATAGAGCTCTTGTTTGCTGTTGAGACTTACGACACCCTCATTGACCTCGAGATCAAAATTGATATCGACATATGGCAAAACCACACCATAAAGATTTTCAACCATCGCATTTTTGATCGCTTCTGGCCATCTAGTTTCAACGCTTGATGCGCTTTCTTCGCTTATTGAGCTTTCTCCAGATGATATGGATGTAGAAACATCTTCTGATGATGAGAAATCGCTAGTGCTGGCGGATGCATTGTTGTTTCCGCAGCCGGCCAAGGCCAAGGCAAGGGTAGAAGAGAGTAGAGTTAGGATATTTTTCTTATTCATGATGACTCCTTTGAAACGATAATTAATTTTGGTTTGCCTCTTGTACTTTTTCAATAAATATTGAAATTTACGAATAATTATCATCGTTATAAATCACAAAAATTACGTGCAAATCACAGCTAAAATCAAAAAAACCTCCATAAGATGACATTAGCACCACTCGACGATTAGAAAACAAATTGATATTCCAATCAACCATAAAAAACGGCATTGCCAAAATCAAAAAAATTTTCGAATAATGAATTATCCATAAATTCTCTTCTTGTTTGCTTGGGGTTTATTAGCGGTGACTATCCATATTTGATAGGAAGGAAAAATTTCAAATATTTCAGATATTCCTTTGGAAAATCCCCTCTATATCCACTAATGTGCTAAAATCTAAATCAATCATGAATGGAGAATTTCTTTATAAACGAAGGATAGAGTTAGGCTTTTCCCAAACGAAAGTCGCCGAATATCTAGGTTACTCAACCCAGACTATTTCTTTATGGGAAAATGATAAAAGTTCCCCTAATATGCTCATCTGGGCCAAACTGGCTGCCTTATATGAACTTGACTTAGAAGGTCTTCTTTATGACAAAGTTCAAAAGAAGAATAATAATTGCATAGAGAAGTCTTTCGATCCCGATAAATATGCTTCCAATCTACGTCGCCTTAGAAAAAACAAAGGCTTAACCCAAAGTCAGGTTGCAGCTAAAATTGGCACCCCTCCCAATGCAATAATCCGATTTGAACAAGGAACGTCTTCCCCTGATATTGGCCAATTCCTCACCTTGTGTGATTTATTACAAGTAAATCCTGATGACTTTTATTTCGTTCTTAATGTCGTTCCTCCGAGCACCGTTCCAAAATCTAGGGTGCGGCTATGGTCATTAATCATTGTTTTGTCGGCTCTGACGGTAACCGGCGGTGCGCTCGGCACCATTTTCGGCGTAAAAAATGCGCAAAATAGAACGGCAATTCCTGAAGACTCGTCTAGTCAGACATCTACTGAGGAATCTTCTGCCTCTATTGACGAAAGTGAAGAAACATCTTCGGAAACCTCATCTAGCAAAGAGACTCTTTCCTCTGAAAGTGAAGAAATAATCGCCTAAGATTTTCAATATAATAGAGATATGGTGAAAAAAGAGACATTAAATAACATCGCTTCCTCAGAAGAATCTTTCGCCAGCCTTTTCTCAGCGGAAATCTATCGTTCTGATAGACTTGTGAGATATCATGATGAACTTCTAAAAGATATGTATGACCATAACTTCTCCTTTGCTAATTCATTAAATGATGACGATTTCCGCATCATCGAAGAATTCAAAGAAAAGTTCAATGAATCATTCATCAAAATTTCCTCTTCGGAAAGTTTGCCTTTATTGATCGAAGCGGGTTTTGAAAGAGAAACCTTACTTACGATGGCCAAGGAAGACTATCAAAACTTTATCGTTCCGGAAATTGATTTTGTTAGATACGTCAGAGTTAAAGAACGTATAGAAGCCATTGAAGACTTAATCAGGATCGAGAAAAGGTATTATGGCCCTGAATATGGCGAAGATTTTTGCGAAAGAAGATGGAAAAGATACTTAAATAAAATCCTTGAAGGCCAAAACGGCCTAGATATTTGGGTTGTCTATAAGGGCGAAGAAGCGATTGCCTATTGCTACTCCTACTATTTCCAAAACACCATCTGCCTCGATGCCTTATTAGTCATTGAAGAATATAGAAATAAATACGTGGCTTCGAATCTAATTAAAGAGATTGCCTCTTATTATGATTGCCCGATTTTCCTCCATGCCGATGACGAAGAAACCCCAAAGGAAATGTATAAGAAATTAGGTTTTGAGATAGTTGCGAAAATCTATGATTATCTAAAGGTCGACAAATAAAAATTCGCGGCAAATCCCCATTATTTTTCAATAATCGAAAAATTATTGTCTTTATCAATTTCTAAAATTAAGTCTGCACCCATTGAATGTTCCAAACATAAATGCACGTTTGGAATATCGCTATAATCAACGAACTTTATGGCTTCTTCTTTTGCTGCGCCAGAACGTATTTTTCTATCGATCAATCTATCACGTAAGAGATTCTCATCCGCTTTAACGAAGATTGTATAGTCGGCATATTCCTTTATGTCTCTCCATCCATCTTCATCGAGCAATAAGTAATTGCCTTCCAAGATAAGAATATCTTCTTTGATGTCAATCGCCCCTTCAATGGGATTATGGTTAATGCGGTCGTATGTCGGCCACTTATTTATGGTGCCTTTATTGATTCCTTCAATGCTGGATTTTAATAAATCTAGATCGAAAGTAATCGGGGCTCCTTTGATTTTCACCATTGGGATTATTTCGCCATCTCTTATCGCATCATGGCTAAGCAAATAATCCTGATAATGATGAAAGCCATCCATTCCAATAGCTTGGACTCTGGGCAGGTCTTCTCTATTTTGCCCTAGATACTCTAAAAAATTCGCTAATGTGGTCTTTCCGGCGCCGGGAGGAGCCGCAAGAAGCACTAGAATTCTATTGCCTTTCTTTTCTTTTAGGGCACCAAGACGTTTTAAAAGAGGAACGAAAATCTCGTTAGTAGATGTTTCGCTATAATGGGCGGTGACTTCTATTCCGTTATTGAGAAGACTATATTCCATGGAATTAATTTTATCCTAAGTCCCCTTACTTAAAAACACTTCTCAACATATACAAATTATCAATCTTTCGTTCCATGCTATTGACTAGAATGGCCTATAAAATAGAATGGGCTCATGGAAGAAGAAAAAACTCAGCAAGAAAAGAAAGAATCCTTTTTAGATAAAATTGATAACAAAGCTGATAAAAAAGGCATCAAAACCTTATGGCAAGCCATAAAATTTTTGGTTGTCTCCTGCTTAGTAACCCTGATCCAACTCGGATTAGTTAATCTGATGTATTTTCTCATGAAAGGTTGGACCACGCCTCTACCCGGTTTCTTAGCCATCATCTTTTCTGAGCAAACCATCGGGGTTGGTCATTCCAATTGGGGGTACATCCTTCCCTTCTTCATCTCTAATTTAGTCGCTAACACGGTCGGATATTTTCTCAATAAATCGAAGACCTTCAAATCCGATGCCCCCTGGTGGCATTATGTAATCTACATTTTGGTATTGTTAGTGCTCATTTCCATCTCCACTTGGCTCCAGGGCCTCATCGTCAATGGCTTAAATTCCGTCGGAGCTGAAGTGGTCGCGCCCACTATTGCCGGCATGGCGGCGGGAATGTTCCAATTAATCGCTTTGTTCCCGCTGCAAAAATACGTTCTCTTGAAAGAGAAAAAAGAAGAAAAGACTCCATCCGAAAAGTAATCTTACATATACCGTCATGGTTTTTGATAAAATCAATCCATGAGGAATTTTCGTGATTTATCTTATTTAGGCCTTAAACAAGGGATGCTACTTCGAAGCGACGTCCTTTATCAATTGACGAAAGAAGAGAAAAGAATTCTTAAAAAAGAGCACAATCTACGCTTGATCGTTGATTTAAGGCGCCCAAGCGAAAGAAAGTCGCTCAAAGATTCCAGAATCTTCTTTGTTAGAAACATCAATCTCCCTTTATTAGAAGGCAAAGAGGGCGAACGGAAGGAAGTAGTAATCAAGCATCTAATTTTGCCAGATATGCCAAACTTCTACCGTGAATTTGTCCATCGGGATAGAAAAGAGGTTTGGAGTAAGATATTCGATTTATTATTGAATAGCAAACATGCCATCCTCTTCCACTGCTCTGCCGGAAAGGATCGGACAGGCGTTGTTATTGCCTTAATCCTTCACGCTTTAGGATATGATAAAGAGACTATCTATGAAGACTATCTCCTCACTAACCAAAACCCTTTGTATTATAAGGAAATAGCAGCGAAGAAAGATGAAGAATCCAAAGCGATATTTTTGGATTATTTCCAGGCAAAAACCGCATATCTTGACGAAACATATAAAGAAATCGCCAACATATATGGCGATGTTGAAACCTTCTTTAAGGAATGTTGCTCATTAGACGAGACGAAGATTCAAAAACTCAAAAATAAATTCCTTAATAAATAGGATCGCTCAGTGGCGATCCTATTTATTCTTTTTTCTTATCGGCTTCTTTCAAGACGTATAAGTAGAAGGTAATTATCATCAAGACATAGCAGATGGTTTTTGGAAGCATCATCATCCCAAGCATCGGAACATAGGAAGCACCTAAGACGGTAACTAAATAGAAAGCAAAACTCAAAGCCACAAATAAATACATAAATTCGAATGGCTTACTCTTTCTAAAGTCTTTAAACCATAGATAGACCGTCAGACCACCGATGAGGACAAATGGAATATTCCTGATAATGCCCCATAAATATGAAGATGGGGAGACAAACCATTCGTTTTGAGGGAAACAACATAGGACAATTCTCAAGATTGATAATCCAATGATCGTCCAAAGTGGCCATTTTCTATTATCGCCTGCAATATCTTTGCGGCTGATTTCTAACATCACGTAGAAAACCGTCATGGTAATGGAAGTGATTAATTTGCCTAAGCCTTTCCAAAAAATAAGATCGTCTTCAACAAAATATGAAATAACGCGAGGGACCAAGTGGAATGAATCTCCAATACCTAGGAGCAAAGTCATAATTCCGAAGAGTAAGCCAGCCCGGTTCTTATGCTTAACGATGATTAAGATACCGAAAACAATCGCGAAGAATAGATAGACGATATCAAAGCTGCTTTCACCGTATTTCATGTATTTTAATATTAATTTTTAAGACAAAATCCCACGCAAAACCCCTATATTTTAGTTTTGGGCCTGTCTTTTGAGTTCATAAGCTTCCATCTTTGGGATGAGTTTCTGTCTACCGAATCTTTCATAGAAGAAGGTGGAGACTAAATCGAAGATGACGAAGCCGAAGATTAAACCGGCAGTGACGTCTGTTGCGTTGTGGGCGCCACGAAGGATTCTAGTAAAGGCGACGAAGAGTGTGAATAGAAGAACGACGACACGAGAGATGGTGGCATATTTTGGCCATTCTTTCTTGATTGGAGACATGAATCTTGGGAAAAAACAAATGGAGATGGTAACGAACGTATTCATCGTATGCCCGCTTGGGAAAGAATAGAACTCTTCCTTCGCCCACTCACTGATATGTAAGGTGGCCATCGCCTGGTTAATCTGCTCTTGGGTAAAACCTAATGATCCGCCGACCTTATATTTACTAAAGGCGGTGAAGAATTGTGGACGGTAGAACGGGAGCCAATATTTGGCGGCGCTATCGATGGCGCCAGCTTGCTCTAAGGCAACAAGGGTGCGGTAACGAGGCCGTAACCAGATCATTTTGCCAGCCTGCATGATTAATAAAGAACACACTACCATAATTAGAAGTGTCAAAGCCCAAGTCACCGCTTCATGGTGCTTTTCGGCTTTGACTTTCCTAGTTCCAAGGAATGCGGCAAGGAACGATAAGATGGCAACGCCAATAGTCACCAATAATTTACCCACGGTATTGAAAGATAATTCGAAGGAACGGATAAGAAGCTTAGAGGTATGATGTCCGCCATATATGCTGATGCCAGCGGCTACGATGATACCGATTATCATAATCGCGGTGTCCCACTTCTTTCCAAATGACGGATGATAGAAGGTCAATACCAAAGCGGCGAATGTTCCTAAGATGTAGAGAGGGACCTCTCCTAATAATTCGCCCAACCTACCGACAATGTTCGTCGGCATGTATAAGGCTTGGGTGATCTGGAGATCGAAGATGGCGACCAAAGTGAAAACCACTCCGAGCACGGAATAAACAATAATTCGTTCTAATTTTTTCATAAGCACGTCCTTAGGTGGATTTATTATACTTCCCGGGATTTTCAAATGATACAAAAAGGGGAAATTGTCTTTCCCCTCTTTCCAAAAACCTATGCAAATCCGCCTTATGTTTTATTTAAACATATGCGGATACTTTTCGATCATATAGTCCATATCCTTGTCGCCACGACCACTTAGATTGACAAGAATCGATCCAGTTTTCATGTTTCTCGCACATCTAATGGCGTAGGCAACCGCATGGCTAGATTCAATCGCCGGGATAATCCCCTCTAAACGAGACAATAGGAAGAAGGCTTCCGCCGCTTCATCGTCGGTCACTGAATCATATTGAACCCTTCCGATTTCCTTAAGGAAGGCGTGCTCTGGGCCAACCCCAGGATAATCAAGTCCGCTGGCGATGGAATAGGCATCCCCCACTTCGCCATTTTCTTTTTGAAGGACCAGTGAGTTGAATCCATGCAAGACCATTTCCTTACCGAAGGTCATGGTCGCGCTATTCTTGCCAATTTCTCGACCTTCGCCCATGGATTCGATGCCAACAATGTTGACCGGCTCTTCCAGGAAAGCCTCGAACATGCCGATCGCGTTACTGCCACCACCAACGCAAGCCGTGACGATATCAGGAAGTTCTCCAGTCATCTCAAGGAATTGTTGCTTGGCTTCTCTTCCGATAATTTCTTGGAAATCTCTCACAATTAGAGGGTATGGATGCGGACCAACGCAGCTTCCAATGACATAGAATGCATCATGATACTCTTTGCTCCACGCTTCGAAAGCGGCATCGACTGCTTCCTTAAGGGTTTTTGTACCGAATGAAACAGGGATGACATTTGCGCCTAAGACTTTAATTCTCGCAACGTTTGGGGCTTGCTTGACCATATCGACCTCGCCCATATAAATATCGCATTCGAGGCCAAAATAGGCAGCCGCCATCGCCACAGCGGAGCCATGACTTCCGGCGCCGGTCTCAGCAATTAGTTTCTTCTTGCCTAAATACTTTGCCAATAAGGCCTGACCCATCGCATTATTGAGCTTATGAGCGCCGCCGTGATTGAGGTCTTCTCTTTTAAGATAAATCTGGACTTTGCCAAAGTAGTTAGAAAGATTTTGGCAATGGTAAATCGGGGTGGGTCTTCCTTGGTAATTCTTTCTAATTTCCCGCAGTTCTGCGATGAATTTCGCGGATTTCGCAATAGTGAGGTATCCGTTATAAACCTCATCGATGGCCTTTTGGAGATTCTTTGGAAGGAAGCTTCCCCCATAGCGGCCAAAATACCCATCCTGAGTTGGATATTGCTTACGATAATTTTTGAAATCGAAATCCATTCCCTTCAAGGGTGAATCTTCAAATAGTCTTTGCCCTTTAATTCGGCGGTCCAAAGGCTTCTGAGCATTCTCCGGAATCAGATATCTATGGCCATTTTTGACCACTCCTTCGATGCGGCCTTCTTGAATGAGAACTCTCACCCTTCTTTCATTGATATTCCACTTCTCGCTAATTTCAGAAACTGATAGATATTTCATACCTTTTATATCCTTTCGGTATATTATTTGTTCCTATTATATACATATACATACGCTTGAAAATAAATGTTTTGCAAAATCTGCGCTTATTAGACGAAACAAAGAAAAATTGCCTCAAAAAAAGATTAGGCAGGACGTCTAATCTTCTCTATATAGATAATAAAGTATTACTCCCCTTCAGGGTTGACTGCTTTCCGGCGGTCGATATTCGATCCTTTGTAGAATTCCGCTTTATCTTCGTACATCTTCCTTTCAGCGAACTTAAGCATTTCGTTGACCCCGATATTATCAAGCTGATGGCGGTAGCAATAGCCAACCGAGCAGCGGAATTTAGTGCCTTCCATATATTTCTTTAGTTTCTTGATGGCCTCTATGACAGTCTCTTCGCTTTCTTTTTCAACGACAATGATGAATTCATCTCCACCTACGCGGTAGGCATACATATAGTAAGTGCAGCTCGAAGTGATCGCGTCGGCGATGGTCTTTAACCCTTTGTCGCCTTCCTCATGCCCGAAAGTATCGTTCCAATATTTAAGGGCGTTCATATCTATCTGGATAATCGCGGTGATATCATTCTTCAATTTTTCGATGTCGATGTAATAAACCGCACGATTATATAAGCCAGTCAGAACATCATATTGATTCTTCTCGGTATGTATAAACAAATAGTAGAAGACAGTTGATATGGCGATTGCCGAATTAACAATATGGATTTCGCCATTCAAATTAAAGAAGGTCTCGATAATCACCGCTACAATCGTCACCGCGTCGCAGATCAAAATGGATAAGGCCCTAAATATGTGCCTCTTATTAAGCATCAATAAAGAAGCGACGGTCAAATACGCTAAATAAATGGCAGAGACAATATGAGAGGTATATCTAAGGATGGTATTGCCTTCATAGAAGACAATCGCATCCGAATTACGGCTAACCCCAAAAGTGAAGACGATAGATTCACATCCGGGAATCAAGGGAATTATGTAAATTAGCGTGCAAATCGCGATCGGAATTAAAAGAATGTAGTTCCAGATTTTCTTAGTTTGACGATGGCTAAGGAAGATAAATAATAAGGGACAAAGAGGCCGGAGAACATAACAAATACAGGAATTCAAAACAGAAAGGAAAATGTTCCTCATCTCATCTTGGAAGACCAGCTGAATTCCTTCAAGGATACTCAACAGGACCGTCGTTCCCATAATCAGCAAGATATACATGCTGATCCTTCTATGTTCCTTGCGTTTCTGAATGGCCATCACACTCATGACCAAGGCCACGCAGAGGAGGATGAAGTTTGTAATTATATAATTTTGTAAATAAGTCATAACTCATCTCGTCTATAGTTAAATTATATCCTTGAGGTAAACTGTAGAATATAGACAAAATCTAGTAAAAAGTATGTAATGAAAAGGGAAATTTGGATTGAATATAATGAATAGTTTCGCTAATTCAGACAGTGATAAAAAATAGAATAAGGTGCATATACACCTCTCATCCGGTTTTGCTTAGGGCTTAGCAGGATATTCGAGGCAAAGTAGGCGATAGAATATTAACCAGGAATTTTGTATAGTTGTAACGAGGTATATTTCCCATGAAAAAAGCGATTTCATTACTCCCATTACTCTTTATTTGCGCATCGATTTCCGCCTGTGGATCATCTAATCAAAACAATAATCCGACGATTAAGATAGAGGATGGAAAATGCCAGCCAATCTATTTGAATAATCGCCCTTTCGCGGAACATGATGCGAAGATTTCAAATATCGCCCGTTTTACCGTTTATATTGAAACTGATTACGATACGGATTTAGATGGAAATAACGATTTAGCCAAAGCTTTCATCCAATTACCGAAAGCCGTCTTAGAAAATAACTATAAAGTCGCGAGCATCATCGAATTCTCTCCCTATACAGCCTCCCAGACCGACTTAGATACCGAAGATCTCATGGAAGGGAAAGCGCCGGTGAGCGACGAAGAGCTTTATCAAAAAGGAAAAACCCGGCAAAAGACCTCTGAAATCGATCTTTTGTCTCATAATAATTCCATCGACAAGAGTGAATTCTGCTACACCGTCGGAGATGATGAAAAGACGTTGTTCTATGAAGACGCCAAAGATTGCGATTATTTCATTACCCGCGGTTTTGCTTTCATAAATATGGGTGGGTATGGAACTCTTGGCAGCGATGGCATCGAAACCGTCGGGGCCGCCTTGGAGAATCATGCCTATGCTTGCTTGATCGATTGGCTGAATGGAGAGAGGGTGGCTTTCTCCGATTATGAAGGGACCCATACCGTCAAAGCCTCTTTCTCGAATGGAAATTATGGAGCGCAGGGCGCCTCCTATTTAGGAACCGCCGCTTATCAGCTCGCCTGCATGGGGCTTAAAGGCTTAAAAGCCATCGTCCCCACCGCCGGAATCGCCAGTTGGTATGAATACACCAATAGCCAAGGGACCGCTCAAGTCACTTCTCCTAATTGTTCTTGGTTATCCTTATATTGTTCCTCTCGTTTTTATGACGAAAACCTCAGTGATGACTTCATCAATAGATATGGCGGGTACCTCCGCAATATGAATGAAGAAGAATTAAACGCGAACGGGGATTATACCTCTTTCTGGGCTAAAAGAGATTACACAACTAATGTCAAACCAAGTTGCCCTGCCTTGATTATCCATGGGATGAATGACTTCAATGTTCCCGTGAGAAATGCTACTTTGATGTATCAGACCTTCAAATCCGCGGGGCAAAACGCCAAACTAGTCCTTCATCAGGGCGATCACCTGGCGATGTATAACAACGACTATGCCTACAGTATCGATGATTATAAGGAATCCTTCTTTGAAGTTATCAATCGTTGGTATAGCCATTATCTTTATGGCGTCGATAATGGGATCGAGAATTTCCCCGATTTAACTTACCAATCGAATGTTGATGGTCTTTTCTATTCCGATAAAAGCATCCTTGATGGAGAAAAGAAGATAATTAATCTCTCTAATCCAAGCAGGGACACGATTACTTCCAAAGACATGAAATTCTATTACGTGGAATGGAATGATGCTTATTACGATAGAGATGATAACAATTCTATCTCCTTCAACCTCGGAAAAGCTGAAAATACCATGCAAATCAATGGTATTCCTGAAATTAATCTCCATTTGAAAACAAAAGATATAGGGAGAGATAACCTCCAAGTCAGCGCGGTTCTTTTGGATACTTATGAAGAAGATTTCCCTGCCTTCGGTGCTTATGATTTCTATCCAACGGAAAAGAAATTGCATGATCAGAAGTTCGATTTATACACTGGAAAACAAGGATACTATCGTTGTTTGCTCCAAGAAGAAACCAAAGCGAAGATGATCACTTATACTACATTTGACTTATATAATCCTGGCGCCCATGCTTATGGAGAGCAACTACCGCGAACCGAACTAGAAGCCGATAAAACCTATGAATATCAGGCATATTTTGAGCCTACTACCTATACATTAGAAAAAGGACACACTCTTAAGTGCATCCTTTTCACCTTCGATCCTGGCTTAACCACCAAACAAGGATGGCTCGCCGACGAAGAGGATGAAGAATATAACCCGGCAGGCGATGTTTTCTTCACCCCAGACTCCTGGACCACAACTGATTACTATGGCTACACTCTTGATATGAGCGTTGCCCCGACGTTGTCCTTACCTAATTAATTTTCTTCAATTTCCTCTGCAAAACCGCCCTAAATTTTAAAATATCCATTAACTGAGGTAGTCATTTTCGTTTGCCGAAAAGAATTCATCCAGAACAATGGAAATGTGTTTTGTTTGGCAAAAAAACTACAAGCAGGAAAAAATGATAAAAATTACAATTTTATTGTTGTATTTAATACATTATGTTAAAATGGTTTTACTATCCCACGAGGGTAAGATAGTTAGAGGCCACGCTTATTTCACCCAAAGCACACGAAATGCACTTATAGCTGGCCCAGAGGTAGAGGCTGCACTTATTTCCGCGATCATAAGCCGGAGGTCGCAGGTGCAATTCCTGCTCGATGGCAACATCGATAGCCCAGCTAAGTAGAGCGCCGGCCATCATGAGTCAGTCCATCCTCACCCTCATTTTTGTTACTTTAAGGAGGAGTTTTCGATATGAATGAAGCATTAGAAACTTTATTGCTTGAAAAAAGATTCATTTTCGTGGCCGACCACAAAAGGGAGGAAGATGAAAAGAAAAGAGCCTATTTTAACTCCTATCTTCTTGTCAATTTCGGCGTCGAACTCGAAAATCCCGAAGAAATATCTCAGGATGTTTTGATCCAAATAGATGGGTTACTTCATTTGAACGTACCCACTAGTTTCTATGAATCGCCACAGGATACCAAATATTTCTCCTGCGGCGAGTTGCTTTTAGAGCAGGTTGTTTCCTATATTCTTGGATACGGAACGGGAATTAAAAGAGTCGAATTATTCAAAAAGGCTCTTCCCAAGAAATATGTCGTCGGAGATGAAATAAAGCTTCGCCGCTACCGCGTCATCTTTGAGGAAGAAGCCGATAAGGTCCTCCATCAAACCATGGACAACTTTCTCGCCTATAAACGTCCTTTGTCCTATGAAGAAAAAGAGCGTTTCCTCATTCTCGCTCAAGAAGGATACTTAGATAAAAATAAGACAATTGCCTGCAAGGACAATATTTTCCTTCTCCTTCCCCAATTCCCTGATCTTGCCTCTAGATTAGACAAGAAGGATTTAGTCAAATTCTCTCTTGATTCTTTTGGCGAGCACTCCACTTTTGATTTTGATCCAACAGACGAAGATGATCTCGAGGCCAAGGAAATTATCCTCGCCGCTTTGCCTAAGATTAAAGATTGTCCCTTATCGAAAAGACAAGCCAAGCTATATAACAAAATGGTCAAAGTCATGACCGGGGTAAAAGGAAAAGAAGATAACTCCGACTCAGAATATAGGCAATTCCACCTTATTTTGGAAAAAGATGGTCCGATCGAAGCGGCCGAATACTTATCTAAACATGGATCGTTATTAGAAAGAAATCTCGTGTTTTTACTTTCCCGTTGCGACAAAGACGAAATCCATGTCGTAATGAATATGCTTACTAACAAAAACTTTTCTGTTTTGTTGCAGATATATCAAACCATCAATGGCGATGAAAAGGGTAAACCCCGTACTTTCACTTATAGAAGCCATGGTATAAACCGCACCTATACCGAAACTGAGGAAGAAGCCGCTTACCGTAAATCCACTCTAAGCGAAGAAACGAAACACATCGTTAGAAATTTGCTCAAATCCTCTATCCTTGAGCATTTCAAACTCGCTACAAAACTCGGGAAAATCTATGTTTCCGAGGAATTCAAAAAGATTGCTATCCCTTTAACTACCGATGCCACCAATAAAGGGGTGGATGTCTTACCTAGTGGCAGCCGCATCAAATTTACCGGCAACTACATCCGTACATTCTGCCATTGGGATGGACCTAGGGATATCGATGCTTCACTAGGTTGCTTACAGGAGGATGAGGAAGAAGGTTCTTCCGATGATGTTCGAGTGCTTTCATGGCGAACCTATTTTTATAACCCCATCAGAGGCGCCGCTCTTTGTTCGGGCGATGATACTTCCACCCATGGAACCGAATACCAAGATCTCGATATCAACGGATTATTAGAACTTGGATATAGATATGTCGTTGCCGGCATCAACGGATACGGCAGTGATTTCTCCAAAGGTACCATCATTCAAGGGCTTCAAGTCAAAACCGAAATAAACACCAACCCATGGGATCCAAAAAACATCGAATTCCAAATGAACATTAAAGCTGAAGCGAGAGGCTATGTAGGTTTCGCGGTCGATTTGAAAGGAAGAGAAATCGTCATCGTCAATTCAATCTGCGCATCAAAAAGACTATTTGACAGACAACAACTAAAACTTTGTCGTCGTTATCTCTCAAATTCCTACCTCGACATCAGCTTATATGACGTCCTTAGTTGCTCAGGCGAATTAGTCAAAGACCCAGAAGATGCCGACATCGTCTTTGATAGAGAGTATTCTAGCCAAGACAAGAAGGTTATCCGCCCCTTCGATATCGATTCCCTTATCGCTATTGTTAATAGAGAATAGTGGGGATTTGCACGGAATTTTCATAAAACCAATGGCTACAAACGGATGCCGCTAAAGGCATCCGTTTTCTTATCTATTTATCATTTTTTACTTATGATGGCCCAATTCTTTTACTTCGCGCATCGTGAACGTACCACTAATAAGAATATTTGGGTTGGAAAATAAAGCATGAGTCCTATGATTAGATGTTCTATTCTGAACTAAATTAGAGGTAAACCTATGTCAATCATCGATTTTATGGATTCTATCAACGAGTTATATGAAAGGCAGGCGGCTCCAGTCAATGAGACGTTTGGTCTAACTGCAATGGGGTCGTCAGAAAGTTCGTTTTGCTTATTCTATTGACTTCTGCTTATGCTTTGACTAATTCTACCAGGCTACAAAACCTTGCTGTGCCATGACGACGACCATTCTCCTGAAAAGCACGAAGTTCGCTCTCTCCGACGAGGCCCATATTCGACTCGTGGGACACGGTTTCGACGACAGCTATATTTCGCTCACTTCATCACATATCGTGCGACGTGGACTGAACGGGGCTAGCCAGAACGTGTTATATACAAGCATATAATGGCTTCCGACAACAACAAAAAGTCGCCCTTCTTGAACGACTTAATTCAGCCTAAATGCATCCTGCTTATCGTTTTTTATAAGAGATGGTCGGTAGTCCATATTCCCCATATTCGCAACCAACATTACAGACATTAATATCATCGATAAGTTTGCCTTTATGAAATAGTTGAATACGCCCCACACCATTACCGCCATTAAATAAACGGTTATGTAATTTCTTTCCGTTTGGGGCTTCATAATTAACAAGAAGCATATCCTCTTTTAAACAAGTTATATCAGTAATCATTTTATTATTCCAAGTCTTCTGTTCGACATGCCACACTATGTGTGCATCTGTTTCATAACAATCAAATTTTGTTCTAGTATTTGTCCAGAATTTAGAGAAATTAAATTCATAGCATTTGCCTTCATAGTAGAAAGCACTTAGTAATTTGCCTTCTAAGGCAATAAATCCAACTTTAGGACGGCCACCACCGATATCAAAGACACTGTTTTCTAGTTTTTTACTAGTGATATTACTTACCATATTGTTGCTAGATAACCAAACCCAAGGAGATGTAAAATCTTTGCCCCAGTTCTTATCGGAATAGCCATAACTGTCTTCTTTTCTAACAATGTATTCTTCACCGTCCGCGATTATTGTACCTGAGAATCTAGATTTCATTCCTTCAGCGTGCCAAAACATTTCAAAAAGTTGAAGATGTCTAAACAACCACCCCGCTCCATAACCAACATTAAAAGCGATATCTTTTTCTATTTTTAAATCCCATGAAATGGAACCATAATCGCACATATACTCAGGATGTTTCTCCAATTCTTCTTTAGAAATGGAGATATTTCCTCTACTTTGATACTCATCTAAATAACAATCATCCGCGCTTATTGAAAATGGTGCTTTATAATTAACTTTTATCTTTTTCCAGCCAAAGAAACGATGGAGTTGCTTAGCGCCTTTCCCCCAGTAGCCGATTTTGATCATAAGGTATGATGGTTTGATACCGACTTCTTGATTTTCTTTTAATTGACCAAATACTGGTTCTTCTCCACCTCTTTTTGGATTGATTAAAAAGAATTCTAAAAAGAATGGGCGTGGTTCACCTGTTTTTGCGTTATAGGCTGTAAAAGAATGCCACCACCAATCATAGCCTTTCTTCCCTTGCCCAGCATATAATTGGCATCTATTTCTTTGTTGTGATTTTTTGTTAAACATAGATTTATTCCCGATTCATTATAACAAAAACCATTCGTTATAGATGGCATAATGTCAAACACATTGAACATGTTATAATATGAAACAACATCACAGGTGGTGATAGTTATGATAAAAATTCAAGAACTCACCAAAGTATTTCGTAAACCGATAAGAGGTAAAGGTCTTATTGGTATGATTTCCACATTATTCTCTCGTAAATACACGGAGATTCGCGCTGTTGATGGCGTTTCTTTTGACATTCCTGAAGGAGAGATTGTTGGTTATATCGGTTCTA
>JAIKYF010000096.1 GCA_024683495.1 Bacilli bacterium
AAGATGTCGAAATGCGTCTATAAATCCGCCGAAGATGGAGGGCTATTTTTTCTAGAGGCCCCGACTGGCATTGGCAAGACGATTTCTTCGATATATCCTGCCTATAAGGCCATCGGAAATGGGAAAATCGACCGCATTTTCTATCTTACGGCCAAAAGCAGTGGCCGCTTAGCGGCAGAAAATGCGGCTTCTTTGCTCCTAGATAAAGGATTAAAAAGCCGCGTCTCTTCCTTGACCGCCAAAGATAAGATGTGCTTATCCCTCGGCTCGCAATGCAATCCCGAGGAATGCCCCTTTGCCAAGGATTATTATGGGAAACTCCGGATGGTCTATCAAAAGGAGCTCCCTAATCTAGGCCTCATAAATCGGGAGGAGATCCTCTCCATCGCCCATCATTATGCGATGTGCCCCTTTGAGCTTCAGCTTGACCTAAGTTTATATAGCGACCTCATTATCTGCGATTATAACTATCTTTTTGACCCTCTGGTCTATCTAGAAAGATTCTTCGGGGAAGAAAGCGACCCCTCAAAAAGCCTCGCTTTGATCGATGAGGCCCATAACCTTCCCGAAAGAGCGAGGAATATGTATTCTTCCTCTTTAAGCGTCTTTGAGGCCCTCAAAGCCAAAAAGGCCCTCGTCCACGTGAAGGAAAGGAAGATGAAAAAGTCCCTTAAAACCTTCATCGAGGAAGTTAAATCCTACGATGAGGAGCTACTTAACGGCATCTATCGCCTAGAGGATATCCCTTCGACGATCTTCGGGGCTCTCTCCTCTTTCGATGAGGCCCATAGCGACAATGCCCTCAAAAACAAAATCCCTTATGATCCAGACCTCAATTCCTTCTCGAGGGAAGTCTATAGATTTTTGAAAATCCTCGATGGCTACAAGGATTCGACGATTTTATATATCGAGAAGAAGAAAGACGATTATCTTCTTCAGCTTTATTGCCCCGACGCTTCGAAGATGGTCCTTGAGAGGCTCAGCGCCTTAAAAGGAGCCTCCATCTTCTCCGCGACCTTATCCCCGATTTCCTTCTTCCAAGAAGAGATCATCGGCCACGATGAGGAGCCATATCTCTTGCTTCCCTCTCCCTTCCCCAAAGAGAATTTCAAGCTATTGGTCTCTCCGACATCGACTCGATATAAAGACCGCCAGATGACCTTAGAGCAAGTGGCGAGATCCCTTGAGGAATTCGTCAATAGCAAGCTCGGGAATTACTTTTTGTTCATGCCCTCTTATGAATACTTGGAGATGATTAAGCCGATCCTTAAGTTTAAGGACGCCCAAGTCTACATCCAGGAAAAAGGCATGAACGATGATGAGAAAAACCTCCTTTTATCGAGGTTTTTGCCTAATCCTGACCACACTTCGGTGGGTCTACTCATCATCGGAGGGAGCTTCGCGGAAGGGGTCGATCTCCTTTTGGACCGCCTGATCGGGGTCGCCGTCGTGGGGATTGGTTTACCCACCATCTCCTACGATAAAGAGATCATCAAGGACTATTACCAAGAGAAAAACGGGAAAGGCTACGAATATAGCTATATGAACCCCGGCATGAACAAAGTGATGCAGGCGGTTGGCCGACTCATCAGAAGCGAAGAAGACGTCGGGGCCGCCTTGCTGATCGACGACCGTTATCTCCGTTATAATTATCAATCGATTCTCAAAAGAGCCTGGAAGAATTATTCAATCGTGAGGGAAGAAGGGGAAATCGAAAGAATTCTCAAATCTTTCTATTCGGACAAGGCTTAATTAAGGTATAATAACCGCTGATTTTATGATATTTGACCGCAAACACATCCGTAACTTCTCCGTCATCGCTCATATCGACCATGGTAAGAGCACTCTTTGCGACCGGATTTTAGAAGAGACCGGAGCGGTCGAGAAAAGAAACCTCAAAGAGCAGATGCTCGACTCGATGGATTTAGAAAGAGAACGAGGGATCACCATCAAACTCAACGCCGTGTCGGTCAACTATAAGTCCGATAACGGCGAGACTTATCTCTTCAATTTGATCGATACTCCGGGGCACGTGGACTTTAATTATGAAGTCTCCCGCTCCTTGGCGGCTTGCGAAGGGGCTTTGCTCGTGGTCGATGCCACCCAAGGCGTCGAAGCCCAGACCTTGGCCAATGTCTATCTGGCCATCGACAATGATCTGATGGTCGTCCCCGTCATCAATAAAATCGACCTCCCCAGCGCCCAAGTCGAAGTGGCCAAACGCGAGATAGAATCGCGCATCGGCCTCTCCACGAGCGATTGTTGCCTCGTCTCGGCCAAAACTGGCATGGGAGTCAAGGAGATGCTTGAGAAAGTCGTCGAGCTCATCCCAGCCCCCGAAGGAGACCCTGAGGCTCCCTTAAAAGCCTTAATCTTCGATTCTTACTACGATTCCTACCGTGGGGTCGTCGTCATGATCAGAGTCAAGGAAGGAAGGGTCAAAGTCGGTGACCGCATCCATCTTATGGCCGCCAAAAAGACCTACCAAGTGACGGAAATCGGCATCAGAACCCCCAAAGAACTCCCCGTCGATTCCTTAGAAGCGGGGGATGTTGGCTATCTCACCGCGACCATCAAAGACATCAAAGACGTCTTCCCAGGCGAAACCATCACCTTGGAAAGCAAGATGGCGGAAGCCCCTTTACCTGGATATAGGAAGATGAACCCGATGGTCTATTGTGGCTTATATCCAGTCGATTCGAGAAAATACCTCGACCTCAAAGAAGCCTTAGAAAAGCTCGTTTTAAACGATTCTTCCTTAACTTTTGAGCCAGAATCCTCCCAAGCCTTGGGCTTTGGCTTCAGATGTGGCTTCTTAGGCCTCCTCCATATGGACGTCATCCAAGAAAGGCTCGAAAGGGAATACGATTTAGATCTCATTCTAACGGCCCCGTCCGTCAAATACCGCGTCAATCTCACCAATGGGGAGACCATCGTCTTGGATAACCCCTCGGAAATGCCCGATGTCAGCAAGATAAAATCCATCGAGGAGCCTTATGTCAAAGCCTCGATCATGACCCCTGGCGACTACGTGGGGGCGGTCATGCAGCTTTGCCAGGATAAGCGGGGCATCTATGATGACCTCATCTATTTCGATGACACGAGGCAAACCGTCAAATATTATCTTCCCTTATCGGAAATCATCTTCAATTTCTTCGATAAACTCAAATCGCAGACCAAGGGCTACGCCTCTTTGGACTATGAATTAAGCGATTACCGGGAATCCAATCTCGCGAAGATGGATATCCTCCTTAATGGGGACGTCATCGACGCCCTCAGCACCGTCGTCTATAAGCCCGATGCCTATCATCGGGGTTTGCAGATCGTCTCCAAACTCAAAGACATCATCCCGAAGCAGCAATTCGAGGTCCCGGTCCAGGCGGCCATCAATGGCAAAGTCGTGGCCAGAACCGACATCAAATCCGTCCGTAAAGACGTCCTTGCCAAATGCTATGGAGGCGATATCTCCAGAAAGAAGAAGCTTTTGGAGAAGCAAAAGCAGGGCAAAAAGAGAATGAAGGCCATCGGCTCAGTCGAAGTTCCTCAAGAAGCCTTCATGGCCATCCTCTCCCTCGACGATGAGGACAATAAGTAATCATTTAGGATAAAATTAGTAGTTTTTTGGTATTGGCACTTGTTAGATGCTGCCGAATGTTTTATCATATTCTTAGAGGTAAAGTACATATGGATGTGAAAACCCAAAGAGAGTATCGATATACCGAGTATACCGATGAGCAATATCTATCAAAAGCCGAGATCAATTCGACCCTTGGTTTCTCCGCTGGCGAATTGATCTGGAAAGAGATCAACGCCTACCGCCAAGCCAACCGCGCCTACTTAGATTTCGATAACGTCAACCATTATCCTTTCTACGTCACGATGACGATCGGCGTCGAAAGCAAGATCATCGAATTCGAGAACAAGTGGAAGAAGGTCCTCAACTTCATCGATAACGTCAAGGAGCCTAGCGCCCGCAAGAGTTTAATCAAGTCGCGCCTATATTCCTGTCTGAAGGTCGTCTCCGAGAAAGAGAATTCCGGCATGAGCGAGCTTTCGGTCAAGGCCCTTCTCAACAATACCTACAATGAGCATTCGCCTTATCATATCCCCGTCATCGCCTATAAAAACGCTCTCGTCAATTATCTAGAGAAGAACGATAATTCCATCCCAAGCGAGAACTTCTTAGGAGACTGCTATATGAAGCTCCTCGGGGAAGAGGAACTCACTTCCTTCTACCGTCTCCGCGATTTCGACCCGAAGATCCAATCCTACCGGACCCGCTATAACCCCGACTATGAATGCGCTCCCTTCGATTTCATCGAGCCTTTGATGAATGATTTCTTCGTTTATCTCTCTAACGATGACACCTCGAAAAAGAAGAACATGGCCACCATCAAGGCCATCGCCTGCATCTATTACCTCAATTACATCCTGCCATTTGAAAGATTCAATCTTGAGACCGGCTTCTTGCTCGCTAAGCAAGCCCTCGCCCATAGCGCCAACTCCTCCAACGCCTATCTTCTCCCTTTAGAAAGCGTCTATGCCGAACAATTAGGCGCCGCCGAAAGAAAGATCGATAACGACAAACTTAAGAAAATCATCGAAGATACCCGTAAAACCGGCGACTTGACCTTCTATTTGATCTATTTCATGAACAAGGTCGGACCCATCATCGATGATATCGTCGAAGAGATCAAGAGAATCAAAATCGACGTCTATAACGATGAGCACGTGGAGATGAGAGGCGAAGAGAAGCGCCTTGCCGAGCAAGTCGCCAACCACGCCCGCCACGAAGCCCCCGAGCAGATGTCCATCTTCGAGGCCATGGAAGAAACCCCAGCCCCAGTCGAAGAAAAAAAGACGAATGATGCTTCTCATTTCAGCGGCATCGAAGAGACTCCGATCAATGTCTATGAGGAGCCTGCCCCAAAACCCATCCCTGAGCCTGAGCCTGAACCAGAGCCTGAACCAGAGCCCATCCCTGAGCCCATCAAGGAAGAGAGCAAGCCCGAGCCTCGCCAAATCCGTTCCTTAGAGGATCTTAGCGATGAGGAACTCGCTCGCCTAGGACTCTACCGGGCCCCCAAAGAGGCGCCGGTCATAGAGAAAGCCCCTGAACCCGTCAAAGCGGTGGAGCCAATCCCTGAGCCTGAACCTGAGCCTGAACCTGAGCCTGAGCCTGAGCCTGAACCCGAGACCATCCCTGAGCCTGAACCCGAGCCCGAGCCCGAACCCATCCCTGAGCCTAAGCCCTATGTGGCCCCGCTTAAGGAGCCCTCTAGAGAGCCCAAAGTCGAGGAAAAGCCAGTTCCGGTCGAGATAAAAGAGAAAGCCACCCAAGAGACCAAGATCGAGATGAAGCCTCTGAAAGTCGAGGCCGTCAAGGTCCCCGTCGAGGTTGAGGAAATCAACCAAAACATCTCCCTTCCTGGCTCCGAACTTCCCGAACGCGAAGTAAAAGAGTATATTCAATATTTGTTAGAGACCCAACCTCTCATCAACAAATCCCAAGCCACCTTCGTCGCCAACCATTGCGTACCTGGCCGTTTCTACACCATCGACCAATATAAGAA
>JAIKYF010000120.1 GCA_024683495.1 Bacilli bacterium
CCTTTAGGGACGCCGTCTTAGAGGTCCTCAAAGAAAACTATACCGATACCGGCGTCCTCTTGATGATGAAGGCCGCCAAATCCTATCTTAATTGGGGCGATGGGACGGTCAATCCCAGAGACGATGCCCGCTTCACTTCCCCCAATCAATATCTTGTCAAACTCCTCGAGGGGAAGAACCCTAAGGATTATCTTTCCAAAATCGAGGACTATTTCAAAGCCAAAGAGGAGGATGAAGAAAAATACAATAACCTCGTCCTTCTTTCCGACCGCTCGACGATGCCCTTTGTCATCACCCTCAATAACGATGTCACCCAGGCTAAGCAATTCACCTATCTATTTCCCTTTGTCTTCTTCTTCGTCGGCGTTTTGGTCATCCTTACGACCATTTCTCAGATAATCCTCAAGGAAAGAGGGCAAATAGGGACTTTGAAGGCCATTGGCTTATCTAAACGCGAGATCATCTTCCATTACATCTCTTTGACCTGCACCGTCGTCTTGATCGGAATCCTCATCGGGGAGATCGTCGGGCCGCTATTGATTCCTTATATCCTGGGGCAGAAGTATTCAATTCTCTATGCCTTGCCGCCGATAAAAATCGTCTTCCCGGTCCTCCCCGCCATCTTGACTGCCCTGATCTTCTTAGGCCTCACCGCTTTAGTGACTTATCTTATCTGCCGAAAAGAAGTCTATATGAATCCAGTCGAGAGCATGCGTCCCGCACCCCCTAAATTCAAGAAGACTTTCTCCAAAAACCGTGGCAAATCCCGCTCAACTTTCTTCCTCTCCTTCAAAATGGCGATGAGAAATATCCGAGTCGACCCCCTTAAATCCATCATGGTCTTCGCCGGGGTCATGGGCTGCACGGCCTTGCTTATCGCCGGATTCGGGATTGAGGATACCGTCTATTATGGCATCTATCATGATCTCGATATGGGCTACGATGCTTCCCTCACCATCGGCTATAACGCCAACGTTGATAAAGATAAGGCCTATAGCGATCTACTGTCAGTCCTCCCAGAAGGCTCCATCAAGAATTTCCAAGCCTATTCCGCCCTCAATTATGACGTAAGCGACAAAGAGGAAGGCAAAACCATCACCACGCGATTATATCTATTAGATGAGGTCGAGCCCTTCCATATGAAAGTGGATTTCGACCACGATAAATGCGCGGTCTCCGAGAAAGTGGCCGCCGACACCGGCTTAGTGGTGGGGGACACCATCAGATGCTCGAATGGGACCAATGTCTATGAGATGGAAGTCTCCGCCATCTATCAGGCCTTCTTCTTTAAAGGGGTAGTGGTCTCCACCAAAAATCCCAATTTCAAAAACGTCACTTCCTTCTCCTCCGCATATCTTGATATCAACGATGGTTTCGATGTCGAGCAATGCAAAGCCACCATCTTAGAGAAGATCCCTAACTGCAACGAAGCCAGCACCAAAGCCGACTGGGTGAGAGCCGTCAATGATGTCATGAGCGGAGTCCTTGTCATGACGATGGCCATCAAAATCTTCGCGATGCTTTTGGCCGCCATCGTCCTTTATAACCTCGCTCTCCTCAATTTCAAAGAGAGGACCAGGGATATCGCGACATTGAAGGTTTTAGGCTTCTCCGTAGGGGAGATCGCCCAATACCTTTTATGGAAGAAGATGCTATTGACCTTGCTTGGGGTTTTAGCCGGTTTGGCGGTGGGCTTCCCCTTCATGTATGCCGTCTTATCCCTCAATATCGTTGAGTTAGTCGACTACATCTATGTCATCAATATCTCTTCTTACATCTTCTCCTTCATCCTGACTTTCGTCTTATCCTTCATCCTCAATCTTCTCTTCGCCTTCGCGACTAGAAAAACCAAGATGGTGGAGTCCCTTAAGTCAGTCGAATAGCAAAATCCCGTGCAAAAACCGCTTAAAAGACGTTTTAAAAGGCTGATTGAGGTCAGCCTTTTTTTGAGGGATTTTGCTACTATTTCTTCAGATAGAAGCTCAGATAGTCGTTAAGGAGTTTATCGTGATATTTGGCCGCGGCTTCTTGCTTCCACATATGGAAGGTGCCGTATCCTGGATAATCATAGGTTTCGATATCTTCCTCTGGCACTTCCAAATTCAAGATATTCGTCGTGGTGCCTTCGGAAAGATAATTGAAGAATTCATGATTTCGAGAATCGTCCCAATAGGTTTGGGAGACATAGAATGTCCCATCTTCTTTTTTGGTGACCGAGTCATTGAAATAGACTTCCATATCGTCGACTTGCCCAGAGACGACATGCTGCCAAGTCGGGACGTAGCCGGTCCCATAGCCTAAAGCCTCGTTATTGACGGTGGAGAGGAAATGCTCATCCTTGAATAGCTGCCACTTTTCCTGATTGACGCTTCCATCCTCGTTGAGGCGGATGCCAGGGACATCGCAATCGATGACATAGGAAGTGGCCCTATCTTGAAGATTGAAGGTTTTGAGGAAATTCCTTTCGACGTAGGAGCAATCGCCGCAGTCGGCCCTCATCCATCCGATGGTGAACTGGGGCAATTCGGCTTTCAAGGTTTCGAACTGGTCGATATTGATATAAAGCATGTCGCTATAGTCGATGCGCTGCCTCATCCAGGTGGAGAATGTGGTGGGGTTATTGCTCCACTCATCATGCTCGCCCTCTCTTTGTCTTTGGTATTTGAGCTCACCATCGACGAAGATGGCCATGGTCTCATAGCCGCTCGCCGAGGAAACCTTTAAGCCATATAACTCTCTTCCTCCGTCAAATTCGACGGGTTTAGTGGTGTAGATGAGGGCATTCTCGCTTTTGCAATATTTAACTAGGCTCGCCTCATATTCGCTGAAGCAAGTGCAGCCATCGCCGATGTTGCCGATCAATAAGACAAAGGTGTTT
>JAIKYF010000133.1 GCA_024683495.1 Bacilli bacterium
CCCAATCGAAAAGGATTTTCGAATAGGCGCAGTGGTCACCGATATTTAAATCCATCATATCGACTCCGCCGGCAGGCATTTGGCCATCATAATCGTAACTATAATAATCATCCAAACCCATCATATGGCCAGTCTCATGGACTAAGGTGTGGGTGTCGATATCTGGAGTATAATAACCATTGGAAATCATTGAATATTCACTCCAGAAATAGACGCCAGCCAAATACTTATCGCTTGCGTTAGAGACGTGGGCCCTCGTCGTGAAATTCCACCAAACCTCATGTTCGGAGTTTTTCCCATCCCACTCGGTTCCGTCATTGAAATAGACCATTTCGAAACCATCGAGGATTTTATCCCCGTTTTGATCATATTCGCTTAAATCGTATTCTAAGGATAAGGCTTGAATGATTTCGTCCGCCAAATCGCTTGTGGTGTAGTTCCCGGAATTATAGTTGGTCTGGAAGGTTAAGGTATCGATACCAACATCATATGGTTCAGCAATCGTCGCCTCGATGTCTAAAGACCCGTAGGAGCTCTTTTCGTAATAGGAGGATAGAGATTCCCACCCAACCTCGCTAGAAGCCCCGTTATAGGCCTTATTGATCTTTTCGATGTCTTCACTAGTGACGGTCTTCGCATCGCTAAAGACCACAGGAACCACCAAAAGCTTTTGGGTGCCCGTTGTTTTTAAACCCTGACACCCCAAAGCCGTCATGGTGGGGTGCTCATCCAATCTAAAAGCGGAGAAGTCGATTTTCCCAATCTCACTAGTTTGGCTAGAAGAAGCTGCTTCGCTAGAAATATCTTCCTTGGAAGAGCTTACATCACTTATCTCGGCCGAACTTCCTTCGATTGATTCTTGGGTATTGACCCCAAACGAAATAGTGCAGGAGGCTAAAACGCTGCCGGCAATAAGAAGAGATGACAATCTAAGGATTTTATTGCTTTTCATAAGGATTCCCTTGTGAGTTTATTTTACGGGATAAACGATTTTCCATAAAGAAATATATAAGAAAAGGGCCTGACTTTCGTCAGACCCTCGATTTTAAGCTAGCGCTTATTAGCCTTCGACGACTTCTGGATATTTGATCAAGGATTCGTCGATGGTTGGAACTTCGGTGGTATCGTAGCCCGAGAAGGCCATTTCCAAGGTGTATTCGCCAAGGATGGCAGAGTAGTCGTCGTTATAGACTCTACGAGCCATTTCGACAGCTAAGCCAGTGGTGTTGGCATACATATAGACATCGGCGAAGAAGACGGAGGCACCGATGAAGTTGGCTGGATCGGCGGCCCTATTCTCGGAGGTGTATCCGACGGTTTCCATGGTGGCGGCAATGCCGGCGATCTGTGGAATTAAGTTGATGGAGGCATCGAACATCGTGGCGTTGTTATAGCCGGCAGGATTGTCTTCTGGTTCATAACCAGCAGCGAAGGCGTAACCGGTCATGCCTTTATATTGGCCAGAGGTGATTTCTTGCTCGTTGCTATATTCAGTTCCATTGACATCGGCCGCGGTGAGGTTGGCCTTTAAGGATTCTAAGGCGAAACCATCATCCAAGGCGGTGGCGGTATAGGAATCTAAGTAGGTGATGTTTTCTTCTTCATCGACTTCGGAGTCTCTGACGATGTTGTACCAGACGCCATCTTTTTGCTTGATGAGGGCTTGGAGGCCGGTAGCATCGGCGGCATACATGGTGGTGCCGTCATAGTAGACTTCGGCATCGAAGATGGTTTGTTGGACGGTGCCGTCGGCTGAGACGACTTGGGAAAGGACGTCGACCTTATAGCTATTGGCGGCGCTTAAGGAAGCGGCACCTTCTCTAAGGGCGGCTGGATCGATGGCGGCTGGGAGGTCTCCGTTGACGCAATAGTCATCTAAGACTTCGTTGTTGGCGCTGCCAACCATGTCCCAAACAAGTCTGATGCCAACATCTTCGCCTTCGCTATAAACGTCGGCATAGACGGTGGTGGGGTTGCCTTCTTCATCTTCTTCATCGATGACGAAGCGGAATTCAATGCCAGAGTAGAGCTCATCATTGTTGAAGCCGCAAGCGGTGCCAGCGAAGATGTAGTAGGCAGGATATTTGCCGTTGGAATCTTTGGTGGTTGGGCTCTTATAGACGAGGGTGTCATTGAAGATGCCATCTTCATCGACGCCATCGACGATTTCGGTGACATCGATTTCATCAAATGGATTCATTTGATAGTAGTAGTATGGAAGGTTGCTGGCGGGTCCTTGAGCCCCAGGTTTGATGGTGACGGTCTCTCCGTCGAAGTCTTCGATGAAGTAGAGTTGGCCATCTTTAAGGGCGATTAAGCCAAAGGCTGGATCGCCGCCACTTTGTGGCATATAGAAGTAGTTGGTGGTGTGATAGAGTTCAGAGATCATAGTGGGTCTCTTGCCGCCATAGTTATAAGCCGCGCCATGATAGTTGTATTCGAAGTTGGAGAAGAAGGCACGAACTTTGACGGCCTCTTCGGAAGCGACGGTAACTTTGACGTTTCTCTTCTTGGTGCCGGATTGGATGGTCAAAGTGACGATGCCAGGATCATAGAAGGTGACAGAGTGGCCATCAACTCTAGCGATGGCTTCGTCGCTGGAGACGATTTCCCATGTGGCATTGGCAGGTTCGACGACGACGCTTTCTTCGAAATCGATGGTTTGGCCAACGTAAGCCTCGGTTGGGCAGGCGTTGACGTTGATCTTGGAGGCGTAGATTGCTTCTTCAGAAGAAGATTCTACTGAGCTGGTTTCGCTGGAACTTTCAGCTGGTGTGGAAGAGGCAGCAGGGGTGGAACCATTGCAGCCTGCCATTACGAGCGCTGCGAGGCTAAGCCCCATTAAAGCAAGATTCTTTTTCATAGTGCTTAATTTTCCTTTCTCTTTAGAGCATTTGTTATTCTACTAAAATGCATCAAATGTTAACTATTTTCTTTATGAAAGCGCTTTCAAGAGCCTTTTATCGAATGATTTCGGTTTTTCATATGGCGCTTTTTGCAAATAGCATCAAATCCGCATTTATTAATAGGATTTCAGTTTGATATGGACGGCCCAAGATTGATGGGTCGTCCATATGTTATCGACTAGATCTTGATGAGGGATTCCTCAACTGGGGTGACGACGGTATCGCCGACATCGTAGATTTCAAATTCGATGGAATAACGGGCTTTGGTGAAGCCGACATCGATGTTGGTGTAGCTTTCGACCTTGAGGCTATCATCATAGACGCTGACATAGGTGTAGTTGTACTTATACCAGTCATCGCTGATGGAGCCATAGCCGTCATCGTTGACGATGGCGATTGGGTTGACGGTTGGGAAGAGTTCGGTCAAGACGAAGGCAAACGCGCCGGAATCGTTTTCCATATTGATACGGAATTCGGTGTAGCCTTCTTCCTCATCTTTGGCGGCGACCACGCTCTTCGAGGAGTATCTAGCGGCATCCATGAGGGTGTCGGTTAACTTGCAGAAGGAGAAGTTGCCGGAAGAAGTGAGATCTTCTGCGTCTTGCAAGGATTTCTCGACCGCGGCGGTGTAGGTATCCTTGACGGTGACGACTTCCGCGCCCTTCGAGACTTCGCTCGAGAGTTTGTAATAGACGTCGTTTACTTTCTGATAGACGTATTTGGCGTGCTTGGTCTCATCGGAGGTGTCGGTGACGTTAAGGTCGGTGACGCTATAGACGGAGGTGTTGGCCACAGCCTCTAAGTTATAGGAGGAGCAGACGGCTTCAAGCTGATCGACGATGTCGGATTCTTCTTCGGTGAATTCTCCGCCGGAGACGGTCTTCCACTTACCAACGGCCTTGATGGAGAAGTTGTCGGCGGCTTTCGCGGTGGCAAAGAAGTCTTTGATTTCGGTGATTAAGGCTTCTGGTGGAACCTCGCCGGTTTTGGCGGCGGCCACGCAGGCATTGTGGTGAGGATCGGTATCGGCACCCTCGATGTTTGTCAAGGTGTAATAGAAACCGGTGGCCTCGCCATCCTTATCATAGGAATAGGCTCTGAGCTCTTCTTTTTCCTCGTTATATTGGAGGACGAGCTTGCTCATGTTGTAGACGTTATTCGGATTTCTGATATCGTCGGTTCCGTTTTCGGTTCCATCGAAGGTATCCATAAGCCCGAAGACATAAGCGATGGTGCTGAGGTTATTCATGTCATAATCGTCAGGGGTGGTGGCGTTGATGACGATGTTGCCAGTCAAATTGCCTTCCTCGTCCACTTCATCTTCGATTTGGGTGGCGGAGATTGGCATTTCAAAGGCACCATAGTAGTTGTGCCAGAGACCCGCCCCGTTCATGATGCCGGGGAGGATGTTGACGGCGCCGCTCTTGTTGAGCTCGAACTGATAGATGTTTCCGTTATCGGGGGTCAAGGTCAATAAGCCATTGGCTTGGATATCGGGATCCTCGTTATTGACGTCGTAATAGAGGAAGTAATCTTCGTCATGGACGACTCTGATGACTTCGCTATCGTTTTCGGCGGTGTTTAAAGATGTGATGTAGTCATATCCGGCCTCAGAGACGAATTCACGGATGGCCTTGTTGGCGGCGGAGATGACGGTGCCGGTAAGATTCTTAATCTTATCGTTGGCGCCGGCATGGATACGGATCTTGAAATCGCCGACGGCAGTCACGGTGGCGGTGTTGCCTTCGATGGTGACGTTATCGGTCAAGATTTCGTAATAGACCTTGGCTTCGGCTGGGGTGACGGTGTAGAAATCGGTGATTTCGAAAGAATCGCCGACGCACATGACGTCGTTGATGGCCTTAACCTTGAGGTTGGTGCAGAGAACGCCTTCTTCGGAGGTGATGGAAGAGACGTCTTCCGAAGAGATGACGCTGGCGCTGGATTCCTCTTTGGAGGCCTCGCTTGAGGCAGCGGGGGTGGAACCGCCGCCGCAGCCAGCGAGGGAAAGGACAGACAATAAACTAAGAGTTAATAAACTTTTCTTCATAATCAGTTTCTCCTATGGGTGAATTAGTCGGTGCAGACGAAGTGGAGCTTGATGGAGCCGGAATTGGTGCCCTCTTCGGCGGTTTCATCGAAGTCTTGTTCGACAATAGACCAGGTCCAATTGAGGCGAGAGCCATCATTCCAGAGGAGGTCGTTGACGAATTGCCCTCTCATCTTGTAGTTGGAGTAGAAGGTTCCGCCATTGCCGCTCTCCTCGTCGCCGAAGATGTTGGCTTGGCTGCCCATCGTGCTGTAGTAGCTGCTGCCGACGAAGCTAGAAAGTCCGCTTGGGGAGACGGCCGCTAATTCGAAATATGGGCTCTTTGAACGTTCTTTTCCGTTTTCGTCGATGTATTTGGATCTGCTTGGGGTGTTATCGAAGCCTTGGACGGAGACGCCTTCATAGGTGCCGTTTTCCAAATCGACAACTTGCTCAGCAAAGACGTTATCGGTGTAGTGGTAGCCTAAGGAAGTGGTCTTGTGGGTGCTTGAATCATAGGTGCCGTATTGGCTATAGAGCCTAGCATCGACGTGGAAGACCTTTAAGCCTGGCTTCTCATAGGTGCCAGCGTGACCATAAGCGGAGGTTTTGCCATCGCTTGAGGTGGCGCTTAACCATTCGGCATAGCCCTTACTGTCGGCTTTGTTGACGCCGGTTGGGGTGTAGTACTCAAGGACGAGGTATTCATCGAACTGAGTTTCGTTCCATGGATCATCCGAAGTGTTTCTGACAATTAGGCAATCGCCGGTGTCGGCAAAGGAATTGAGGGTGATGTAGAAGTTATCGGCGCTGCCATCGATGTATTTGGGGGAGACCCAGTTATAGTTCATCTTGGTGTAGGCGTTATGATCGCCGACATTCATATCCATCATATCGACGCATCCGGCAGGACCTTCGGTACGATCATAGGAGTAGTAGTCAGGCGCGCCCATCAAGTGGCCGTTTTCATGGATGAGGGTATGGCAGTCGATGTCGTAACCATAGTGGTCGACAAGAAAGTCATAACGGGACCAGAAGTATTTATAGCAAACGGGGCTGGTGAGATTTGGCTGATTGCCAGTCGCGGAAGTGAAGTTCCACCAGAGGGAGCTATCGCCTTCTGGATCATGCTGGATGGTGGTCTGATAGACGACATCGATGCCGTCGATATAGCCATCTCCGTCCGAATCATAATCGAGTGGGTCGATATGACCGTTGCTCTTTAGCCAAGAAACCGCGGAGTTGATGATGGTCGCGACTTCGTTGCTGCTCTTGATGTCCGAATCCTTTTTCGGGTACATATATGGCACAGAGACTACGCCTTCGATGTTGAGCTTGCCATAGGAAGCTTTCTTATAGTAGGAGGCGAGAGACTCGAAGTAATTCATATCTTCGCTTTCGCCGAAGAAGGCGCGATTGACTTTTTCTAGATCGTCTTCGCTGAATTCCTTGGTGTTGGTGAAGTAGATTGGGATGACTAAGAGCTTAGGATTGCCAACGCAGGGGAACTTGGCCTTGCCTAAGGTTCCTAAGGATGGGTATTTGGGTTGCCAATAGGTGTCATCGAAATTCTCTTTGACGGAGTAGCCATTACCTTCGCTCGCTTCGATAGGCTCTCCATCGACGACGGTGAATTCGACTTCGTGACGACGGGATTCGGCTTCGGCCTTGGCATAGTACTTACCAGGAACAGTGAGGACTTCACCGGCGTCATAGGTCTCGGTGCGGGCCTCGTTAGTGATGGTGAAGGTGGTCTTGTACTTATATTCCGTCATATCTTTGGAACCGCCTTTTCCGTCGTAATACATTACGGTAGGTTTGCAGTTATCAAAGAAGGAACCACCAACTGGGATTTCGTTATGAGCAAGAGTCATGATGACTTGCTTAACGCTTGGGTCGACTGAAGACGATGCTTCAGGTTCGGAGCTCTCAACGGATGAGGAGGATACTTCGCTAGAAGATCCGGCTGGAGTATTGCTTCCGCCACAAGCGGATAAAGCAAGCATCGCGCCCATTGAGAGGATTGCAATGAATTTCTTTTTCATGGTTTTGCATTTCCTTTCTTCGAGTTATAAAAATACCCTAAAGACGCAATACTTCAAGTTTTCTTTTTGCGTATGCGAGCTCGTAAACGCGCTTTAAGGTGTGATGTGGGCGGGCGCGCCTAGCGTGGTTTAAGTGCCTAAAAGTATAAATCCGTGCGGGTTTTGCACGGAAATTTGACTAATATGAATTTAAGAAATCATACAAAACACAGTCGGATTTATCTTATTAAGGACAAAATTAAATTATTTTGTTTAGATAAGGCTTTTGTCGTTGGGATTTGATTTTTTCTTATACCCTTTTTGAAAAATATCCGTGATAATTGGTGACATGACCGACCGTAAAATTTCCATTCTCATCTCATTTGGCGCCTCCTTGGCCATCGCGGCCATCGCCGTCCTTTTATATTTCTTCTTGATGCCCGATAAGAATCTTTCAACCTTATCAAACGCTTTTTTGATCCCTGGAGCGGCCCTGGTTGGGATTGGGGGTTTGATGCTTATCTGGAGAACCGGAGTCTTTGACGTCTTTGCCTATTCTTTTTATCGCTTAGGCGAATCTTTTAAAGCCGGCAACCAAAAAAGATATGACACCGCTTACGATTTCCAACAAGCTAAGAAAGAGAAAAGAAAAAAGAAGCCAATGTATGTCTGGCCGGTGTTAATCGTCGGGGCGGTTTGCCTGCTCGTCTGCGTTATCTTGGCTTTGGTTGCTTTCAACCAAATGAAAGGGGCCGCAGCCTAAAAATTCCGTGCAAAACCCGCCTAAAATTATTTAAGAACCTTCTTACCCAGGTTCTTTTTTAGTTTTTATATTTATAAAAGCGTTCAAAACGACATAGGACACAAAACCCTAAAAATGTGTTAATTCACATCTCGCTCATGAATTATAAATTCATAGGAAATTAACAGTTTTCGCCCTCTCTTTTTAAAGAGGGGAGTCACTTCGTAAATAAAATAATAATTGACATTTTCTCTAGATGTAGTTTATTTATCGAGCGGGCAAGCCCAGAAAGGATAATGAAAACTATGAAACTTAAAAGTTTACCACTCGCACTCATAGCAGTAGCTTTCTTGGCCGCTTGCGGCGGAAATAACCCGGGCACATCCAGCCAAGCCTCCTCCAGCAGTCAGGCCTCTAGCTCTTCACAAGCCAGCTCGAGCGAAGAAACCTATCCATTGGCGAACGGCAACTTCGACTATTCCACCGTCTCAGCGGACGAAAAAGCAAAAATTACCGGCCTCTTAGAGAAATATGCCCTCCAAAAGCATATTGCCGGCATTCCTCTTTATGATGATTCCACTAAAGAAGTGTTCTCTAACCGTGTTGTCGACTCCCTCCCATCCAAGACTTACATCCAGAACTACGGTTTCGGCGTTGGAAACGGAAGAATCGACCCAACCAAAGGTATGGTTACCATCGATGGCAAGGAAGTCCAAGTTGACGAACCAGTCGAAGCCTGGAAAAATTACTTCCATAGCTACACCAACACCGACTCTGGTACCTTAAACTACTGGGATTCCCAGGGTGCTGACGTTGGCGACCGTTATTCCATGATCGCCGCCTCCTACTTCGGCGTCGCCATGAACGACACCAAGGACGGATTCGTCTGGCAGGGTGAATTATCGGAAGAAGATGCCCCAATCATGATTGATGGCATGTTCGGCGACGAAGTCACCGATCCTGAGAAATTACAAGGCAACAGCAAGTATTGGAGAGTCAAGCTCAAGCACAATGACGAGAATTACGTCTACAACGCTTCGAACTTCGCCACCGATTCTGAAGAGTATAAAGCCTACCACAATAGAAAGATCCAGCTCGAAGATTACCTCACCCCATACAAGTGTTTGGTCGAAGGCAACCTCAGCCGTGTCTCCTCCCTCTATTCTGCCTCACAGGGTTTCGAAGGCGTTTCCTCTTATATGAACGGAACCAAAGCGACCCGTGGCAACTGGGAAGACTATGAAAAGAATGGTCTTGGCATCCAGGTCAACGAAGAAGAAGGCTCTCTCGATTTCGCCTTCCTCACCCCAACCAGCCAATACTACGCGATGGTCAACCTCTCCGGTTCCCTCTATTCGCCTCTCCCTTATGACTTCATCAAGGGTTTAGGCGTTAACGGAAGCTTTGCTTCTGGTGCTAAAAACTTCGGTAAGATCACCGGTTCCACCGATCCTTACCACAACGCCACCAACACCCTCTCTGCTGGCCCATATGTCATTGAATATTGGGAGCAGGGCAAGGAAATGGTCTTCAAGCAAAACGACAGATACTACGCCAACCTTGACGACAGATTCCCTGAAGAACAAAAGATTCACTACGCTGGCATGACCGAAATGGTCATCGCCGAAGATGAAGGTGATAGCAACCCAGCCTTCGAAGCATTCCTTAAAGGACAGCTCGACTCGGTTACCATCCCATCCACCAAGCTTAAGGAATACGGCGCCATGCCAAACTCCTTCAAGACCTTGGGCTCCACCATTATCAAGATCAACATCAACTCCTGTACCTCTGATGAATGGGATTACTACTTCGGACCTGAAGGCACGATGTACCGTCACACCGATAAGCAATCCTGGAACGTCAAGCCTATCATGAGCAATGATGACTTCCTCGATGGCCTCTTCTTCTCCATCAACCGTGCCGAATTAGCCGACATGATGGGTCATAACCCCGCTTGTGGCTTCCTCTCCGACGCCTATATGTCCGATCCAGTCAACGGTATCTCCTATCGTTCGACCGAATATGGCAAAGCCGCCCTTGAGGATTACACCGAAATCGATAAGAACGGCTATTCCGTCGAAGCTGCCAAGATCCTCTTCAAGAGAGCGATCGATACCTTAGTCGCTAACGGCGACATCGAACCTGGCACCGAATCCAGCCCAACCGAAATCAAGCTCGAATACATCTTCCGTTATGAGAAGACCATCAGCTTAATCGGCGAAACATTGAGCAAATACATCTCCGGCGTCTTCAATAGCGTCGATCCAAGATTCAAGCTCACCCTCAACATGAAACAGGCCGGTTCTTCCTACACCGATGCCTATACCTTAATGGACCAAGGCGAATATGACCTCGCCGATGGTGCTATCTCCGGTAACGTTCTTAACCCATTAGACTTCATGAGCGTCATCTGCTCCAACGGTCTCTCCCAGGGCTTCTGTCTTAACTGGGGCGAACCAACTGCCAAAGTCTCTGAAGTTAACCCACTCGTCTATGATGGATTAACCTGGTCCTACGACGCGCTCTATAGCGCCGGCGTCGGCTCCATCATCGTCGTCGATGGCGAAGCTCAGACCCCAATCAGTCAGGCTGTTGCTTCCGAAGACGAAAATGGCGATGCCATCTTCCGTGGACTCATCCCTGATCTTTGGACTGAAGAAGGTGACCGTATGATCACCTACAAGACCTCCTCGATCACCATGTTCTATGCTCACAACCTCCAGATGAACGATGGCGAATATGCTGGCTATAATGTCAAGATCAGCGCTAACGTCACCGAAGGTATCGTTGATGAAGATAGCGGCGCCACTTACTACGCTTTGACCTTCGACCACGATTGGTTACAAGGCCAAGTCGACAGCGCTGCCAAGACCATTAAGATGGACGTCACCGCGTTCTACCTTATCTGGGAAGTCGAATACACCATCACCGACAACAACGGCGAAGTTACTAAGAAGTCCGTCCAGCTCAACTGGCAGATTCCTGTCACCGATGTTGGCATCGAAGAAGGTGTTTACATCAGCTAATCAATAATTAGTCTGCAAAAATTTACCTGAGCGGCCAGTCTATGACCGCTCAGGTTTTGCGTCTATAATAAACAAAGTTTAGGGGTTAGTTTTCATAGCAAACCCCGCATAAAAAGAAAGGAAGGCAAAGAAAGAACCATGTGGAAATATGTTCTTAAACGTGTCGTTTTGATCTTCATTACGACATTCATTATTCTTTCTCTGACTTATATTCTTCTTCAATTCATGCCGGTGGTCTCGCCTCGTGGACAGGTGGCGGCCCAGCTGGCTTATTGGGATGAACAAGTCCGATTAGGTTATTACCTGAAAGTAAACGCGGGCGTTGCCGCACAATACGCTGAGAAAATCGTTATTGTCGATACCAACGACCCCAATAGAACCACCTACTATTACGTGGCGGTTCCCGCCTTGATCCGTTACTTTAACTGGCTCAAGAATATCTTTACCGAATGGAACTGGGGCACCTCGACCGCGATCGTGGTCGGTAAGAGTGCGATGGAAATTGAGGCCATGAGACTTCCCGTATCCATGCGTCTTAACGTTATCTCCATCATCATCTCCGTCCCGGCCGGCTTAAGCTTAGGTATCTTAGCCGCCTTAAAGAAAAACACTTGGATCGATAGTTTGATTTCCACCGTCATCATGGTGTTCATCTCGATTCCTTCCTTCGTTTTGATCTCCTTCATGTTGATTTGGTTCTCTTATCAAACTGGGTGGTTACCCACCTTCTGGCCTTCGGAAGCGATGGCCGCGGCCTACCCGGTGAGAGCCTTTAAAGCCTATATCATCCCAGTCGCTTCTTTGTGCTTTGGCTCGATCGCTTCTTTCACTCGTTACACTAGAGCCGAACTTACCGAAGTCATGAGCAGCGAATTCTTGCTTCTTGCAAGAACTAAAGGCTTAACCAAATCCCAGACGATCGTTCGTCACGCGATGAGGAACTCCATGGTTCCAATCGTCCCAATGATCATTTCCGAATTCATCGGCATCTTATCCGGCTCGATGGTCCTCGAACAACTCTATCAGATCCCTGGTGTCGGGTCGTTGTTCGTCAGCGCGCTTAACTCGCAGGACTATGGCGTCCTTATGGCCGACATGGCGGTTTATACCTTAATCGGTTTGGCCGCGACCTTGGTGGTCGATTTGTCTTACGGCATCGTCGATCCTCGTATCAGAATGGGGGCTTCGAAGTAATATGGCATTATTCAAGAAAAAGAAAAATCCCGAGCAAAACATGGATAAAATTGAGCTCGAAGAGAATATTACCGCGGATAATTTCACCGAAAAGCCCGGTGACTTTGAGTACGCGCAGACTAATAAGTCTATCCACGACACCAAATTCCAAACTAAGCCAACCACCTTCATGAAAGACGCGATGAAGAGATTCGCCAAGAATAAATCATCCGTCACCGCGGCCGGTATCTTAGCCGTCATCATCTTGATGGCTATCATCGTCCCAGTCGCCGATAGAAATAATATCGAAGTCGCTCAACCTGACTTATCCTACCTCCCACCAAAGTGGTTTGATAACGCCAACGGGTTTATGGATGGCACTGGCTATGTCAGTGACTGTATCATCGACCCCGACACGGGAAAAATCGCCCAGAAGTTAGATAAAGATCTCAAGAAGACCGATACCTATTACTATATGGAAGACGCGATTATCTCCGACAAAACCATCACGGAAAGAACAACCGACATCTTAACCGATGAAGTTAAGGTCTATGGCCGTGGCGGATATTTCAACTTTGCCGCCGGACGTTACCTCGATAAAGATGGTAACTTAAGCCGCCGTATCGTCGCTTCTCCAGAGTTCACCTACGATGTGAGCGACGATCTCTCCTTTGATGCCGACTATGGTATCGAAGAGATGAAGGGCTTATCTGGCGTTCCTTCGCTTAGACCAGTCGTCATTGCCTATTTCACAAGCAATGCCGAAATTATCCCTCTTGATGATTTCGCGGTTCCTGAGGCTGGCATCGTCCTTGAGAACACCATCACCGATAAAATCATCAGCACCCCCCGTTATGTGAGTGAGGGCGCACCTGCCACCTTCAAGGCGAGAATCGGTTTCGAAATCAATAACGACGACACCAAGAACCTTGATCCCAATGGCGATGTCCAAAGATTCCCTCAGCTTCTCATTGAGAAAATCACCGCGAATTCCATAACCGGCGCGATGGATGTCTCCAAAATCGGATTTAATGATGCGACCACGATGTTAGCCGCCAGCGATGGCAGCACCTGGAAAGTCTATTCCAACGGCTCTACCGAGGTCTATAAGTCGAAAATGACCTATGCTTCCTTCCGTTATGACTACTATGGCGCGGCCTTTGGCGAGCACATCAGGGCCGTCGCGGAAAGTGATTTCCGGGCTTGGGTCGAAGGCAAAGGATGGGGAACTTATGAATTTAAGAGCCATCCGGAGTCTGGCGAATATTATGGCGATGACATCGGCGTCCTCGTCCTTAATGAGGCTGGCAAAGAATATTGCCCGATTAGGTCAGTCATCTCCGAAAAATACGTTTATTCCAAACTCTTAAAGACTGAAATCCGTACCTTAAACTGCGTGGTTTCCTCTTATCGTCAGCTTTACCAAGAAGGCATTATCGCCACCAACGCCCCACAGAAGTACATCTTCGGGACCAACAACAATGGTTGGGACTTCTTCAAGATCGTCTTCTCGGGCTTGCTCGTCTCCCTTGGCTTAGGCGTCTTATCCATGATCATCAACTTGACCATCGGTTTGATTTACGGCTCCTTAGCCGGTTACTTTGGCGGTTGGGTCGACATCATCCTTGAGCGTTTCACCGAAATCCTCGGCGGTATGCCATGGATTGTCATGATGACCTTGATCATCATTTTGATAGGTAAGAGTAACTTCTGGGTATTCCTCTTAGCCTTATGTATCACAGGCTGGATGGGCGTCGCGGGTCTTACTAGATCGCAGTTCTATCGTTTCAAAGGCCGTGAATATGTCTTAGCTTCTAGAACCTTAGGCGCTTCAGACGCAAGACTCATCTTCCGTCACATTCTCCCGAATGGCATCGGAACGATCGTCACCAGCTGCGCGTTCATGATCCCGAGCGTCATCTTCTCCGAAGCCACCATCTCTTACTTATTACCTGGCGCGATTTCGATGGAAGTCACTACTTTCGGTGTCACTTTATCGACGGCCCAGGCCTCCATCTCCAGCCACCCGTACATGATCATCTCGGCATCTATCGTCATGATGTTGATCATGATCTCCTTCAACCTCTTCGGCAACGGCTTAAGAGATGCGTTTAACCCATCACTGAAAGGAGCGGATGAATAGTATGGAAAAGAAAGTTTATCAAACTATTGATTACCCCTTCACCGTTGGTAATGCCCCTGAAGGCAAAGAGGCCGTTTTATCTATCAGAAACCTCTCCATTTCCTTCAAGACCGACAACGGCATGGTCCATGCCGTCAGAGGTGTCGCCTTCGATTTATACAAAGGCGAAACCCTCTGCATCGTCGGTGAATCCGGCTCTGGCAAGTCCGTTACCTCCAAGACCATCATGGGTATCTTGGCGGCCAACGCCCACATCGATAACGGTTCCGTCACCTACGAAGGCGAGGATTTAACCAAGATCGGCGAGGCGGATTTCCACCGTATCAGAGGCACCAAGATCGGCATGATCTTCCAGGATCCTCTCTCCTCCCTTAACCCCATCATGAAAATCGGCAAGCAAATCACCGAGGTCATGATCATTAACGGAGACCATCTCAAACATAAGTTCAACGACGTCATCTCCGAGGCTCTTATCACCTACAATAATGACAAGCGTCTATTGGAAATCGCGAAGGAAGAGCTTAAGTTCGTCAAGAAAAACAAAAAGTCCACTCCTGAGCAAAAAGAAGCGGCAAAAAAGGCCTATCTTGAAGAAAAAGCTCGCTTAGAGCCAATCATCAAGGCCGACAAAGTCGCTCTCAAAGACAAGAAGAAAGAGGCGAGAAAGGTCGTGAAGGAATTCAAGGCCGAAATCGTCAAGCGCCACCGTGAATTACGGGCCCCAATCCTCAAGAAGATGTTCTCTAAAGGCGGCATCGCCGAATATAAGAACTTCATCTCTGAGAGAAGAAGATATGTCTCTGAGCTTCGCGTCACCCACAAAGAAGCGAAGATGAGAGCCCTTAAGATCATGAAAGAGGTCGGTATCCCCGATCCTGAGCGCCGCTATAAGCAATATCCCTTCGAGTTCTCCGGCGGCATGAGACAAAGAATCGTCATCGCCATCGCTTTGACCGCGGACCCCGATATCCTTATCTGCGACGAGCCAACGACCGCGCTTGATGTCACCATCCAAGCCCAGATCCTTGAGCTTATCAACAAACTTAAAGCCGCCCGTAATATGTCGGTTATCTTCATTACCCACGATTTAGGCGTCGTCGCCAATATGGCGGACCGCGTCGCGGTCATGTACGCCGGCAAAATCGTGGAATATGGAACCGCCAACGACGTCTTCTATGATCCACGTCATCCTTATACCTGGGCTTTGCTTTCCTCTATCCCTGATGTCGATTCCAAGGAAAGACTCGAAGCGATCCCCGGTACCCCACCTAATATGTTATTCCCTCCAAAGGGCGATGCTTTCGCGCTTAGATCGAAGTACGCCCTTGGTATCGATTTCCGTGTCGAGCCGAAGATGTATCAAATCTCCGAGACCCATTACTGCGCTTCTTGGCTCCTTGATCAAAGAGCACCAGAAGCCGAGATGCCGAAGATTGTTTCGACCCGTATCGAGAATTCTTTAAGAAAGGCAGGTGTCCACGATGGAAAATAACGAAAAGAAAGTCTTCCCTCGCCCTGAGATTGAAGAACGCGTAATTCCACAGGAAAACCTCGAGGAGCATGAAGCCCAACTTAAGCAGAAGCTCGCCGAATTAAAACCTGTCGTCGCTGAAGCCAAAGCCGCCTTAAAAGAGGCTGAAAAAGCCTATAGAGAGGCTTTGAAAAAGGAAGTCGAAGAAGGTAAGAAGAAAGTTGATGCCGCCTTAGAGGCCGCCATTAAAGCCAATAATGGCGATAAGGAAGCCGCTAAGAAAGATGCCGACTATCTTGCCGAATGTCGCGCCTTAGATATCATCAAGCATGGCGATACCGATTCTTTGACGGGCTTAAAAGCCGCCTACAAGGAAAAAGACGCGCGATTTGACGAGGTAAATGATGAATATCAGTCCGTCAAACGGGCCATTAGATACCTTAAAGTCTCCTTCCGTCAGGACTTAGTCGATGATGGAGTGGTCTTATCCGTCGAACACCTTAAGCAATACTTCTCCTTAGGCGGAGGCTACAAGACCAAAGCCGTCCATAACGTCTCCTTCCAAATCAAGAAAGGCGAATGTTTTGGCTTAGTTGGCGAATCAGGATGTGGCAAAACCACGACTGGCCGCTGCATCATGCGCTTATACGATGTCACCTCTGGTTCCATCTGGTATAAAGGCTACCGTATCACCGGCGGCACCCGTTGGAACGAGAAGGAAATCAAGTGGAGCAGAGTCCACGCGAAGGAAAAAATCGCCTATCTCCGCGAGCAAGAAAAAGAGGAGATCCGTCTCTCCAAGAAATCTTTCGCCGATCTTGACGCCGAAATCGCACAAATTCGTTATCAAGAGAGACTAGAACTCGATGAGAATAATGATCCCGCTCGTGAAGACAACGATGAAAACGTTGCTTTCATCCGTGAGAAATATGCGAAGAAAATCGCCCTCATCGAAGAGAGAAAGAAGATGAGCATGGATGCACAAGAACATGGCATTGATGAAATCCATGCGAAATATGACAAGGAAATCGCCGAAATTAAGGCCAAACTTAACGAAGGCATCCAAATCCAAAAAGACCTTATCCGTACCATCAAATACGATAAGAAAAACGTCGACCCGAAGTTAGCCAGTGAGATCCAGATGATCTTCCAGGATCCCGTTGACTCCCTCGACCCCCGTATGACGGTTGAGGAAATCATCACCGAAGGTCTTCATATCCAAGGCCAATACAACAAAGCAAAGAACCATGAGATCGTCGTGAAGATGTTGGAGAAAGTCGGTTTGATTGCTGACTACGCCAACCGTTTCCCTCACGAATTCTCTGGCGGTCAGAGGCAGCGTATCGGCATTGCTAGAGCCTTGGTCATGAATCCTCAGCTCCTACTCTGCGACGAACCTATCTCCGCGCTTGACGTCTCCATCCGCGCTCAGATCATCAACTTATTGAATGACCTTAAGTCCGAGATGGGCTTGACGATGATGTTTATCGCCCACGACTTATCCGTCGTTAAGTATTTCTGCGATAGAATCGCGGTTATGTACTTCGGTAATCTCGTTGAGTTAACGACCTCTGACGAATTATTCCGTCATCCTCTCCATCCATACACCAAAGCCTTATTGTCGGCGATTCCTAAGCCTGATCCTCTCTCGGAGAAAAACCGTGTGAGAATGGTCTATCGCCCCAACGAGGCTCACGATTATACCGAGCAATTACCGACCTTGAAGGAAATTCTCCCTGGCCACTGGGTCCTCTGCAACGATGCGGAGAAAGAGAAATACCTCCTCGAGATTGAAGAACTCGATAAGAAAGCCAAGGAAGGAGGAGAAAAATAATGAAAGCTTTTAGAAAAGGGCGTTTCAGCCCCCTAGCCTTATTCCCTCTTGCCGTCTTCTTGTTCATGGGATTGATGATTATCTATTATCTTGCGAACAAGGATAAGGCCGAAATCGAGATGGGCATCAATCTGATCTTCATGATCATCGGTGCCGTCTTGTCATTGTTCTTGGCGGCGGACATCTTCTTCAGAAAAGAGTCCTCGCACATCGCCCTCATTATCATCAATGGGGCTTATGTCACCTCCTATGGCGTAGTCCAAACCATCAGAAACGCGACGAACCATGTTTATGGCGGGATGATCTTCTATGCCTTAGCCTCAATTTTCTCGGCAATTCTCATCTATTTCTACATTAAGAAAGCCTTAGACGGGGACGCCAACCTTAAGTTCATCCTCTTCGGTGGCTTAACCGCGGCCTTCTTCATCTTCGCTGGAATTGCCGATTACACCATCTTTGATGGCTTCTCCAATAGCGGGAACGTCGTCTATTGGATGGGCTTAGCCTCCTCTAGATTAGTGGCCATCTTGTCGTTAGCGACAACCGTGGTCTCCCATCAATGCGATTACGATCCTAACCCCATTCTTCTCGATGATTTCGGAAACCCGATCGACGAGAAAGCCGGAGAGAAGCAATAAATATTGCCTTCTAATCCATTAGGGGCGAAAGCCCCTTTTAAAATAAAGGAGATTTGCCTATGAAAAAATTAAGCGTCTTGATGTTATTCAGCGGGATGTTTTTCATGGCTGCTTGTAATGGGCAACAACCTCAAATTTCCAGTCAAATCCCCTCTATTTCTTCTAGTGAGGAGTCTTCTATCACTAGCGAAGAATCCTCTAGCAGCGAGATCTCTTCTAGCTCTATAAGCAGCATCCCTTTCACTTGGCAGAAGCTTGAATCCTACCAGACCTATCATGACGTGGGCTATAGCAATGGCATGCGTTATCTCCAGGCGATTGGAGATGTTAATCTCCTCGTCATCCCCATCCATATCGACGATCAATATTCCGCCGACATGAATGAGCAAGTCCATGAAGGAATCGAAAAAGGCTTCTTTGGCGAAGCGGATGAAACGGGCTGGGAGTCCGTCTCCTCTTATTATTCCAAATCCTCTTATGGGCGATTAGATATCCAAGGGACGGTTGCGCCTTGGTATGACTCGGGATTATCGATTTCAGAGGTAAATAAATCTAATATCGAAGATCTCACCTTAGCGGCCTTAGAGGATTATAAAGAGAAAAACAACACCGATTGCAGTGAGTTTGACTTAGATGGAGATGGCTTCTTGGATGCCGTCTGGTTTATCTATGATATCCCTGATTACTATACGTATTATTACTATAGCCAAGGAACCAATATCGGCGATACTTACTGGGCTTTCACCTCTTGGCAACTCGATAATGAAGCCGATGTCGATTCTCCTACGATCTGCTCCTATGCCTGGGCTTCTTACACCTTCTTATATGAAGGATATGGGAGAAATGTCGATGCCCATACCCTCATCCATGAGACTGGCCACTTGATGGGCTTAGATGACTATTACGACTATAGCGGTTCTTCTAGTCCGGCCGGGGCTTTAGATATGATGGATAACAATATCTGCGACCATAATGCCTTCTCGAAATTCGCCTTGGGCTGGGTTGAGCCATATTTAGTCGATCAAAAAGGAGAATTACGGATCCGTCCCTTCGAAAGTAGCGGCGATTGCGTGGTTATTCCTACCGATGGGACTTATAACGAGTCAGCTTTCGATGAATATCTGATTTTAGAATATTACACCCCGACTGGCTTAAATAAGAAAGACTCCGTCGATGGGCCATATCCAGGCAATGGCTTACAAGGTTTCACCGAATCTGGGGTGAAGATTTATCATGTCGATTCCCGCTTAATCTCGGCTACTAGGCAGCTTCTTCAGATCCAATACACCCCGACTGTCGTGGACACCCCGACTAGATGCACCTATGTCTCCCATAGCAATACCGAGTCTCGGACCTATCACGAGAAGGAATGGCGTCTATTGCAGTTAATGGATTGCGCGAAGAAAAGGGATTTCACCGCGATGAATAAAGCCGCGGATAACACTTCCTTATTCTACGAGAATGATTATTTCACCCTTGATGCTTATGAGAATTGTTTCCATAACGATGGGTATTTCAATAATGGGGATGGCCTAGATTATGACATTTCCTTCGTCGATATGGATGAGACAGGTGTCACGGTTGTGATTGAATGACCTCCCACTTACCAAAAAACTGCTAGAATTGAAAAAAGAAAGGAGAAATGAGCATGAAAAAAATAAATAATCGCATTGCCTTATTATTGACCTCTTCATTTTCTTTAATCTCCCTTTCTGGCTGTTCTTTCTTTAGTATCGGCGGCGGATCAAGCGAAGGATTATTGGTCTCTTCCCATAAAGTCTCCGACCACAATCCCCACTCTTTGAAGATCGAAGATGGGGAGAATTACCCCGCGATTGAGACCCCTTACGATATCTATGACATCAATTATTCTTCCTATAACATCACTTTAGCCCCGCATGGGGATATGAATATCCTTGTCATCCCCGTGAAAGTCAAAGGCGATGAAAGCGTCTGCACCGAAAGGGCCAGAAACCGAATCTATAATACCTTCTTTGGCAAAAGCGAGAACACCGGATGGGAATCCGTGGCCTCTTACTATGCCAAATCATCCTATGGCCAACTTAATATCAATGGGACCGTCTCCGATTGGTATGATTGCGGATACACGATTTCCGAGATTGATAATCTCTCGAAAACCTACTCTGGCCCTAACCCCGATTCCTATCAGGGAACCTGGACGATTTTAGAGAACGCGATCAGCTGGTATAAGTCAAAATACACGACAAAACTGGCCTCTTTTGACAAAGATGGCGATCGTTTGCTCGATGCAGTCTGGCTAGTTTACTCTTCGGACTATAACTCTTCCGGCACCACAACCGAATGGGCTTATTGCTTCCATGATTACGATATGATGGAAGAGGCCGCGGATGGCAATCGGAATTATCTTCCTTATAACTATGCCTGGGCTTCCTATTCCTTTATCTCTGATGGCTATGGCAGCTCCAAAAACGATGCCCATACCTTCATTCATGAAACGGGTCACTTATTAGGCTTAGAAGACTATTACGTCGCTTCGAGAAATGCCAAATATAAAAACTATTGCCCGATGGGCTATGTCGATATGATGGATGCCAATATCATCGATCATAACGCCTATAGCAAATTCCTCTATGGCTGGGTTAAGCCCTATTTGGTCACCGATGAATGCGAGATTTATCTCCGTCCATCTCAACAGACTGGCCAATGCGTTTTAGTCCCTACCTCTAAGGGTTCCAATGGTTCGGCCTTCGACGAATATATGCTCTTTGAGTTCTACACGATGGAAGGCCTCAATTACCAAGATAGCGCCAAATCCTATCGCGGATATTACCCCAAAGGATTCACTCAGATGGGCGTCAGGGCCTATCACGTCGATGCCCGTTTAGTCGAAATCACCTATAGCACTACCGGAACGACCAAAGCCTATCTAACTGGCACTCCGACTTTCGATAACTACCACGCTTATTTGAAAGCCCACTCCAATTCCAGCGGCTATAACGTCTATTACCCCGAATATCGTAACGTTCAGATTATTGACGCGACGACAAGATTGAACTTCGATACTGAGCTCGGAATCGATGGTAATCCTTTGACGGCCACGAATACCGTCTTATTCCAAAATGGCGACGTCTTCAACTTCGAACGGTACAAAAATTCCTTCCCTCGTTATTATTACAATAAGCAATCATTGATGAATAACGGAGGGACCTTCGATTACAACATCTCCTTCTCGGGGATGTCTTCTTCCGGGGTCACCTTGACCATCACCAAGTAGTTTTAGGAATAAATTCCTAAGAAAATTGGCTAAAAACTCACCTCTTTCTTGAAGAAATGAGTCAGTACTAGTAAGATAGTTTCGTTTCAAAGAAACGTTAAGGATAATATTTATGAAAAAGAATTCTGGTTTATTCCCTCTTCTCGGCATGGTTTTAGTCCTTGCCACCCTCGGCGTCTTCCTCTTCCCTCTCGGACCTGGTCTCGTCGATTCCACTGGAACCGCCTATGTCGGTTACAACTTCGTCTTCGGCAATCCTGCCGCCGGTTATGTCCAACCCAACGGCGCCTACATCGCTGTCTTCGTTCTCTCGATCATCTCCGCGGTCTTCCAAGTTGCGGCTTTGGTCTTCAGCTTCGGCCACAGCGGACGCAAATTCGCTGGCTTCCTCTATTTCCTCTCCGGACTTATGATGATCGTCAATGCCATCCTTCTCTTCCTCGCCGTCCCAATCATTGGTGACTTCCTTGCTAGAGGCGGAATCGGATCTGGCGTTACCTTCAGCTTAGGCTGGGGCTTCATCGCTGCCGGTGCTTGTGCGGCCGTCGGTGCCTTGCTTGGCATCTACAATGGCTTCACTGGCATGAAGAGCAAATAAGCTAATCTAATAGATATAGCGCACCCGCGGGTGCGCTTTTCTTTATATAAAGAGGTATAATCCTATCGTTATGGAAAAAACAAATGTGATGCGTCTATTAGATGTCGCGGGAATTACCTATGAGCCTCATGAATATGACCCCGAGGCCACCGATGGCGTTAAGGTCGCCGAACTCCTTAAGGAAGACTGCGACTGCGTCTTTAAGACCCTCATCTGCGTTAACCCTAAGAGAGAATATTTCGTTTTCGATATCCCCGTCCATAAGGAATTAGATTTAAAGAAAGCCGCGAAAGCCTCCCATAGTAAATCCATCGAACTCATCCACCAGAAGGAATTATTGCCCCTCACCGGCTATGTTCATGGAGGATGTTCCCCAATTGGTCTAAAAAAGCCGTTTCCGGTCTATATTGACGAAACGGCTCAGTTATTCGATAGAATATTCATTTCGGCGGGAAAACGGGGTTTTCAGGTCGAAATGAACCCATTTGACTTAATTAACTATGTTAAAGGGGAGTTTTTCGATTTAACTAAAGATTAGTTAATCCCAATCCCGGCGATTAAGTTAGCGATCTCCTG
>JAIKYF010000008.1 GCA_024683495.1 Bacilli bacterium
TAATTTCTCTTCGTTCAGCACCTTAGAAAAGGTCGTCATCCCTGGCTCAGTCAAGAAAATCGGCGAAAACGCCTTCAACAACAACTTCTCCTTGACCGACGTCACGATCGAGGATGGCGTCGAGGAGATCTGCGGCTATGCCTTCTGGGGCTGCAAATTCAAAGAGGTATTCGTGCCTTCTAGTGTCAAGAAGATGGGACACTGCGCCTTCGCGGGCTATTCGATCCCGACTTTGCATATTAGATGCGGCGCCTCTTACGCCCCAGCCGGGTGGGATAAACAGATCGCCTACACAAAGAAAGATTCGAGCAGTTATGCGGTGACTACCGTATCATTCGGGTCCAGACGCTAAGAAAAATATTTCAAGCCATTTTTCGAAATCGCTCAGACCTTTTCGTTAAAATGATCTTGAGGACAAAAAAAACGATGCCATCATCAAGCGGCATCGTTTTTTGTCTTTATTTCTCGTCGTTAATAGTGGAATTTCTTCTAATGAGCTGGGCTTCGAATTTATAGCTCTTCTCAAGAAGATTATGCTGCATGAGATCACTCAGCATATACATGGCTCTCTTACCGACCTCAATCATATCGACATGGAAGGCCGTGAGAGTCGGACGGACGATGTTGGCGTATTTGGTGCCGACCAAGGAAAGGACCTCGACGTCCTCTGGGACTCTTAAGCCCGCATCGGTCGCAGCATTCTCGATGGCGGCGGCGATGGAATCGCGGTAAGCGACGAAGATGCCTTCTTTGGTATTCTTGAAATATTCGACGAAATCTGAATAAGTTCTCGAATAGGAATCATCGACGTTGATGACTTTATAAGGCTTATTGAGGGTTTGGTGGGCGGAGATGAAGGCTTTCTCGCACTTATAGAGGAGGCGTCCTCCATCATGGACGTGGACGAAGACCATCTCTCTTAAGGAGTCAGGTCTTGCGTAGTGGTCAAAGACCACTCTCTTTAAGGTCTCTGAATAAGAGAAAGTGATGCATCCGACTTTGTCGCCTTGGATTTTGTTATTGACGACGATGGTCGGGACGGAATAGGAATTGATTTTCATGACATCCCCTTCATCGAGTTCGTCATCGAAGATGATGGCCCCGTCGACGTGGGTGGTGATGACTTTCTCAATCATCGAGTAGGCTTCTTCGTGGGAATGGGAGGTCGTGAATAAAGTAAGGACGAATCCTTTGGATTTGGCGACTTCGGAGATGCCGTTGAGCATATTGGAGATATATACGTAATTGGCGGATGGGATGATGACGCCGATATTGGTGGTCTTGTTGGTGGCCAAGGCCTGGGCTAAACCCGAGGGTTTATAGCCAAGGCGGTTGATGGTCTCTTCGACCTTGATTCTCGTGGCTTCGGTGACGTTGCCTTGCTTATTGATGACACGGGAGACCGTGGCTAAAGATACCCCTGCCGCCTGGGCGACTTGGTATATCGTCACTCTGTCTTTTAAATTTTCCATATGGGCCATGCCTCCTATTTAATAGACTATCGCAAGAAATATTTTTCAATAGTTTTCAAAGATTTTCAACTCTTTTTACAAAGGAAGTCGTTTTAAGAGACAATCGTCACTTTATCAAGATGGGAAAAAGCCTTATAAAAGACAATATTCGCCATTCAATGAAAAAATGCGTCAAAGGATGACGCATCAATTCATGGTTTTTCAAATTAAATGGGTTAATTCAAGAAGAAATCGCTGCCCTCAACTCCTTCATCTAAGAGGAAGGCTCCTGAGGCTTCATCTTCTAAACGAAGCTCTTTCCTTGAGCAGATATTGGCTTCGATTGGGATCTTCCGGCTTTCGTAATTATGGAAGACCTCCCCATTATAGAGGATGGTCCCCTCCACTGCCACGACGATGAATTTACCCACTTCGAGGTTCTTATAATAAGAGACGGTGGTGAGTTCTTTATCTCCTAAAGATAAAGTGACGATCTGGGCTTTCTCTTCGACGGGATGCTCTTCGAGATTGGAGATTCTCGCGACTTTGTAGCCCGAATCATGGCAATAGGGAAGAGGGCTGAAGCCAGCGTTAGAGAGAATATTATTGATGATGTCGATCATTTCGTCTTTGGGGGCGAAGATGATCCCATCGTTTCTAATCTTCATGATCTTGCTGATGGAGAAGATATTGTATCCGACGATTTCCTCTCCATTATAAAGGGCGACGACTCCATCTTTAGCGACGTGACGATCGACTTTTTTCTCAGGATCGATGAGGATGAGGAGAAGGTCGCCGGTGACCTCGTGGTTATAGAATAAACGGTACATCTTTATTCTCCTTTTTTATAGATGAGGCGATGGATCTTGTTGCCTAGGCCTCTGAAGCGTCTTTCATATTCGCTCATGACGTCATTCTCTTCATCGAAGGGATAATCTTCGAGATTGAGGATGTTGGTGAATTTGGTTTCTTTGGCTTCTTCGATGGTGAATTCATAAAGGGAATCGTTATCGGTTTTGATGCGTAATTCCCCTCCATCAAGAAGCAATTCATACATTTTAGAGAGTCTATCTCTCGTGGTTAAGCGGCGTTTCCACTGCCTCTTTTTCGGCCAGGGATCGGAGAAATTAAGATAGATTCTCTTGAATTTGAGCTTCTTCAATTCTTCATAAAGGACATCGAAGTCTATAGAAGAAACCTTGATGTTATCTAGTTTCTCTTCCTCGACTTTTTTCGCGAGGGTGGCGCAAATGGAGACATCGCGCTCAAGGGCCAGATAATTCCCAGGGACCTTTTTGGCCATCCCCAAGACGAAATCGCCTTTGCCTGCTCCGATTTCTAGATATAAATTTTCGCAAGCATAGAATTCGTCGGTTAAATCGATTTTGTCGATGACGAATTCAGGATGGTCATTTAGATAGGGCACGGCCCACTTTTTGTATCTTCCTCTCACTATTTGAGGTTTCCTAACATGTAGATGGCACGGGCGTAGATGGCGATATCCTTATGGAAATCCTCTAAGTAGATATATTCATTAGGGGAATGCATATCGCCAGGGTGGCCTTTGAAGCACGCGCCGAAAGCGACGGTGTTAGGAGCTTCTTTAGCATAGGTTCCCCCACCGATGGCCAAGGGTTTGTCGAAGAATTTATGGGTTTCTTTCTTATAGGCTTTCATCAAGGTCGAAACTAATGGAGACTTCTTATCGTAGATGAGCATCTCGGCCTCACTGCCTTCATCGGCCTTTAAGCCTGAGGCTTCCTCAAGTTTCTTAAGGGATTCAAGAGGCTTGGCTTCTTCGCCAAAACGGAAATCGAGGGAGATCTTAAGGGTCTTCCCATCGTATTTGAAGATTCCGTAATTGTAGGTATTGTGGCCAAGTTCTTTAGAGAGGCATTCTCCTCCAAAGGAGGCGCCGAAAGGATCTTTGAGGGCTTCATAGATCTTCTTTAAGTCGGCATTCTTATAGAAATCGCCGAGGAGTTTGAAGGCCTTTAAACCAGCGTTCTCGCCTAATTCCGGGGTCGAGCCATGGCTGGTCTTGCCCTTGAAGCGGCAGATCATGAGGACATCGGAGATGGTGACTTCGGTCTCTGGGGAGACTTCCTTAAGGTATTTGGCAAGCTCTTTATCGGGCTTGAGGGTCACTAGAAGCGAATCGTTGACGGCATTGGAGACCACCCCTCCATCCATCGCGATGATGGGTGAAAGATCGCTTTCTTTGGAAAGGATATGGTGGCGGATGCCTTTTTCGGCGTAGATCAGAGGATAATCGGCATCAGGGGTGAAGCCAAAGCGTGGGGCTTCCCCATGGTGTTTCTCGAAATAATAACGTAAGCAAGAGGAGCCTCTTTCCTCATCCCCTCCGGAGACGAGCTTGACGCGGAAGTTCTTTAATAGGCCATTGTCTTTCAATAACTTGATGGCGTATAAGCAAGCGATGACGGGCCCTTTATCATCAGTGGTCCCTCTCCCCCACATCCTTTCATCGTGGATGACGGCATCGAAGGGCTTATCAGTCCATTTGCCAGTGACGGGGACGACGTCGCTATGGCCATAGATGCCGATGAGAGGTCCTGACTCCCCAATGGAGAGCTCGGTGCAGTATCCATCGCATTTATCGACCTTGAAGCCATAGTCCTCACCGAGTTTAGCGAGATAATCTAAGGCTCTTTTGACTTCTTTGCCGAAGGGTTGGCCGTCTTTGATGGTCTTTTCATCATAGACGGATGGGATTCTCACGAATTCCTGAAGGGCTTTTTCGGCGAGCGAATAATAATTCTTCGCCAGTTTTTTGAAATTAGGCATGTATCTTTCCTCTGCTACTTAACGAATCTTTGGGTGATTTTGCCCAAGGCCCCGACGACGATGGCGGCCAAAGCCGCCTCTCCTGCCATCCCGAGGGCGAACCCGGAGATGAAGAGAATCATCGTAGCCTGATTCCCAAACATGACGTTCGGGAAGAAAATGGCCAAATCTAGATAAACGAGAATGGTGTGAACGCAAGTCGAGATAGCCGCGGCCAAAGCAATCAGCAATCCATTCCTATATAGTTTAGAGTTTTTCTTAAGAAGTGTGAAGAATAGACCGCTTAAAAATCCAAATAAAACACGGGGAAGGACGCTGATCCAGGGGTAAGCGAAGTATAAATCGATGCCAGCCGTCCCTCCAGCCGCGGCTTTATACCAGCTGGTGAGGCCGAAGATGAGGCCATAGAGCGTCCCTTTCTTCCAGCCAAAGAGGCAAGCCCCTAAGATGACGGGGAGATGCATGAGGGTGATGGAACCGAAAGGTGGGATGGAGATATAGCCGATATTGGGGACTAAACCCATCAATAAGATGATGGCGATGAATAAGGCATCGATGGCGATGGAGCGAGTGGTATGCTCGGTAGGATAGCTTTTCTTATAGATGGCGATCCCGAGGATTAAGTAGAGCCCAAGGATGATCCAGAGGGCGATGGCGTTGAAATTGAAGTTCATTTTTCGTTTCTCCTAGCAATGGTTTTGAGCCCTTCATGAAGAAGGTCTTTTTCGTAATGGAAGTCTTTTAAGAGGGCTTTGACATAGATGGCATTGCCACCGGTCAAGATCTTAGTAAGAGGCTTCCCTAGCTCTTTCTCGAAACGTTCGGCAAAACCGAGGATCTCGAAGGCTGTTCCATAGATAATCCCAGAATTCATCGAATCTTTGGTATTTTTGCCAATCGAAGATTTCGGGGCGTCCATGCTGACTTCGGGGAGGGCTGAGGTCCCGTTGACGAGGGCATTCATGGAAATCATCAAGCCCGGCGCGATGGCGCAGCCGGAGAAAGCGCCTCTTTCATCGATATAGAGGAACTTATTGGCCGTTCCTAAGTCGGCGATGAAGAGGTCCTTTCCATATAAAGCGACCCCTCCGACCGCATCGGCGATGAGGTCGGCCCCGACTTCGGAAGGGTTATCGGTCTTGATGGGAAGCCCTGTCTTTAAGCCTGGCCCCAAGACTAAAGGCCTAAGATTAAAGAGCTTCTCACATAGAGGGGCGAAAATCCTTAATAATGGCGGGACTACGCTGGAGATGCAGACTTTATCGACCATAGAAAAAACCAGCTGATTGGACGAGAAAAGGAGCTTAAGCGCCGCCTCGTATTCATCGCTGGATTTAGAGGTATGGGATTCAGTCGCGAACGAATGTGTCAGTTTCTCATTTTCGAAGATACCAAAACCGACCATGGTATTTCCGATGTCTATCGTTAGTAGCATTTAGGTCTACCTCCGCTCCAATCCGCATCGACATGCGGTATCGGGCAAGTGGATTATATCGCTTCTAGACCAAAATATAAAGTAAGATGTTGCGCGTACGCGCGTGTGCGAGGGATCATTAGTGGAATTTATGAACTTAACAGGGTTAAGCAAAACCCCCTAGTTAAGGTAGGAATCCTTATCGATGATACTTAACTAGGGGGTTTTGAGGGGGTTTATGCGAAGTTTGCAATTTTAGGAAAAAGGCCCAGATTGCCTGAGCCTTTCAAGGAATGCTTATTGAGGGGTATCTTCCATCGCTTCCTTCTTTTTCTCTTTGGGCCTAACAAAGCCAAAGTCGAAGAGGAAATATAAGACGAGTCCGACTAGATAGATGGCATAGATGATTCTTAGGGCGAGAGTGATGTAGAATTCGACTCCAGCGGAGGTTGGAACGTTTTGAAGGGTGTTGGCGAAGATCATCTCCACTAGGAAGGCGCCTAAGCCGAAGATGTAATAATATGGCTTAAGGGCGAGGAATTTCTCGTCTTTAAGACGGAAGAATGGGAAGATGGCGGCTCCAACTAAGACCAAGAAGCCCATGATTTTGAAAAGGGATTGGATGATGGCGGCGCTGGGAACGGCATAGGCGAGGAAGTCGCCTTGGAAGAGGAATCTAAGATTCGTGAAGATGAAGACCAAGGCGAGTAATCCGCCTAAGACCCCAGGGATGATCGTGAGGAATAAACCAACTTTTTTCATTAGAAATTCCTCCTATAGATGCTGGAGATGAGCGTAGAAGAGACGAAATCGAGGAATATATAGCCAGTATCCTTATATTCTTTGATTTTATCGGGGAGACGATAATTGAGGTCTTTGGCGACTTTGACCGCGAGCGAAGGCGGGAAACCCCCATCATAGGTGGCGGAAAGATAGTTGAGGCAATAGGTGGAATTAGGGGCTTGGTAGATGTCTTTGGCGTAATCTAGGCAAGCGACGAATTCATTCCATTTGTCCTCGGCTTTAGCGACCACATAATGGTCTTGGATATGGACTTTGTTCTCGGAGACCTCGATATCGAAGGTGCATTCTTTAGAAGGATCTCCCCCATCTTGCCAACCATTATGGAGATTGAGCCCTAAGGGGTTGTCGTAACGGCCGAATAAGACGATTTTCCCCCTCACCTCTTTTAGGGTTGGGATCGCGGTGTCTAGATACCATCTATTCTTGTTCTTATTGATGGTCGCTTCCATGAGGGAAGTGAATTTATCCGCTTCCTTCCCATCCTCGTTCTTGACCATCATGACGAGGGCCTCCGAGGGATTGGATTCTAAGAAAGCATAGACAACATCGAGTATTTCAGAGAAATAGGCTCTTTGATCGACGATGCCATGGATCAAGCGGAGCTTCTCGCCATCGACTCTTAAGCGGATGTCAAGGGCTCTTACGCCTAAACCAAGCTGGGCGGCGATATTGAGGTCCTGGCATTGGCCAGATAAATCGGCTATTCCATAAAGGGCCGCCGAATCGTGGGAGCCTGGGAGGGCAATCTCATTGATTTTGGTTTCATCGTCTATTTTCTTCATCCAGGCGGAGGAGGATTCGTCTCCCTTATTTAAGGAAGCGAACTGAATGGGGGCGAGGATAGCGGAAACCACCCCTACTCCGGCAAGGATGGAAGCGATGATTAAATGCTTCTTGAATGTTTTTTCCATAGGAACATTATAATCAAAACGTTTCCTTAAAGGAAACTCTTCTTCTTTAAGGGAAGAGAAAATATAATTAAGGGCATGAAAAGCTTTTTGGTATTTG
>JAIKYF010000014.1 GCA_024683495.1 Bacilli bacterium
GAATCGACGGTGAGGGTGAAATGGCAGAAGTCGAAGGTCGGATAATATTTGAGGTCGGAGATGGTCTTCATCTGCATGACATAGGTGGCCACGCCCCAATAGTTATCGAGTTCGACCTCGATGTCATAGGTCCCATCATCATTCGGGTAGATGCCAGGCTCTTTGTCGCCTGAGATGTTCTTCTCAGTCAATAAAGTCGAATCCGAGACGATATAGGGAGAGGGGGAAGAAAGATTTCTCCCCATCATTTCCTTATATTCCTCATTGGTGTAAGTCTTCTTTTCGTGGGAAGCGTAATTACGGTCACTTCCCCAATAGGTCGTGGTGGTTCCGTTTTCCTCATATCCGCGGTTGAAGATCTTGATGTTGACGAGAGTGGAATTCGAATAGGAATTGGATTCTTCAAAAGAGATCCCATCCTTATAGACCACGGTCGACTCAATCTCCTGCGTGATGCCAGAAGCGAGAGCGGCCCCAACCCCTACTGCCTTAAAGGAAGATTGCTCACCTAAAAGCCTATAGGAGACGTTGACGATTTCAGGGACGGTCAGTCTCTTGAAATAGTCCCCTCCCGAATTCTTGACGGCGATGTAGCGTTTATACATCGCTTCCTTATCGGGGAGATGGGCCTCGAGAGCAGCATCATCGACTTCATAGACCACGATGTCGGGCTTAAAGGAGGACCTCAGCTGGAAGCCCACGAATAAACCGATTCCGATGGCGGAGACGGAGATGGAAGAGTAGATGATGATTCTTTTGGTGATGGTTTTCATAACTAGATGCCTTTTCGGCACTGGATAATTTACGCGTGCGAGAAGGGAAATGTCATTGAAAGGGGCAAATTGAAATAATAGATATCGATTCTCCGATTTAGAGAGTGAAGTATATCTAGATTTAATCGAAAGTTTTTTAGTATCTTGAAAATCGAGTAGAGATAATTAAATAGGGTTAAGTAGAAATTTTCTAATTGAAAAGGATAGGGATTGGAGCAATTTTAGAATTGTGTACTAAATCGCATTATTTGTTATTTATCTAGTGTTTTTCTCGTTAAAAGCCCCTTATTTTCGTTAAACTCAGAAAGAAAAAGAAAAAAGGCTGCTTTCACAGCCTTGAAGGGCGAAAGAAAATGGCAGTTGCCTGAGATAAGAACGCTATTTCTTTTCTTTTTCTTTCGCCCGTTTGCCGTTGATGATCTGCATCTCTTTCGGAGTGATGAGTTTGCAGTTATTCTCTTCCGCCCACTTGACGCAGCCCTTTAAGACCAAAGGAAGGAAGACTCTAGGCACTTTGACGAGCATCGCTAAGGCCTCATCGGTGAACTCCACATCGGTTTGGAGACGGTCGGCGGCATAACGGACGCTCTTGACGTTGGTCTCTCTCATCGGAAGAAGCTCCGGGCGGGGTTTCTTGAATCTTGAGCACCAGAAATATTTGGAATCGCGGTAACCATAATCGACGGGGACTTTGGGGAAGCCTTTGGCCGTGACTCCATTGACGATGGAATCGTAGTACTTCTCCTTCATCAGGATCTTATCGATCCTCAAGATGAAATGGGCCCCGAATTTGGAAGTGATGCCGTTAAAATCGTGATATGGCTCAGGATAGCCATCGAGGATGCCGGGCTTATCGTTTTCGGCATGGTCCAATTCTTTCATCCAGGTGCATTCGATGACTTGGAAGGCGTCGCGGAGGACTTTGGGGAATTTCTCCTCAGGGTGTTCCTCGGCCATGAGCCCGTCTTCGAGAACGAACTTGCAATCTTTCATTTTCTCTTCGGTCGTATCGCCAGGCCAACCCATCCTGACGGCCTCTTTGAACATCTTCTTATCATCGGGGAAGAAATTGATGGAGCATTTGCCCGTGCGAAGGATATTCTGCGCCGTATTCGAGGAATTTCGGCATTCTAGAAGCATCGCATAGTAGCCTTTCCCGGCGATGTAATAAGGGGCGATGAGGCTATAGGGCCCTAAATTGGTCTCCCCATTTTCGGCCAGAGTGCCGATCATCACCACCGGCATTGGATAGAATAAAGAAGTCTGGTAGAAATTATCGACCGGACGAAGGGACTTAAAACTGCTCATATGTCCTCCTCCTAATTTAGCATTACTAAAATTATAAAAGGAGTGTAAAGAAAAAGAAAGAAGACGAAAACTTATTTTAGACGTTTGACGGAGACGAAATCGCGGTCCTTATAGATGAGCTCCAATTCGAAATATGGCTCATCTTTGGCTAAGAGATCAAGGAAATATTTATCTCCTTCCCACATGGGGAGATTTAGGATGTCTTTTATCTTGATATAAGAGAGATCGCCTTCGTTGCATTCGCCGATTTCCCCTTCCGCTTCTTCGACCGTATAGAGGTAGATGATCTCTTTATAGTCGTCATTGGCGAAATGGAGCAAACCCCGCAGAGTGAATTTCTTTGCGATAAGGGAAGTCTCTTCTTTGATTTCCCTAATTAGCGCCATATCTGGGGTCTCGCCTTTTTCGATATGGCCTCCGACTCCCATATAGAAGCCTTCGTTCATATCGTTTTCTTCTTTGTTGCGGTAGAGCATCAAATAGGAATCTTCTTTTTTGATATAAGCCAGAACAGTTTTATCCATGATTTTCTCCTTATTTCTTATTTTAGATGGGATTTGATAGGGATTTTACTTTTTTAGAAGGAGGCAATTAAGCCACTTCTCCTTATGGTCGGGGCGGACATCATCGGTGATGATCCATTCCTTCAAATAGAAGGAGGTCCCTTCTAAATAAGGCAGAAGCGATTTCTCGGTCAAATCTAGATAGGGCCTTTCGTCCCGCATTCCCTCAAAATCGCCATATTTGAAGGAACAATAGAGGACCCCATTATCTTTTAAGGCCCGGTCTAATTTATTATAGACCCCGTTGAGTTCCTTTGAAGATATATGAAGCAAAGAGGCCGAGGCCCAGATGGCGTCGAAACGCTTAGAAAAATCGATATCCTCCGCTCTCATCTGAAGGATATTCTTATAGCCCTTTTCTTTGAGGGCGTTGCAGAATTCTAGGCAAGGATCTAGAGAAGTCACTTCATATTTAGAGGCGAAATGGATGGTGTCGCGGCCAGAGCCAAACCCTAAATCCAAGATGGAATCTCCTGGGCGAAGATATTTCTCAAAGAAAGGATAGACCTTCCCCATATCGGCGTTGAGGGTGCTAGCGATGTAGGATGAGTGATTTTTCTTATAGAAATCCATATTTATTTATAGATATTGGTATCGCGTTTCAAGACGAAGCCTTTGGCTTGCTCAAGGAGTTTGGGGGAAGAGAGGATGTAGGTGGCCCCTTTGGTTCTAGTGATGGCCGTATAGACGATTTGCCTATTTAATAGAGGGTGTCCGCTCTTAGAAGGGAGGATGACTAAGATATTGGCATAGTCCGAGCCTTGGGATTTATGGATGGTGATGGCGTAGGCCAAATCGATCTCATCGGTGGCGATTAATCTAATCGGATAGAAGAGGAAATCGCCAAGCTTAAAGATGCGGTCATCGTATTTCTTATCGACGGTGAAGACCTTGGATTTCTTCTTGACCATGAAATAGAGGCAG
>JAIKYF010000039.1 GCA_024683495.1 Bacilli bacterium
CGTGCCATTCCCGCATGAAATTAATAAAGAGGCGCTTAAAAGAAAGAGGATTTTCTTCATTATTTAGCCTCCAAAGTGAAGGTATAAGTGCCCATGGTCTTATCGCTTTCGGCGACTAAGGAAGTTTCGGTTAAGGCCGCATTCGCGAATTCAGGATAAGCATCATCCGACCAATTGGAGAAGGTAATCTGACCCATATTCATCGTATATTCGAAGGTGTCAGTGTAGGATTTTTCCTCATCTTTAACAAACATGACGCAGGATCCGGTCCCATCGTCGGAGAAGTTCATGGTTAAGGTGTAACCATAGATGGAATCATGGAAGAAGGTATTGTTGAGGAGGATATTTTCATAATCGTCCTGAGTCAATGGTTCTTTCGAAGTTAATTCGACACTGACTGATTTGTCAGGGGTGGAGACGGAAGCGACGGTGATGGTGCTGGAGCCGACTGCAACTGGAGTGATGACTAATTGGTTATTATCGTTCACGCTGACTTGGATAGCTTCTTCATTTGAGGAAGAGACGCTAAATTGTCTAGAGGCTTTCGAAGGAGTGATATAGACATCAACCGCATAGTTAGTGCCAATATAGACGGTTTCGTTATGGATGGCAGGAGAGGCATAGGCCAAACCCTCTAATCTGATGGATTCGACGGCCGGTCTTATGACGGTGACTTCTTGTTCTATTGTTCTTTCGGTGAAGACTCCTTCTTCATTTTTTCCATAGTAGGAGAAAGTGAGGGTGGTGGTGCCGGGATTCACGACCTTGAGGGAACCATTATCGAGAGTGATGACGGAAGTATCGGAGGATGACTCAGCGGTTAAGGTCACGTTCAAGGCTTTCTCTGGTAAGTAAGTCTTGGCAACCCCATCGATATAAGTGGCATTCAAAGGAATTTGGTCAAAAGGATATTCTTTCTTATAGCGATCCATGATGGCGATGCTGGTGATGGAATTGAGAAAGTAGTCATTAACATCGATGGTTTCGGCGGTTTCTTCTCTTTCGCCATAGGCGATGGCGCCGGTATATTCGACGGCATGATAAGAGACGTTCTCCTCATCATCGTTATCGTATTCATAGGTGATGTAGGAAGTTTTCGTGCCCACCAAACGATTGGTATCATCGACTGTTAAAGTGGCGATAATGGCGGTCATGGTTGTGACGTTCCAACCATCGTCAGAGTCGGTGACTTGGTAACGGAGTTCGCCTCTATAGGTGTTTCCGTCCTTATGGAAATAGATGTCCCCTAACTGAGAAGCATAGGGATTTGCCACGAAATTCACGGCAATCCAATCGTGAGTGGTGGCCGCGATTTGAAGAGAGGCATAGGTATCGACCTCATCTTTTAAGACATATTCCCCTTCCGATAATCCCATATGGGCGGCTTCAAGTTCGCTTTCGACGACGAAGCACTTGGTGGCTTCATCTTCGCAGCCGGGCAAGGATTCATTTTGATAATCGGTGACGTCATATAGCATTGGGTAGGAATAGGTGACGCCTCCATTTTTGATTTTGTCGGTTTGGACGGCTACGCGGCTTTGGAAAGTATCGGTTAAGGGATCACTTTCATCCCCGTTAGTGACGCTATAGGTTCCGTTAGCATAGGAGGTTTTATCGCTTAAGATATGCCTTTCTTCGGTTCTGAGTTTGATGTACTCATTTAACATATCCATGTCTTCGACGGTTTGGATATTGGAGGATTTCCCTTCGACATCGGACCAGGCTTCTAGATTAGCTAAGATTTCTGCGACCGGAACCGCATTAGGATCAAGGGATGATTCTTCGCTTGAGACTTCGCTAGACTCTTCAATAGATGATTCCTCACTAGATGATTCTTCGCTGGTGGTTTCGCTCGATGAGACTTCGCTTGAGGAGGTTTGTTCGCTTTTGGAAGAAGCGGATTCTTCTGAACTAATAAGCGAACTGGAAGCGGCAGGGGTTGATCCTCCGCAGCTAGCCAAGATCATCATAGATGAGATGATTAGTAAACTGAGAGATTTCTTCATAGGATTTCCTCCAAACGGCTATTAGTATACATTTTTGATAAAAATGTTCATTATTTTTTCTCCCCTTTTAGGCTTATAGTGGTGTCTATAAGACACATCTAGATATATTCGTTTCAATGCATTTTTTGAAAATAATGGGGATTTGCATAGGATTTTGAAATCGCTTATTAGGCCGTTAAGTGCGAAAACGTCAGTTTGTTTGCTTACTTTCCCCAAGTCGAGTAGAATATGCCTAAAGGAGGTTAATAAATAACAAAAACCTAATTATGTACAAAGAGGAACTTTATGCCTCGAATGTCGCCAAATTATTTGCGATTTATGATTGCGCATTCGTAGACACTTGCTCCTTGATGGATGATTCATTCCCCTATTTGATGGATGTATTAGTAGTATCCAAGAAATACTGGAATAAGAATTTCCAAATCGTCGTTTCTGAGGCATGCACAAAAGAATTAGAATCCAATTCCAAAAAAACGGATGAGATTGAAAAAAGATTTGATGCATTGCGGGCCCTCACAATTATTAAAAAAGACCAAAGATGGTTCCACAAAAGACTATTAACTATTAAGAAAGCCCCGAAAGACAGCATCCAGGAAGATGGATATGTCCATGCCGATAACGTATTGATCACGGAAATCAATTCCTTACGTATTCACAAAAAAGTCCTACTAATCACCCAAGACAAACGTTTGGCGGATAATATTAGACAACTTAATAACATGGAGTCCTCGAAAGGACGTTTCATTAATGTCTATAGATTATCGATCGACGGATGTCTTGAAGAAAATCCAGGACTCAATCATTTCCATTCAAGAAACATCATCGAATCAGTCAGATTCAGAGAAGAAAATCGCCACGAAATTCCTAAAAACCTCGATAAGCTGAGTAGAACTCCGCTGAAGGTGGAAAGGAAATCAATAGACACATCCAAAGCTTTGGTAGCGGATATTTTGCGTTTGGATAAGGACATTGCTGCCCGTTTATCTAGCCCCGATACTTCTGCCACCAAACGCTTATTCGCCATCAATCTTCAAATCTCCAACCTCACGAGCATCGGTGAGGAAGAGAGGAAGAAACTCAAACTTGTTTATCCTTTAGAGAAGCTTCTAATCGAAAAGAAAAAGCTCACCTCTGAAAAGGAAAAACCAGTGCAAAACCCGCCTCAAATTCAAAAAGAGGCTAAACCAGTCAAGACTGAGGTGAAGAAAGTCGAAAAGCTTCCTCAGCCCGAAACTAAGCCAGCCGAAAAGAAAGAGACGCCTAAAGAGATTAAGGTCACTCGTTTCGAAGATGGGGAGACTGCGATGGAAGCCGTCATTAAGGCCCTCTCATTCTTCTCTATCATCGTTAGAGACCCTAAAATCCCTTACGTCAAAGAAATTCATGGGCCAGCCGATATCACCACAGAATCATTGCCTGCCTTCGATGAAGGAAAAATCACAAGTGAAAACGGTTTAGATGTCGTTATCTCCAACGTTAAAATTCATATTTCGAAACGCGAGAAGAACTATCGGGCAACCGCCACGATGGACAAATCTCGTGTTGAAGAATTAACCAAACCTCTAAAGAAGGATAATAAGCCAAAAGCCAAACCTGAGGATAAGCCTCAAGAGAAGCCCGTGGAAAAGCCTTCTAAGTCCCAAGAGACTCAACCAGTCACTAAGGCGGAAGAGGAAGGAACCCCGACCATCGTAAAAAAAGATCCAGAGAAGAAAGAAGAGCCCAAGGAAGAAAAACCAACCTTTGCCTCCTCGACTAACTCTGACTCTTCGGTGGTGGAAGTCCATATTGGAACTCTAGATGAAAAACCTTCTAAGCCCAAAGCCAAGAAGAAATCCGCCCCAAAAGAAAAACCTGCTCCTAAAGAGAAGGTTAAAAAAGAGGCTCAGCCAGTCTCTGAGGCTAAAGTGGAACCAAAGCCAAAGAAGACCAAAAAGGCCGCTAAAGTGAGTGAAGAAAAGAAGCCTGAGGAGAAACCTGCTCCCCAAACTCCGGCTAAAGAAAAGCCAAAGAAAGAGAGCAAAGCCTCTGCGCCGAAGGAAGAGAAAAAACCTCAGCCTGAAGCAAAAGCCAAGAAGTCTCCTAAGAAGAAAGAGGCTCCAGTTAAAACCGAAGCCGAATCAATCTTGGAAAACGACAACAAACTCCGGGCGAAAATCAATAACCCAACTTATCCAAATGAGTCGAGAATCGCTGATCTAAAAGCCCAATTGGCTAAGATCGCCACCCTCTCACCCGAAGATAAGGCGAAGTTACACTTCACCGAAGAAAAGATTCAATCCCTTCTTAAGGAATTAGAAAGCAAATAAGCTAAAAGCTCCGAATTAAATCGGGGCTTTTTCTTAATTTATTCAGAAACAAATAGAGAAATCTATGCGTTTTAGCCGTTTGGGCATTAGAATATCCAATATGAATATTGGGAGATTGAGGCTATGAGCGATATCAAAGAGTTGCAGGAGAAGATCGAAAACTTCACCAAAGAGAGAAACTGGGATCAATTCCATACCCCAGTCAATCTCGCTAAATCAATTTCCATTGAAGCCGGGGAATTGCTCGAGTGCTTCCAATGGAGCAACGATGAGTTCGATCTTCAGGAAGTAAAAGAAGAACTATCCGATGTCTTAAATTATTGTTTTCAGCTCGCCAGCAAACTCAATCTCGACATAAAAGAAATCATTCTTGATAAAATGAAGAAGAACGCTGAAAAATATCCAGTTGATAAAGCGTTCGGAAGAGCGGATAAATACAATAAATTATGAATGTTTTCGTAAAAGGGTATAACTGGCTTAAAGACCTATTCTCTTTAAAAAAGAGAAGGCCCATCCATGACCTTAAAGTAGGTTTTGCTTTTCCTTTTTCCAATAACACAGATTTAGAAGATGAATTTTATTATGATGACGATTATTTTTTGGGAGATGGGAGCAAATACAATCCATCTTTAGCCACGGCATCCATGGCCCTGGCAATGGCTTCTTTTTCCTCTAATTTATTAAGAAAAGATCTCGCGAAGCAAAACGTTAATCTTGTCTCATTATTTAACAGCCTTAGATTCACGAAGCCTTATTATTCTGAGGATTATTTTAAAGATACTAGAGTGGGTGGGATTGCCTATGGCATCGCCAATAAAAAAGTCAAAAACAAAGGCGAGAAATATACATTAATCGCGATTGGCGTCAGAGGCGCTAATTATGGTAAGGAATGGGCTTCGAATTTCTATTTGGGCGATGAACCTGAACATGCCGGATTTAAGCAAGCCGCCTCAAGAATCTATGAAGACGTCGATAATTATATTGCTGATAACAAAATAAAAGGCCCAATCAAATTCTGGATCAGTGGTTTCTCGAGAGGTGGAGGAGTCTCTAATGTCTTAGCCTTCCTTCTGGATAATTATCAAGCTTATCTTCCAAAGAAGTCTTCTTTAGCTGGAATGTTTGCCTATTGTTTTGCCGCGCCTAAAGGTGGCGTATCCAATTCGATGAATAATAAAGGCATTTATAACATAATCAATCCGAACGATTCGATTCCGAAAGTGGCCTTCGGCGAATGGGGCTATATCCGTTATGGAGAAGACCATTATCTACCATATATTGGAGATGAAAACTTTGAATATTCCGTGCAAAAAGCGGATAAATTTGTCCATCCTGCTTATAAATATGCTGAACCATTTCACTTTTTGCACGTCAAAATCATCAATATTTTTAGAAAAGGCAAACGAGTAGAGAAGATCAACCAAGACAAGGAACACAACCAAGCAACTTTCTTAGATTCTGTCGAGAAATTTTTTACTAAATCCTTTAACAAAGACGAATATGTCAAAGAACTTCAAGACGGTGTTATGGAGATGTTCACTCTCGTCGATCCTAAGAAAGAAGATCCATATTCGGACTTAATGAAGTTCTTTATTTCGATTAAAGAGGCCATTTTTGCCAGTAACAGCAAATTGTCGTTAGTTCGGAAGGCTTTGTCCTCATCGACTGAATGGGATAAAGAACTCCTTCCTTTATTAGAAAGAATCTGTACTTCCCTAAGGATTAAATTGGATTGCCACAAAATGGCCAAAATGGTTGGCCCGATAGCTTCTACCATCAAAAAAGACATTACGAGGAATATTGATTTCTATACTACTTTTGGGAATCCAGACAACCTCAAAGCCTTGCTCGCAGCTCACGACCCAATTATCTATTTTGCCTTCATAAAAGCAGAAGATCCAAAATATAAATAATTTCGATCTTTCAAAATTCCGTGCAAAACCTAAGCATTTTTGAAATTCTATTTTTTGATAGATGTAGATTATTTTCAATCTTTCTAGATTGAAATTAAAAATGATATATAATCTAGTCGATTGAAAGGAGGATATATGAAAAAAGTCGCCTCAATAATGTGTCTACTTGCCGCGATATTTGGATTGTTTGGTGCTGGATTATCAGTTCTATATGGTGTCACGCTTTTTGTTCTTACCCAAGAACAGATCAGTGAGACCCTTCGCCAATTATTCCCATCCATGAGTTCCGAAAGCCTCAAGATTCTGACCGACACCTACATGATAACGAAAACAATCTTAGGAGTCGTCTTACTTGTGACTTCAGCCTTCGAACTAACCGCTTCGATTATGGGATTCATTGCTAGAAAAAATGGTGGGATGAATTCGCGTGCATTTATGATCTCATCGATTGTCGTCGGAGCGCTTGGATCAACATTCTTGCTTGTTGCTGGTATTTTGTTCCTAATCATGGACATTAGATCGAAATTTACCACTACGAAGGAGAATCGTCACGATGATAACGAAGACTCTCCCTACGATAATCAGAATAATTACTAAACCTTGGAGGATAAATTTATGAATAAAGCTTCTAGAATCTTATTGCTCGTCGGCAGCATCTTGGCCGCCGTCGCTGCTGTTACCTACATCATTCTTGGTATTGTCTTCATCGCCACCAGCGCTGAAGTTGTCAAATATCTCGTGCAACAAGGACAAGCCACTAGCGAAACTGCTCAAGGCGTTCTCGCTGCTTACATTGCCCTTTTCTTCATCTTCGGTGTTCTCTCGATTCCTGCCGCGATCTTTGGTTTCCTTTTACCGAGAAGATACACCAGAGGTTTCGCCATCGCCACTTTAGCCGTTGCCGTCGCCGCTGGTGCCAATGTTCCTCTTTTACTTGGCGCCATCTTCGCGATCATCGTCTCTTCGAGAAAACCCGCAAAGGCTTAATTAGGCAAACTTTTTTCACCTCATTCAATCAACTAAGGAAGCAAGTCATCTTGCTTCTTTTTTATTGTGAATGATTCGGTGAAAAATAAAAATATGCGGTTTTTGCCGCATATTTTTGTGATGGTGGGGGATTATTTAACGTTCTTGATTTTCTCGATGACGTAGATTTGGTTGTCTTCGTTGAAGAGGTTGACGTTGGTGTCGACCTTATCGATGATAAGCGGGGCCTTTTCTTCAGGGACGACGATGATCAACTGAGTGTTTAGCTGATTGTAGTAGCTAAGAAGCTCGGTGATGCGGTTTTCATCCATGGTGTTGAAGGCTTCGTCTAACATGATGACTCCACATGGTGAGGAATCTCCATAACCGCGGGTGATGTCGGCGTTGAAGGCTGCGGCGACCATGACATAGAAAGGGGTCTGAGTTTCGCCGCCGGACTTTTTCTTAAGCTCTCTTTTATAGGAGATGGTCTCGCCAGAAGCGCGTTTACCTTCGATATCGTAATCTTGGTAGTTACGGTAATCACAATATTCATCGATGAGTTTTTCGATGCTTTCGCCGGTCTTTTGGCCGATGAGAAGCTCGAAGATTTTTTCAAAAGCCGCTCTTTCGTCATCGGACATATTATCAAGGAGGTAGGAGTCGGTCATGACATCCTTCTTCTTGTTATTGAGATAACGAGAGATTTCCATGAATTTCTCATTGGTGCTTTCTCTGGCTTTGAACTCATAGATTTCCTTATGGGTGCCGAAGGCTTGCTTCCTTAAGATGCGGTTGACGTCACTGATGATGGCGTCGGCATGGGTGATTTTCTCTAGGAGGCTATTGACGAAGTTCTCTTTGAAGAGTTTCTCCATCTGAGCTTGTTGCTCGGCGGCCTTGGGGGCCAAGTCTAAGTCAAGATCGCGGCTGAGCTTATCGTATAGGGCTCGATAGGCGGGCACGCTTTCGATGTCGGCGCCTAAGTCGTTATTGAACTGATTGACGTAGTCTTTGATGGTACCTAAAAGCCGGTACTTATGGGATTCAAGTAATCTCTTAGTGGCCGCAAGATGTTCGTCCATCTTGACGTGAGAGTATTTGCCTTTTTCTTTGACGGCTTCTTTTTGCTCTTTGAAGGAGCTATCTCTAACGCTTTCATCGAGACGGGCTCGAAGTTCTTTGGCGGCGTTAAGGAAGGCGAGGATGATGTCGTTGCTGCGGGCTACTTTATTTTTGGCTTCGACGGAACGATCATCGATATCGTGGACTTTCTTCTCAAGTTCGTTTAATTGAAGTTCGAAGCCGGCTTTGCGGTTTCTGAGGGCCACAAGACGTTCCTCGATGCCAAGGAGATTGCCTTCTTGCTTGAGGGAGAAGAGTTCTTTCTTTTTCTCATCGATGGCCTTGACGACGCGGTCGATGTTGAAGAAGATGTTCTTGTTGCTTCGATTGCTTCTGATGATGACGGGGAGAGAGGTCTCTCTCATCTTAGAGAGGATTGGATCGACGTTTTTGATCTTCTCTTCTTTAAGTTCCTTGATGGTCTCCCGGATTTCCTTAAGCTCCTCTTTGGCGTTTTTGAGGGCTAAGCGAATGGATTCTTGACCGATGTAAGGTTCTTCGGAGAAACCGATGTTGACGTGTCTAAGCGAGGTTCCGTCGTAGAAGAAGCCGTCTTTGGTGAGGACGCGGCCCATCGATTCTTTGATGTCTTTGACCGATTCGACGCATTGGACGTCGCCAAAAAGGAAATTGACGTAATTCTCAGCCATCGTGGACTGGTATTTGAATTTGGCGGTGGCCCCGATTTTGTCTTTGGTTAGACGGATGGGGATGTTGTCTTGGGAGACGACGCCAGAGCCGAAATATTTCTCGTGCCTACCAATGCCTTCGAAGGCTTTGATGGCGGATTTATAGTATTTGCCAGGGACGAAGATGTCGAAACGGTAATTGCCGAGCATCCCTTCGAGGGCCGGACGCCAATCCTCTTCGGATTTTTCGATCTCTAAGCATTGATATAAAGCGGTGGTGAAGAAGTTATCGCCGTTTTTGAGGCCATCTCTTACGGCTTGGTCTTTGATGGCTTGCTTGAGGAGCTCGACGAAGGGTTTGATGTGCTCATTCTTCTCAAGATGCTCTTTTTGCTCAAGAAGGAGTTTTTCCTTATTGAGGGCTTTGTCGAGTTGCTGACGGAGGTCATGGTCGCGGCTGATCATCGAATCCTGATATTCTTCGAATTCGAGGCGGTAATCTTCGATTTCTCTTAGATAGGAATGGAAATCCTTATCGAAGAAGTAGGAGGCGAATTCGGAAGAGAGACCGATTTTCTCGGCCAAAGCCTTCTCGTTTTGGATATCCTTGAGCCAAATCTCATAGGATTTGCGATAGCCTTCCTCTTGTTCCTCGAGACGATCGATCTCGTTTTCAAGGGACTGGATATTGCTGTAGGTGGGGTCGGCTTCGATGGCTGCGACGTCTTTGCTGGCGTCGATAAATTCCTTCATGATCGCCTCACGTTGGTTATTGAGGTCGCCTTTTTGCTCTTCATAGACACGGATATTCTGAGAGGCCGTCGCCGAATCTTCCTTCTCTTGCTCAACGTCTAATTCGAGTTTGACGATTTGGTCGATAAGATAATCTTTTTCGGCTTTTAAGTAGCCATCATAAGAATCGATGATGGGTTTGATGTGATCGACTTTCTTTCTGGTGTCGTCGAGTTTGTCCTTGATGTCGCGATACTGATTGGCGGCGTTGAGGAGGGATTCGGCATTGACTTGGTCTTTAGAGAGAAGGAATCTCTTGGTGAAGTCGTCGATATTGCCAATGCCAGAGAAGGAGATGGCTCTTTCAAGAAGATCGCAATAGGTATCATAATTGCCTAAGGCTTTTGTCATCTCGTGGCGGCAGGTTTTGTTTCTGCCCTTTTGGTCTAATTGATCGAAATAGATTTCTCTTTCGGTGAGGTTATTGAAGAAATCGTCGGAATTCCTGACGAGCTTCTTCTTATCGTCACCGAAGAATAATTGATCTTCGACTCCATGGTTATGGATGATGTAGAAATGGTTTTTGACGGGGGAATCGTCATTGATTTCCAAGACGACCCCGGCGATGACTTTCTCATTGAGGACATCGTCAAAGAATTCTAAAGCGATGTGGGTGACGATGCTTCTTTGGTTACGGACGTATTCTTGCTCATTGGTGCCGGTTCTGGCCTTCATGTAGTCACGGATGGTTCTCTCCGACTTACCTTGGCTAGCGGCTTTGTTGAGGGTGCAGGAACCGCCGGATAAGACGTAGTGGATGGCGTCTAATAAGGTGGATTTGCCAGAGGCGTTGGCCCCATAGATGACCGCGTTATTGTGGATGCGGATTTCCTCATCGTCGAAAAAGTGCCAATTGACGAGCTTAATCAGTTGTAGTTTCTTCATCGGTGGCCTCCTCGGTATCGTTGGTGTAATTGCTCAAGGTCAAAGTGAGGGAATGGATATCCTCGGATTTGACGATGATGTTGATGGTGGGATAGATGGTGAGGATGGATTCCTCGTTTAAGCCACTTAAGGTCGCAAAATCGATGATCTTGAATCTTCTTAATTTGCTTAAGGTCTGAAGCATGTTCGACCATTTGACGACGCGGCGGACGTCGCTGCCATAGATGCCAGTCGCATTGATCTCTTCATAGATCTCTTTGACTTTGATTAGACGTCCGGCAGAGATGGTGGCTTTCTCTAATAAGGCTAAATCGAGTTTTCTGATGACGAGTAAGACCACGGTGTCTAATTTCAATAACTCTAATCGGCCCGATTCATTCTGAGTGGTGAGGTAGATGACCCCGTTTTGGTCATCGTGGAGAGTGAAGTCAAGAAGGTCAAAATAGCTGCTGAGAGCCTCAAAATGCTCTCTAGCGAGGTAATAGTAATAACGGTCTTCGTTCTTTTCGGAGACGAGGTAGGTTTCGAAAAGAAGCTTGTTGGCGATTTTGGCGAAATTTTCGAGTTGTTCTTCGTTAAAAGCGCCGGTCTCGACCACGAAGTTGCTTAGGCTCTCTTTTTTCATCTTTCTTTACCTCTCTTCACTATCTTGAATTCATCGATCAAATACTCACCTTGTTCGAAGGTTTGCCCTCGAAGTTTCTGCACTCGGTAAGGGATGTGCTCCTTAGTGGAGAAGACAGGGATCATGACTAGCTTAATTGCATCATCCTCATTCTCGACTTGGATTTGTGAGGCGAGCATCTCTTTTCTTCCTGCTAAGGATTTCTCAACGAAAGCGATGATCTGCTCTTTAGTGTATTTGCCACGTTTTTCGGCGAGTAATTCGAAACGGGACACGCTATCGACGTTCTTCTCGCGGATATTGGTCTCGACTTGGCTTGGAAGTCTTCCTCGATAGGTTCGAGGACTATATATTGAATCTTCGGAAAGATATCTTGTCATGGTGATGGGGAAATGATCGGTGTAGGAGAAAGTTCCGTTTTTGTCTTTCGCTTTGATCATCTTCAAAAGGTTATTGATATCTTTGCTTAAGTCGTGGGCATTGTTGATGCCGAAGTTAAGCTTGGCCCTGGAGACCGTGACATATCTTTCGTTGCGTTTGGATAAATCCCTTAAGGTGAGGGATAAGTCATTGAATAAGGCGATGGTCCCGAATAAGACATCGCCGATTTCTTTTTCGGCACGGGCAAAAGAGGCATTCATGGCCTCAGGGGTGGAGATATCGTAGCCTTTGACCTTCACTAAGTCGCGGATATATGGCTCTCTATCCTCTTCCCATAATTTCCGGATTTTGATATTGATTTGCCCGACGAATTTCAAAACGTTATTTTCCCCGATGAGGTTAAGGAAACTCCGATAAGCGGGGAGAGTGACGTATCTAGTCAATAATTCCTCGAGCATTTCCTTCTCGCTTTGTTTGGGGTTGGATAGAGCCCTGTTGATGAAGCGCTTAATCTTCGAATTGATGGAATTCAAATCTTTGGTGATTTGCCGACGGGAAGAAGAAATCATCTCGATGGTCTGAACCCTATTCTGAGGATCGAGATTCTGAAGGGAGTTATAGATTTGGATGATGGGAGTGGAGTATTCATTCATCGCGATGTCTTCGAGGACTAGATTCTTCAAAGCCCCGAAAACGGCGTTAAAGCCATCGCTTCTGGATTCGGTGACGGTGTAGTCAGGGAGAATCTCTTCATCAAGCCAACCCTTATCCACCAAATCACGGATAAAGCTTCTGGCCTTATCTTTGGTGGATTTAATCTGGGTGATGGTCTCACCTTCTAGGGCCGCCTGAGTCTCTTCATCATCGATTTCGAGATTCTTGTAGCGTTTAAGATGGTCATCGACGGCATTGACGATGATTTCTCTATCGATGCCGTTAGCGTCCAACTTATCGCCATAAAGGTCATCAATGACCCAAAGCATGATGAAATTGCCGTTTTTGTTCGCGGAAGATAAAAGGCCGAAGAAGTTCGGTCTTAGGATTCCATTGAAGAGTGTTGCGGCGGTGTTGAGATCTTTCATCGGGGAATATTTTACAATATTCTCGTCCATTTTGCTTTATGTTTTTAAAAGTGAACTTTTAAAATCACGTTGTGATAAGCAAAATGGATGGTCAAAATAGCCTAAAAGTGAAAAATAAGCGGGTTTTGCACGCAAAAATTAAAAAATGAGTATCGGTTAAAATACTCATTTTGTTAATTAACTATCGCTTATTTTTCGAAAGTTAAGGCAAAGCCGTTGAGGTAGCAGGCGTTGGAACCTTCGTTGGATAATTTGACGAAGGTGGCGCCGTTGAGGGCGTAAACGCCATTGATACCACTGACTTCGTTTAAGGCATCGGCGCTAGTTCCGGCATAGATTTTGAAGGTGACGTTGCCAGAGGTCCCGCTATTGATGGAGATGCTTAAGGAATCAAGTGGGGCTAACGCCGTAGCATTGGAGATAGTGCCGTTTTCTTTGCGGATTTGGATGACGTCGGAGCCATTCTTTTTGTTTTTCATGACGTTATTGATGTTCCAGGTGACGCCATTGATTGTGAGGCTGGTGACGTCATAGCCAGTGGCACCTGCGAACTCGGTTGGAGTGATGATTTGATCGCCGGTGAGTTCGACATCGATGGCCCCGGTGTCGATTGGGGTTGGGTCCCAAGAAGAATATTCAGATGAGGTTTGTTGTTCTCCTCCGACGACGTAGAAGTCATACTCAAATTCACCATAGTTGGTGATGTATGCCATTATTTGGAGTTGGGCCTCGCCGATATCGGTGGCAAAGATCTCATATTCGGCAGAATAGACGAATCCGAGATCTGTTAAGTAGTTGGCATAATCGATGAGGGTCTTAGTGCCGCCATTTTCGTAATAGACGGAGAAACATCCGTAGTCTTCGGTATAGTCAGCGAAATCCGCACCTTCTGGCATCCAGCATGGGATGTTAGCGGCGATAGTGGAGCCGAAGTAGTTATTGAGGGCTTGCGATTCTGAGGCATCCCATTCGGTTCTGATGGAGGCTGGTTCGATGTAAATGTGTTGATAGAAGTCGATGGTGAAGGTGTTTTCAATCGTGTAGATCTGGGCGACAAAGAGGTCTTCATTTCCGTTATAGACGCCTTGGAAAAGTTCTTCTGTTCCATCGTCGCTGGCGACTGTGTCATACCAGCCATTGGCGGCCAATATTTCTTTGTAGGCAGCGACTTGATCAAGGGCTTCATCAGCGGTATCAAATTCAACCTCAACGCATAAACAAGCGTAATCTCCATAGTAGTCGGTCAAAAATACTGCGTCTTCGAATGGGGCGGGGATATAATCGATATTTCCTTCGCCGAAATATGCTTCGAAGGTTTCCGCTTGTTCGGACGCCCATTCTCCAGTATGGCCTGAGGTGATAAATGATTCCTCTTCAGAGGATTCTACCTTCGATTCTTCAGATGATTCTACCTTCGATTCTTCAGATGATTCGGCTGATGATTCAATTGAGGAAACGGTAGAAGTTTCGCTTTCTTTGGAGGCTTCACTAGAGGATGAAGCGGCAGGAGTGGTTCCGCCGCCGCAGGAAGCCAAGATTAAGGTGCTTAAGACAAGTAGGGGCAATTTAGTTTTCATTGAGTGATAGTTCCTTTCTTCATAACGTATCTAGTAAAGACCAATATGGGTTTCTTTACAAGCAAAAAAGCCCAATAGGGACAATCTATCGGGCCTTTGGATTTAATCCATTAGAGAATCAACGAGGACGACTTCTCCATTCTTCAGGGTCTTTTGGACATCAATGATTCTTTGATTGGAAGATCCTCTGAATTTCAGGGAGATATCTTTGAGGGCAACGACGAATTTTCCATCGACGAGGATGTCGATATAGGAGAGGAGCTCATCGGTGGCTTCGCAGTGCGCGCGGCCAGACATGAGTTCCTTATCAAGAAGGAAGCCGCTGTATGCCCAGATATTCTTTTCTGGGTATCTTCTTTTGACTTCGCGGACAAAGGGCAGCAAGGCCCTTTGATTTTCGATTTCGAAGGGTTCTCCTCCAAGAAGAGATAAGCCATCGATATATTCGGGCTTTAGCATCTCGTAGAGGCTTTCTTTGACTTCTTCGGTGAAGGGCTCACCGTAATTGAAGTCCCAAGCCACGGCGTTGAAGCACTCTGGGCAGTGATGACGGCATCCGCTGACGAAGAGGGAGACTCTAACGCCAAGGCCATTGGCGATATCGAAATTCTTGATTGTGGCGTAGTTCATCTTTATAGATGCAAGACGCGTTCAGCGATTTCCTCAGTACGTCCTTGATTCCAGAATTGAGTGCCGATGTAGCCGCAGGTTCTTCTCGCGACGTTGAGTTTGCTCTGATCGCGGTTATGGCACTTCGGGCATTCCCAGACGAGCTTGCCATCTTCGTCTTTGACGATGAGGATCTCACCATCGTATCCGCAGCATTGGCAGTAGTCCGACTTGGTGTTGAGCTCAGCATACATGATGTTGTCATAGATGAACTGCATGAGCTTCAAGACGGCTGGGATGTTGTTTTGCATGTTCGGGACTTCGACGTAGGAGATGGCTCCTCCGGGGGAAAGACGCTGGAACTGAGATTCGAACTTCAACTTATCGAAGGCATCGATGTTTTCGGTGACTTTGACATGGTAGGAGTTGGTGATATACATCTTGTCGGTGACGCCTTCGATGATACCGAATCTCTTTTGTAAGCACTTGGAGAACTTATAGGTGGTGGACTCAAGCGGGGTGCCATATAAGGAGTAGTCGATGTTCTCGGCTTTCTTCCATTTGCCGGTGTATTCGTTGAGCTTCTGCATGACCTCTAAGCCGAAGGCGGTGCCTTCTGGTTCAGTCATCTTCTTGCCAGTCATGTAATAGACGGTTTCCCATAAGCCAGCATAGCCAAGGGAGATGGTGGAATATCCATCATAAAGGAGTCTATCGATCTTTTCGCCTTTGGCTAAACGGGCGAGAGCGCCGTATTGCCATAAGATTGGCGCGGCATCGGAAGGGGTGCCTAAGAGTCTTTCATGACGGCAACGGAGGGCACGGTGGCAGAGATTCATTCTCTCATCGAAGATCTTCCAGAAGGCTTCGCGGTCTTTGTTGGAAGAGCAGGCGATGTCAACGAGGTTGACGGTGACAACACCTTGGTTGAAACGTCCGAAGTATTTGTGTTTGCCTGGGACGTAGTTCTTGGCTTTGGCGATATTGCCGATGCCGTTATCGGTGAATCTATCAGGGGTTAAGAAGGAACGGCAACCCATGCAGACATAAGCGTCGCCCTTGTCTCTAAGCATGATCTTTTCGGAGATATAGTCAGGGACCATTCTCTTCGCGGTGCACTTGGCGGCGAGTTCGGTGAGGTACCAATATTTGGTGCCTGGGCGGACGTTATCTTCTTCGAGGACGTAGATGAGTTTCGGGAAGGCTGGGGTGATCCAGACGCCTTGCTCGTTCTTGACGCCTTCGTAGCGTTGCTTTAAGCATTCTTCGATGATGATGGCGAGATCTTCTTTGACCTTTTCGTCTTCAACTTCGTTGAGGTACATCGAAACGGTGACGAATGGGGCTTGGCCGTTGGTGGTCATTAAAGTGACGACCTGGTATTGGATGGTCTGGACGCCTTTCTTGATTTCTGCTCTTAAGCGTTTTTCGACGATTTTGGAGATTTGCTCTTCATTCATCTCGACGCCGGTGATCTCTAATTCTTCTCTGACGTCTTTGGTGATTTTCTCACGGGAGATTTGGACGAATGGGGCTAAGTGGGCGAGAGTGATGGATTGTCCGCCATACTGGTTGGAAGCGACCTGAGCGATGATTTGGGTGGCAATGTTGCAAGCGGTGGAGAAGCTCTTTGGTTTCTCGATGAGGGTGCCGGAAATGACAGTGCCGTTTTGGAGCATATCTTCGAGGTTGACTAAGTCGCAGTTATGCATGTGCTGGGCAAAATAGTCAGCATCGTGGAAGTGGATGATGCCTTCTTCGTGGGCTTCGACGACTTCCTGTGGGAGAAGGATACGCTTGGTGACGTCTTTGGAGACTTCGCCAGCCATATAGTCTCTTTGAACGGAGTTGACGGTTGGATTCTTGTTGGAGTTCTCTTGCTTAACTTCTTCGTTGTTGCATTCGATAAGGGAAAGAATCTGGGCGTCGGTGGTGTTGCTCTTTCTGATCAAAGCACGGTTATATCTATACGTAATGTATTTACGCGCGAGGTTGAAAGCGTCCATGGACATGAGCTCGTTTTCGACGAGGTCCTGGATTTCTTCAACGTTCATCGCTCTCTTTCTTTTTTTGCACTTGTCTTGAACTCGAGCGGCAAGTTCATCAATCTGCTCAGCGGTAAGTTTTTCTTCTTCCGCAACGTCAGCGTTGGCGTGAGTGATCGCGCTCACGATTTTCTGGATATCGAATTTCTCTTCGACTCCGCTTCTTTTGATAACCTTCATGGTTGTACCTCCAAAATCTATAAAATGTGGGTAGAAAAGTAATGTTTAAGTTTCTTAAACAAGGGCTTCTAAAGATATCTCTAGGAGAGCCAGACGCCGTATTAACGGTTCTACATCAACGACCAAGCGATGTAAAACCTGCTCGGTAGTATATTTAGTGTAAGTAAAAATTTTTTAATTTCAACAAGAATGCTCATGAAAATTTTGGAAACTTTTGATAAATATTTTCATAATTTTTCAAACAAATCATTTACTATTTTTTAAAAGAGGGGAATATCACTATTTTTCAAGGACAAATTCCTGTGAAAAAATTAGTGAACAAAATTTTTGTAGATAAACAATTTTTATACACAGTCTAAAAAATTTTTTTCTCGGCTAAAAATTAAAAGTATCAAAAATAGTAATCTTGTATTATTCACAAACATTAGTGTTTATCGGAGATATTTTTTACATAATCATAAAAATATATCTTATTTTAAAGGTTGCCTCAGCTGATTTAATCTATTTAAAATTTGTTCGTGGTGTACAAAAAATCAATTGTGGAAAACCCCTGTGAATAACTTCTTAACGGTGTTAAGTTCAAAAACACTCGATTATTTCAAAATAAATGTCTATTTTGCGGCACAAATTCCGTGAAAAAGTATAGGAAACTTGAAAAAATTCTTTCGTATTTTCTCATTGATTACATTTGCCTATTTTTCTCGCAAAAAATGAGAGTTTATTTAATTTAAGGATAATAAAAACCGCCTTGCAGCGGTTTAGGTTTTATATGTTTATTAGTCTGCTATCGCCAGCGTTACAAACGGTGTTATCAGCGTTATTAGCATCATGATTGAGAAGACTACCAGGATGCCAGGATTTAATCTCAACGTGGTGATGACTCCGCCGCCGCACAAGCAGACGATGATGGTGACAAAGGAGAAGATGACGATTCCGGTGAGGATCCACATGTTGGTGGATTTTCTGGAGAATTCTTTATCGGTCAGCATAATGAATCCGATCCAGAGCATGAGACCAAAGATGATAGCGAGGGAAGTGAGGACGATGGCGACTGGAACTTTGGCGCCCATTATCTCTAAAGCGGTAGTCTCGGTGTATTTACCTGCCACTTCGATGACTTCTCCTCCTTGGATTTCCGTATGAGAGCCAGTCAACGCGGCGAATTGGGCATTGTTGTTCATCAGAAGCACCCAGGTTGTGACATAGCCACCCAGTCCAAGGGCTTCAAGAACTATTCCGATTATGATTCTTAGCATAGTTACATCCCCTTTCCGAACGTAATGAGATTATACTAGTTACTCTTCATTAGTGCAAAAATTATCTAATAATTTTGCTTTTTTCTTCAAAAGCAGTTTCCCTATTGGGAATAAATGGAAGTTTTAGGTATAATTTGCCCATGAGCAAGAAACCTAATTTTATTGATGAAGACGCGACGATTGGTATCGTTGCCCCATCCTGCGGGTGCGCAAATGACCCATACTTAACTAGACTTGACGCCTCAATCGCGAGATTTAAAAACAAAGGCTACCGCGTAGTCGAAGGAATAAACACGAGAAGAAATGATGCCTTAGGAGCCTCCGCTCCCGCCAAAGAGAGGGCCGAGGAATTTATGTCCGCCTACCTCGATGACAATATTGATGTTGTCATGTCGGCAGGCGGAGGAGAATTCATGAATGAGATTCTCCCCCATATTGATTTCGAGAAGCTGAAGCAAGCCAAGCCAAAATGGTTCATGGGTTTCTCTGATAACGCCAATCTGACTTTCACCTTAACGACGATCGCGGATGTTATGAGCATCTATGGTCCGAATGTTCCTTCTTTCTTTGAAAAGCCCTGGAGATTGAATCAAAAAGATTCGATGGCTTTGCTTAGAGGGGAGACTAGCCACGTCGAAGGCTACAAAAAATGGTCTTATGGGACTAAGCGTGGCGAAACCAACCTTTTAGCGAGAATCCGTTACGCTAAGCATAAGCATTTGGTGCCGTTTAATTATGAATCTCCATTTGAGGGGACGATTCTTGGGGGATGCTTAGATTGCGTTCATCTCCTTTGCGGAACTAGATGGGATAAAGTCAAAGAATACTGCGCCAAACAAGAAGGTGGCGTGATTTGGTATTTCGAAGCCTGCGATTATAATCCCTGCGCGATTAGGCGAGCGTTATTCGTGATGAAGGAAGCTGGATGGTTTATTAACGCCAAAGGATTCTTGTTTGGAAGACCCTTATGCCAGAGCATGACCATCATGGGCGTAGATAAATTCAACGCGGTTACCGACACCTTAGGGGATTTGAATGTTCCGATCATCATGGATGTCGATTTGGGGCATTTCCCTCCCTCGATGCCGATGGTCAATGGGGCTAAAGCAAAGGTCGAATACCGCGACAATAACGTCTATATTGACTACGATTTTGAAAAATAGACGAGATTTGCCATAAATTTTTAGAAAAATTGTTCTTGCTGAACACTTTTTTCTTTTTATGGCAATTGGGCACCGCGGGTTGATTTAGATACCTTAAAATTATCTTGGAGGTTACCTTATGAAATACACGTATAGTCTAAAAATGATATTGGAGAAATTCCCTTATATGCAGGAGGATCCCTTGGAATTAAGCAAGGTTGTGAAAGAATTGCTTCCAAAAGAGGCAGAAGGCATCAATGCGGTCAGAAATAGCAAATACTTCGAGGAACTAATCAAAGTCTCTTTGTTAGATGAAGAATCTTTGAAGAAATACATTACTTTGATGGCCAATGAGATGGTCATTGACCATCGAGTAGTCCTAAAAGGAGTTAAATCTTGGGTAAAAGCCTTGTCTTTGCCGGTAAAGCTCACGACGAGAAAGATCGAATTTAGAAAAGAAGAATATAAAGGCGAGAATCCCTTTTTATGTCGAAAAGATGACGAAGGCCATTATTATCTAAGCGAATATCAGTTTAGGAAGGATAGAAAGATTGTTGTTCCGAGCTTTATCAAAGATAACCCCGTTTATTCTTTGGGGACTGACTTATTCCATAAGAACGGATATGTGGAGGAAGTGAAGATTAACGAAGGGATAAGGGAGGTTGGTGAGTATTGCTTCTCGGATTGTCCTTTCCTCAGGGAGATCACTTTTCCTCTTTCATTGAGGAAAATCGATCGATATGCTTTCTGCCGTTCTTTTAGCCTAATGGAAGTGAATTTTCCGTCAAATCTCGAGCAAATTTGCTCATATGGCTTCTTTGGAGCAGGAATAAACCGTTTAGTTCTGCCTGAATCCGTCATTTATGTTGGGGTTTATTGTTTTGCCTATTGCCGTTATCTAGAAGAGATAACTTTATCCTCGAGAATGCTAGTGATTCCCACCCAATGTTTCCGTTCTTGTTACTCTTTGACTAAAGTGGATATCCCTGATGGGATAGAAGAAATTGGGGAAGAGGCTTTCTTTGGGTGTCGAAAATTAAAACATGTCCGGATTCCTCCTTCAGTAAGGGTTATCCTGACGTTTGCGTTTGAATTAATTGATCCTGAGGCGATTATCTATGCTGAAAAAGATGGAGTGGCCTATAAATATTTCAAGAAAATGGGATTTAATGTCGATGACTATGAGAATTATCCTAGTTAAGAAAATCCATTAGAGCAGAGATATACTCGTCTTGTTTATCTACATAAGTCATATGCCGGGCATTTTGGAGAAGAACCCATTTCTTTTCGGAGGTTATCTCATCGAACATTATTTTGTTTTGAAGAGGGGTGGATTCATCGTCGGTGCCAGAAATAAGCAGTATTGGCACGGAAATTTGATGTAATTTCGATGTGTAATCATAATCTAAAAGGGTGCCTAAAGGCTTAAATTCGCAAGGCCCCCAAGCAGTTTCATAGACTTCGCTTTTGGGCTTTTTCCTTTTGCAGCATGCGGGTAGATCCTTTTTAGGAGGAGAGACGTGACGAAGATAATAATGTTTCATCGCGAGTTTGAAGGATTTAGAGGAAAAATCATTCGCTTCAATCGCTTCGTTTATGGCAACTTGATCCTTTATAGGCAACTCCTTAATCAATCGCATTGCCTCGCTTTCCCATAACCGTGAAGAGGATAAAGTTGAGGAAAGAATGACCCTTTCGACGCCTTCAGGATGATGGTCACAAAGATAGATAATCGCTAACATTCCTCCCCAGGAATGGCCTAGGAGACAGATTTTATCTAAATGAAGATGATTTCTGAGGTTTTCTAATTCTTCCACCCAAGTATCAGCCACCCAAAGTTCTTTGTGGCTGCCTTCGATAATGGATTTCCCACACCCCAATTGGTCATACATGATCAATGGTCTTTTCAAAGTACCAACGTACTTATCAAAAATCTCCTGGGCATTATGAGTGCTGCCAGGTCCTCCGTGGAGAAATACCAAGGGGGCGGATTTATATTCGCTTCCGATGATTCGATAGTATGTTTTATAGCCTTTAAAAGGGATATATCCCTCAATCACTTTATTCATCTTAGTTTTCGCCGATTATCTTATATAGCGGACCGAACAATTTTTTATAAATCACTGACAAAGCGGCCTTCTTTTCCTCTTTGGAAGTCTCTTCGTCTATAACTAAAACGGCGTTTATGAAGGGATTCAAAGCGTTTAATAATTGATCTAAGAAATTCTCTTTCTCGTTAATGTCGGCATAGGCGAAAACCTTGAAGAAGAAACCTTTCTCCTCTTTGAGGAATTTATGTAAGAAACGATAGAAACGTTTAAGTAGTTCTTCGTTATCGCCAATCAAGGCGTCATAAGTGAAGACCTTGATTCCATCAGGCGCCTCTTGAATGTATTTCTCCAACGAATTATGTCCGACGACAACCGCCTTCAATAAGGCGATTTCTTGAACGGCAATCTTCTTATCGGCGTATAAAACATTCAGAATCGTGCCCTGGATGATGTATTCAGCATAAGGAAGATATAAGTCCTCATTGCTATGGGTCAAATCCGCCATTTCGTTGGGGGATAAAATGGATTGGGTCTTCTTCAAGACCTCCACAACCGTCTCATAGGACGCTGTTGCGTCCCGAATTAAGGACATCACCTGTTTTTCGTTCATGTTGGTATTTTACTTCCTTTGGTTCTGTTAGAAAATAGGTTGTAATAAGTTTTACCCTCTCTTTGTAGAGGGTGGGGAGGTAAAATATTAGCATGAAATTCTTACAAATATCCGACCTTCATTTAGGGAAAAGGCTTCAGGAATATAATCTTCTTGAAGACCAGCGTTATATTTTGGATGACGCTTTAAAATACGTCGATTCATTAAAGATCGAGAATGTTTTGTTATGCGGCGATATCTATGACAATTCCTCCCCAAGTGGTGAAGCCACTAGATTATTCGATTATTTCCTCAATGAATTATTTAAGAGAAGAATCAACACCTTCGTTATTTCCGGCAACCACGATTCAAGCGACAAATTGAATTTCGGTAGCCGCATCATGGATAGCGCGGGCATTCATATTGTTACCAAAGTGAAGAATTGCCTAGTTCCCTTCGAGGTTGGTGATTATCGAGTTTATTTACTGCCCTTTATTCGTCCGGCGGATGTCAATAATGCTTTCGATGCCGATTGCCATAATTATGGCGATGCGATAAAGGAAGTTCTTTCGCGGATGAATGTCGATAAGAGCAAAACCAACATCCTTGTCGCCCACCAAACGGTTCTTCCTTCTAATGGAGACCCATTGGAGATTGATGGATCAGAGGAAATAATGGTTCGGGATGGAAAGGTTATCGGCGATGTCTCTAGCATCAATGCTTCTATTTTCTCCGATTTTGATTATGTGGCTTTAGGCCATATCCATAAGCCGATGAATGTAGCTTCCAATGTTAGATATGCCGGATCCATCTTCAAATACCATAAAGATGAAGCCAAAACAGAGAAGAGTTTTACCTTAATTGAGCTTGATGGAAAAGATAAAAAGATCGAAACCCTCCCCATCCATTTCCTTCACGATGTCGTATGCTTAGAGGGCACTTTAGAAGAGATTTTGAAGATGGAGGGCAATCGTTCCGCCTATATTTTCGCAAACCTCAAGGATAAAGATTTGATCGAAGATCCGATGGTCAAATTAAAAGCCGTATATCCCTATGCGGCTGGCATTCAATATGTTAATCGCTCGAGTGGAATGTCTAGCATTGAACGAATCGATGTTCAATCGATGACCCCACAGGAGTTATTCGCTAAATTCTATCAGATGCAGAATGAGGAAGAACTAAGCGACTTCCAAAAAGAGATTATCGAGCAATTATTAGGTAAGAAGGAGGACTAAAAATGAGACCAGTATATTTAGAAATATCCGCCTTCGGACCATATAAAGATTTGGTAAAAATCAATTTCGATGAACTGAAGAACCCTTTATTTCTCATCAATGGTCCAACTGGTTCGGGAAAGACGACCATTTTCGATGCCATTTGCTACGCTTTATATGGGGTTTGCTCGGGAAAATTCCGTCAGGCCGCTTCAGTCAGAAGCGATTTTGCCGATGAAAAAACTGAGACCTATGTTCTTTTGAAATTCACTTATTTAGGCAAGCTATATGAGATTAAAAGGTGGCCTGCGCGTCTAGATAAGGAAAATGTCAAAAATGGAGGCCTTGGCAAGTCTGCCGGGGTGGTTTTGAAAGGACCGGATTTCGATCCCATTACCAAAATCCCTGAAGCCAAGAAGAAAGTCGCTGAGATCATCGGTTTGGATAATAGCCAATTCATGTCCTCAATGATGGTCGCGCAGGGTGATTTTAACAAACTCATCACCGAAGATACCGATAACCGCAAAGCCCTATTTTCGAAGATTTTGAATACCTATTTCTTAAGAAGTTTCATTGAAGAATTAAATAAAAAGGCTAGCGATAGAGAGAAAGAGCTTGTCAATTCTTTAAATCTCATTACCGGTCAATTAAAATCCTTTGCTTTCGTTGACCAAGATTCTGCGAATGCTTATCTTGGGCAAAGCACCTTCATCCCTGAATTATTAAAGATGGCCGAAGATTCTATCGCAAAGCAAGAAAAAGACGTCATCGTCCTTAAAGAAAAATTTGAGGAAATCGGCAAGAAAAAAGATGCGATGACCTTGGAGCAAAATAAAATCCGCCAAGACAACGCGAATAGAAGAAATTACGAGCAAAACTCCGGTAAATTACATGAATTAGAAGCTCTTGGCGAAAAGATAAACGCTTTAAAAGAGATCATCAAACGCTTCAAAGATTCCGAAGCGGTTTTGGCTAATTTCAGAGCATATAAAGATGCAGCAGATAGACTTAAGAGAGATGAACAAGACCTTGAAGAGAATAAAGCTTTATGTCCATCTATCGAAAAGTTCATCGAAGAAAAGAAAGCTTTACTAAACGAAAAAGAACCAACTCTTTCTGAAGAGATCCGCCGCTTAACCGGCGAAAACGCCAATCTTAGTAAATTATTTGAGACTTTCGATATGATTGAGCAAGTCCAAAAAGAAGTCGATCGTCTTTCTATTATCCTATTGGATAAGTCGCGCCTGCATGAAAAACTCGTAAAAGAAATTGAAGAGAAGAAGAAAGCTATCAAGGCCTTAGAAGAAAAGATAAATTCCTATCAAGAAAATAATTCTTTAAGCGTTGCTAAAGAGACGAAAGTCAAATTAGAAGAACGCGCAAGACGATTAAAAGATGCCTCCACTTCTTATGGTGATATCGAAAAAGGTCGCAGGATTGTCGAAGAGGCCAAAAAAGAATTCAAGGAAAAGGAAGCTCTCTGGCTGAGATGCGATAAAGCTTTCCATGAAGCTTATGAGGCTTTCAACCGTTCTCAAGCAGGCCTTCTCGCCTCTGAATTAAAAGAAAACGAGCCATGCCCAGTATGTGGATCAATTCATCATCCTCATCCTGCTACCATCGTCGCTGGCTCTATCGATAAAGAAAAACTTGATGAATTAGAAAAAGAGAGAAACGAGGCTCAGGGCGAATATAGTGAGGCCACTAGTTACCTTGGTTCCAAGAATAGCGAACTCTCCATCCAAGTCGCTTCTTTAATCAAAGACCTCTCTTCATTAACCGGTCGAATCATCGAAGAGAAAGACCTAAAGATGGTTTTAGATGAAGAAAAGTTCCAAGTCGAAAAGAAATTGGATGAGATCATTAAGGAAATTAACGCCTATGAGGCTCTCGAAAGACAACGTAAGTTAGATATTGAGAATCTCGCTAAGAATAGACGTGAGCTCACTTCATATGAGGAAGCCGAAAAGGATGCCGACAAAAAAGAAAAGGAGGCCTCTAATCTCTTTAATCAGGAGAATGGCAAATTATCCGAACTTAAACGCAATGTCGAAGGAAAAACTGTCGAACAAGTTAGAGATGTTCTTGTCACAAACTCCAATAAGATCAAATTAGACCAAGAGGAACTCCAAAAATTACAAAAATCTCTTAAGGATGAAGAACAAAAACTCGAAGGCATTCTTGGAAAAATCGACAGTTTGAACAATAGATTGCCAGATGATCGTTCCGCGGTTGAAAGAAATAAGATTAATGCGGAGAAATCATTAAAAGAAAAGGGATTCTCTTCCTTTGAAGAAGCTGAAAATGTTAGAAATAATGCCTCTTCCATCCCTGAATACATTAGAAAAACCGATGAATATGACTTATCCATCAATAAACTAAAAGGCGTCATTGAATCTAATCTTAAAGACGGATTCGACAAAATTGTTATTGTTGATGATAGTAACTTCGATTCTGACTTAGGGGCGGTTAAAGAAGAATACGAAAAGATAAACGAAGATTATAGCCAACTTAAAAACACGATATTCAACAACAAGAGAACCTATAAAGATGTAGCGTCTAAATACGCGGATATCGAGGTGAAAGATAAGGAATATCGTGAGATTAGGAAATTGGCCGATACAGCATCGGGAACACTTCCAGGCCGGAGTAAGATCGATTTCGAAGTCTACTATCAGGCTCAAATCTTTGATGAAATACTCGAGATTGCTTCTAGGAAATTCAATGGCATGAGTTCTGGAAGATATACCTTAAGCAGGAAAAAGGATGGATTCAAAGGGAACGCAAAAGCTGGTTTGGAGATTGACGTAACCGATTATCACACTGGTAAAGAGAGATCCGCCAATACTCTATCTGGTGG
>JAIKYF010000052.1 GCA_024683495.1 Bacilli bacterium
CTTTTTCATCAAATGTGGCAGGTTTGTCAGTGAAAACGATATTTTGAGCCCCTAAGAAATCGAGAGTGGGGATTTCTTCGAAGGCGAGATGATATTCTTTCTTGGAGTCATCGCCGAACTTCTTGAGATATTTGTTTTTGCTCTTGACGGCCGCCTTGATGGTTTTGTTCTTCATCGGGTTGCCGAAGATGACGCTGGATTTATAGCTCATAGTTGAGTACTCCTTTCTTCGTTAAGTAGACTAGTTCGTGTTTTTTATCATCTAAGGTGTAGTGGATTCTGATGTTATCGTCTTCTTTATCGAAGCCAACGTCTTTGGCGTCTTTAAAGAGGGCAAGTTTATTTCCTAGATGCTCTTTAGTCGCCTCATCATAGGTGCCGATATCATCGCTGGTCATCAAGACTGAGCCAAAGAGGGCATTGATGGTAAGCAATGCATCCTTTTGCTCCTCAGTGAGCTTGATATTATCTTTTCTAAGCAAGAAGACATCGGGATCATTGAGGAAAAGATGATGGTTGAATAGAGAACGGTAGATGGTGTTTTGGAGGGTCAATTTGGTTGAGGGTCTTTCGCGGTGGAGATATTTCATATACCAGACATCGTCGAACATCAAAGAGACATCCGGTCCCACGCGGAGATATTCGAATTTCTGATAGCAAGAGAAGGGGATGGCCCCGCATCCTAAGATAAGCTTATCTCGGAGGCAATCTCTTAATAACTGATAGGATTCTTCGCTGAGCATGGCTCTGGTCTTGCCTTTGACTGGGGTGACCGCGCTGCTATATAGGAAGTCGAGCTTAAAGAAGTCGAATCCGTATTCGATGTATTTAGTTAAGAAGGTTTTGATATAATCAACGACTTCTTTTTTATCTAAATCGAGGGCGAAGAAGCCACTCCAATTGCCGCCGCAATAGACGGGTTTTCCGTGCAAATCCCGCTTAATCCAGTCGGGGTGCTCTCTATATAGACGGGATTTCTCCTCGGCCGCGAAAGGGGCGAGCCAGATGCCAGCCTTCAATCCTTTATCATGGATTTTCTTCACGATAGGCTCTAAGCCATGGGGGAATTTCTTTGGGTCGACATCAAGCCAATCGCCGACAAAGGTTTCATAGCCATCATCGATTTGGAAGAGGTCGAATCTTCCATCGAGGGCCTCTAAGTCACGGAGGATGATTTCCTCATTGATGTCTTGGTAATAGTTATACCAACTGGTATAGCCGAAGATCTTCTTGCCTTCGACGTTGAATTTCTTTTGGAATTCCTCGATTCCTTTTTCATAAGAATCGAAGACCTTTAAGTCGAATAACACCAAAGATTCGCCAGCCTTGATGGAAAGTCCTCTAACGTCAGAGATAAGGTTCAACACCTTATTTCTCTTATCGACTTCATAGATGAGATAGGCCAATTTGTAGTTATTGTTGAAGGAGAAGAAGGGGGTCTTGCCTTTGATATAGAAAAGGTCATAGCCATGGAGCCTTCTTTTGGCGTAGCGGTAGAAATAGCCATCGCCATATTTATCGATTTTGAATTTGTTGACGATGAGCTTTGGGATCCTAGCGATGTTCTTCTCTTTTTCGTTCAAACTTCTTTCCTTGGTATCGGTCCAGGATTGATATCCGTTAGTGAGAAAGAGGTCATTTTTATTGATATTTAGGTATTTATCGATTTTCGCCTTCCATAGATCGATATCCTTCTTCGCGGTGACTTTGACCAAAAGCCAATTCTTCTCGGTGATGACTTCATAGGAAAAATCATCGTTGTCGCTGCTGGACGAGAGTTTGACGTTGGGATTGTCGCTGAGGCAATACTTGAGCGTGAATAACATGTTAATCTCCTTCTTATCTGGCGGTTAGCTTGGCTATATATGCATCAATCAGTGATTGAATCTGCAGTTTTTTGTTGGTGTGGGAATCTTGGTTTAAGAGGTCTTTGCCGGCGAATTTCTTAATTATCTCCATTAGTGACCTCGTCGTCGCGAAGTAGTAGGTCTCGATATCCTCTTGCTTTATGATGCTTCCATCCAATAGACCTTGCTCATAATAGGAGAGATAGGAATCCTTGAAGTGATCGAGGACATCCTCATAGGTTTGGGAGAGGCTAGGATTCTCATTTAAGAGATAGGCATCGAGCTCTTTGACGAAGCGGAAGTACTCAGGCTTCTCTAGATAGATATCAAGGAAAGTCTGATAGAATGACCTAATTCCTTCTAAGCCCGAAGGGAAATCACCCTGCTTGAATTTCTCTTTGAGGACTTTATTGGCTAAGTAGTTCGCGGATAAAAGAATGAGGTTGCCCTTCGTCTCATAATGACGGTAGATGGTAGCCTCTCCGATGTTGGTCTTTGAGGCGATGTCTTTGATGGTCACCTCATTGATGCCGCGCGACAAAAAGAGCCTCGTAGAGGTCTCGGCGACAAAAAGTTGTTCAAAATCCCTTTTGGTTCTCATTGAATGATGATAGTTAGACTATCAAAATGATACCCCATCTATCAAATTGAGGCAATTAAAAAATGAGGACGGAGCCTCATTCTTTGGGAACAGATTCCCTAAGTGTAAAAATATCAGGGATTTGCAGGGGATTTTAGAATAAATGGAATTCCTCAAAGAGGGTGGCGACGACATTGGACGATGCTTCAACGCAGCCTTTATTGAAGAGATCGCAAAGATTATTGACGCTTGTGTCTTGGGTTCTTCTGATATGGAGATACATTGGCCAGCCATCTTCTTTTTGGCCTTCTTCTTTGATTTCCAGTTGGATATATTTGAGTCCCGCATTGATGTCGGCGATTCTTTCTTTCAAAGGATCGATCTCCCCTCTAACCGAGCCTAATCTCCCGCCGACGATGATGTAACGGCAATCCTCATCGACGTCATAGGAGGCTTGGGCGATCAAAGTTACTTTCTCATTGACGTAGATCTCCGCGAATAAATCGGGGAAATTAAGGCTAAGGATCTTTAGATTAGGGATTTTCTCCAAGGCCTTGAACGATTTTCCTAAAGCCGCGATCTCTTCATTCGCGGTGGAGGGGCTTAATCCTAGTAAAAGGAATGGGGTGTTCTTATATTCTTCTTTCACCCTCTCAAGCTCTAAGAAGACTTTCTCCGTTTTATTGTGGAGAGAAGGGATGAGATGATCGATGTCTCTAGGATTTCTTAATGACAAGATCCTTTCGACGTCAAAGCCGAGATATTTCTTGTTCGCCCCGACATATAGATGGTCTCCTAACCATAGATGGAGGGAATCTAAGGGGATGGGGAGATAGACGAAATCGAATTTCTCGAAATTCTTCTTCAAAGCCTCATAAGTATCTTCACGGACTTTGACTTCGTAAGTGTCTTTCAAGCGTTGCTCAAAATAATCTGAGGGAGGCAAGCGTCTATCGATCTCGTCGATCGATTCAAATTTGAGGTATTTATTCGGATCTTCTTCATTATAGGCCATCGCCATGATGGCGGAGAAGGCCTCTTCCGAATATCTTCCACAGGTATAGTCTTCAAATACTGGGGCGCAGTAGAGGTTATTGATGTGATCTTCGCCGGAGAAAAAATAGCCTTTGTCCTGAATTTCCTTAACTAGGCAGGCGATATGCTCTTCATCGTTCTGCAAAGCCTCGTTGGTGACGAATTCCTTGCTATCGTAATATGTCCAGCCAATTACTTTCATCTGTATTTCCTTACCGAGTTAAATTATAGGCCAAGGCGAGACGTTTTTCTCACTTTTTTAACATTTCTCTAGAAATGTGACTATTTTAATGACAAAAACTTTGCATTTATGACGAAAAAATATAATATATGCAGTTAGATACTTTTAACTTAAAAGTTAAATGTCTATAAAGGAGCGTAAAAACCTTATGAAAAACAAGAAACTCATATCCTTGCTCGTTCTCTCCTCGGCCATGATCCTTGCCGGATGCGGCCAACAAGGCGGAACCTCTAGCGAGAGTAAATCATCCGAAGTTTCCTCAGGAGTCAGCTCTGAGGAAATCTCCTCCATCATCTCCGAAGGCTCTGGCGAAGAATCTTCCGAAGAATCTTCTGAAGAAATCCTTCCTGACCTCGATGAGGCCTTAGCGAAAGACTATAGCAACGTTCTCATCAACGGCGATGAAGTCTATGAGAACTTCGTCGGCGAGACCGAGACCTATAGCTACTCCGTCCAAGCGGTCGATGGCTATTCCTGCGTCTTCTCTAGTGATGGCTATAGCCAATATGCCTCTTACTATCATGATTATGAAGGCAAGAACTATCTTTACTTCGATGCCGATCCAAGCGTCTCGACCTCCAAGGCTGGCTGGGTCCTCCGCGGACCAGACACTAGAGACGATGGAGGACCTCTCCTCTCCCTCTCTAGAACCTATTTCTCCATCGATACCTTCCTTGAATATTTCGATCCTGAATGGGCCACCTATGTCCCAGGCACGAGAATCTTCCAGATCTTTGATGAAGATGCCGTCGAGACCATGAACCAAATGATCTTCCCCTGGGCTTATGAGAATGATCCAAAGATGTTCGCCATCCTCCTCGATGAGAATAACTATCTCTCCGCCATCGTCGGCTTCGATAGCCTTACCGATGAGACTGACACTAGAGGAGTCTATATCACTTTCGAAGACATCGGCTCCCAGACTCTCCCTGCCGGCGCCCCCGCGGCCCCAACCGCCGAGACGGTCTATGATTATTGGTATCAATATCAAGGCACTCCAGCCCCAGAATTCATCTATCTTGATTCTGTGACCTTAACCGTCCCAACCGGCACTTTAAGCGATGAGACCCACGACGCCATCATCGAAATCGAAGATGAGCTTATCCTCGATTGGTCCTACACCCCAGTTAACGCCAACATGAAAGAGGTCGAAGCCTTCTCCAGCAACGAAGAAGTCGCGAGTGTCC
>JAIKYF010000152.1 GCA_024683495.1 Bacilli bacterium
CGAAGTTATGGCTGAAGAATTAGGCGAAGAACCAAAAGAAGAGAAAGAGCTCACCGAAGAAGAAAAGGCCGCGAAGAAAGCGGCGGAAAAAGAAGCCTTGCTTAAGAGGCTGGCCGAGCTCGACGAAGACAAATAATCTTAGCCCGCTGCGAAGCGGGTTTTCTTTTGCTTTTGTGACGGCACACCCTTCACAGACTGTGTCGTCTTTTCTTTTTCCTTTCATCGCTTCCAAAATATTCCCGCGAAAGGAAAAACATATGAACAAGAAAATTAAAAAAGACGGAGACAACTACACGATTGACTACATCAAGTGGCACCAAGGCAAAAGGATCCATATCTACAAGAAGGGGTTCTTAAGTCTAGAGTCCGCGGAGGCAGAGCTTCCGATTATCACATTAAGAAGAATAAAGGAAAACGATTTTAAATCTGGCCGGGCTCTCGACGGATTCATTTCTTCTTACATTGGGCACCGATCAATCAAACTCGCCAAATCAACCGCACTAACAATCAATGCGATAAAGAACGGATATCTTAAACCATACCTATCATGGGACACGACCGATTTCTTTATATCATCAAATATTATGCTTTTGCATCAAAATCTCGTGCAAAACCGCAATATTTCCGATAAATGGAAAAATCGAATAATCTCTGAAATAAGGATGATGTGCGAATATGCTTTTATGCTTAAATACATCACATCCGATGCTTGCTTAGAAGATAAAAACATTCTCGAAAACGTTAAAGTAAAAAGGAAAAAAGAGAAGATAAACCACTACACCCAAAGGCAGTTAAGGAAATTCCTTTCGGTAATAGACGACGAAGATGATAAAGACATGTTCATCTTATTTTCTTATTTGGGGGCAAGATTAAGTGAATTTATCGGTTTAACCTGGGATTGCTTCGATGAAAAGAACGGTACTATCGAAATCAAACAACAAGTTATCTATTTAAGGGAGGGGAAACCCGTTTTAACTGATTCACTAAAGACCAAAGAGTCTTACAGGGTATGTAAGCTAAACGATAAAACAATAGAGATACTTAAACGCAGAAAAACGAAGTCGAACATTGGCTTCATCTTTCCTAAATCCTTAAATAAATATGATTGCCCGTTACCAAAAACGGCATTCCGTCATAAGATGGAGTTTTATATAAAGAAGGCCAATCTGCCGCGGATAACGGCCCATGGATTTAGACACACGAAGGCCACTATTCTTATGGGCGTTTGCCTTTCTATGGCCGATGTCAAAGCGGCGGCTAAGTTTCTTGGCCATTCAACAACGATGATGATGGAGACCTATGCTCACGAAGAAAAGAAAAACACCCAAGCATTGATAAAAAGACTCGAATCTTTGGATTTATGATACGTTGTCGGTTGCGGGGTTTTGGCATTCCAAGTAAACAATTTCTTTGTTTTTGGTGCTCAAGCGAGCATTTTTATATGAGCACATTAATGGGTCGATATTTTTACTGAAAAAATTTCGCTGAAAAATAATTCAGTAAAAATTTGAATTATGTTTTTTGCCTTATTCAACAACCGTGTTTGATTGGTAGCCACCCAAAAAACCATTACAAAAACTCGGTATTGGTGGTACTTTTGCCTGGTATCAAGCTTCAACTAAAAACTTAATCCAAGCCATTAATGCAGATGAAACAAATGTCACTACAAATGGTTCAGAAACTGCTCTTAATGGAATTGCACTTGTATTAGACGTTGCAGAAGAGAATTCTGCCGTTGGTTTAACAACTAGCGATGGCTATACATTTGCTCTTGTTAATGGTGTGCTTACAGATGCGACACATTCTAAATTATGGGGTACCGCTACGGTAACTGCATCTTGGAAACAGTTCCAATTAACAAACGATACAGAAAAAGTTACAGGAAAAAAATACTATACATTTGCTAGTGCAACTGGTTATTCTGTTGTTGCTGAACCTGCAGCAAATCCTAAACAAGCAGGTTATTATGAAGTTGGAAATACAGATGCAACTGCAGCACAAAAAGCAGGTTTAAAGGATTATAATGTCACTATTACAGTCACAGGTGGTGCTAGAACAAGAGTTATCGCTTCAGCAAATGCTCCTGCAGACCAATCTCAAGCTAATTTCTCAACAGCTTTCTCATCCGCAGGAGTAGGTAGCCATGTTGATTTAAGTATGACAATTAGCTCTGGCGTAATAACTTTTACCACAACAACTGTTGCATATTCAGTTGCCGGACAAATAACTGCACAAGGTGCAGATATGAATGCCACTAGTGTAAGGGGGGCAGCTTCTTGGACAGATGATGGAGAATCTGGGGCTATTGATGGTGCCTCTTTATCAGTAAACGCAGTTGCGACACCAAATGGTTGGTCTCTATAGTATTGGACTATTAAACCTTAATTACTAATCACACTTATAATTTATGGTGGTATATCCGAAAGGGTAGCCACCTTTCTTGTTGGCTGCAAAAGCATCAATAAGTCGATTTTTGCATACTGTGTTGACGCACCGGCAAAATGGTTAGGTGAGTCTCACTTTATCCACCCGCCTACTGGCACGCAAGTCCAGTAAGTATCCTGTAACCTAACGGCTGACAGTAAAAAATGCGGTTAATGTGTGGGTCACTATATTACTTCCTAGTCTAAGTAATGCTAGAGTAGGTATATCCACTCTAAAATAATCTCACATTAACCCATTCCCCATCTTGATAGAGAAAGTGTCTGAGAATGTCTAAAAACCACATTCTTTGCCTCTTATTGTGACATAGTCACAGTAGGAGGAGAAGATTATATATGTTATATTCAGTTTAATGATTAAATTTGATGCTGAAAAACTACAAAGAGAATTTGAGATAGGGACTGCGGTTGAGAACAAACTTTTAATTACTCGTGAATACCTAACAACTGATGAAGTGGGGCTCCTAAAAGGAAAGGCAGAAGGCGGTTCACCTCGATATCAGTTTGATTATGGACTCCACTTTCTTTTTGATAAGCAAGATGAGAAGACCGCGTCTACCTGGTGGGAGAAGTGCCTTAAACATGCTAATGGAGAAGCTCTATGGAAGTTCTCAGGAGTCTTTGCCTCTCTCGGCGACGAATACTATGAATGGTCAATGAGATTCTTGAGAAGATCTGCCTGGAGACAATTCCCACTAGCTAAAGGAATGCTTAAAGAAATGAAAGCAAATCCTTACAAGTTCCCGGAAGCATAAAAAAAGACCCTTACTCATCTATTTCTAGACTTTCAGGGTCGTGGTTAATTTTTTAATTTGTAAATAGTGGATTCGATTTGAGTAGTGATCCAGTTGGCTAAGTCGCCATAGCTTTCTTTTAGATATTCCTTTAATTCAAAG
>JAIKYF010000010.1 GCA_024683495.1 Bacilli bacterium
CATACTTTGGCTAAAATATATTAGCCTAATTCACAATATTAAAATCTTTTGTATATCACAATATTATATCATCTTGACGGCTAATATTTTTTAGCCTATATTTTAGGTGTTATGAATACTAAGAATACTTACGACAAAATCATTGATGTAGCCTTGAATTTGTTTTCGGTTAAGGGCCTATCTGGCGTCTCTCTAGACGAGATTGCCAAAGGTGTGGGCATCAAAACTCCATCCCTCTATAAACATTTCAAAAATAAAGAAGAGATTTTTGATGTGATCGTGGAAAGGATGAGTGAGAGATATAACACTAATCTTTCACAGATTTCTACTAAATTCGGCATAGAGGATGCCAACAAAATGAAGAGGTTCAACGAATCGAAGCTTTTAGACTTCGGAAGTCTTCTTTTTCAGTTCCTTTTGCGTGACAAATACATCTCAAAGTTTCGAAGATTACTGACGATTGAGCAATTTTCGAATAAGCGGGCGAACTACGTTTATTTAGAAGAATTGGTCAACTCTCCTTTATCCCTAACTAGGGGGTTATTTTCAAGCCTTTCTAGAGAAGGTAAGCTAAAAGATGAAAACCCCGACATTTTATCGTTAGAATTCTACTCTTCTCTCTTGGTTTTGCTCATCACCTGCGATGGATCGAGCAAAAAAGAGAAACCAACTCTCCAGCTCCTCCAGGTTCATATCAGATCTTTCTATAAGAATCACTTCAACAGGAATTAAGGGGATCTCTATCTTACGCAAATCGTCTCCATAAACTTTCATAAGGGGCAGCATTCGCCTTTCTATAAAGTGATGAAGACTTAGTCTACTCCGTTCCCTAACGGCCTCCTAGAGGCCTTTTCTTTGTTCCTCGGATTATTTTTCATTGACGGATTTTCGAATATAGAAAAACACCTCTAAGAAGAGAGGCCCCCCTTGAGGTGTTAATGAAGTTTATTCGATTCCCTTTACTTCGTAGCCGGCGTCGACGACGGCTTTCTTCAAAGCCTCGGCATCGAAGGATGCGCCTTCGACAACCGCATTGTCATCTTTAAGCGAGACAATGGCAGACTCGACTCCGGCGACTCCTTCAAGAGCCTTCTTGACGTGGGCGACGCAGTGCTCGCACATCATGCCTTCAATCTTCAAAGTGACTTTCATTTTATCTTCTCCTTTCTTTATCGATTTGACGGTGTAGCCCGCTTCCTTAATCGCGGAAGCAAGGTCTTCTTCTTTAACGTAATGAACGTTTTTATAGGTGGCTTTATTCTCTTCTAAAGACACATTGACTGTGGCATCTAAAGAGACGCTTTCTAAGGCTTTTTTGACGTGGGCGACGCAGTGCTCGCACATCATTCCCTCGACATCGATTTCGTAATAGACGCTTTCCTCATTTTGGTAACTACATGATTCATCGCACTTCGGCGCGAGAGCCTCATCTAGGAAACTCATATCGATTTCTTTCTTCCTATTATGATCATGTTTAGTGGAGTAGGGGTTATAGAGATTGAGCCTTAAAGCGTTCATGACGACGAAGAAACTTGATAAGGACATCGCAGCCGCTCCCATCCAGGGCTTTAGCTTAGCTAAGCCAAGGGCTGAGAACGCCCCGGCTGCGATTGGAATCATGATCAAGTTGTAGAAGAATGCCCAGAAGAGGTTCTCTTTGATATTCTTCAAAGTCTGCTTCGATAAGCGATAGGCCGCTACGGCATCTAATAACGATGATTTCATCAAAATCAAAGAAGCCGAATCGATTGCGATATCGCTGCCTGCTCCAATTGCCACCCCAATATCGGCGCTCATGAGGGCAGGGGCATCGTTGATGCCGTCTCCAACCATCATCACTCGGCCATGCTTCTTAAGGATTTCGATAATCGCCAGTTTGCCATCGGGCAAGACATCGGAGACGACATGGGAGACCCCGACTTCTTTGGCGATAGCCTCGGCAGTCACCTTATTATCGCCAGTCAGCATGATGGTTTTCACGCCTAATTTCTCGAATTGGGCAATCGCCTCTTTGCTATCTTCTTTGATTTCGTCTCTTACGGCGATAATCCCGAGAATTGCTTTCTCGTCCGCGAAATAAAGGCTGGTTTTCCCCTCAGAAGCGAATTTTAAGGCCAATTCCGAGTATTTATCTTTTGCTAGATGATTCTCTTCCATCAACTTTAGGTTGCCGGCTAGATAGGTCTTCCCGTTGATTTCGGTTTTAAGGCCCATTCCTGGGAGAGCTTGGAAATCGCTGATCTCCATTAGAGATATCCCCATCTCAGCGGCCTTTTCCTTGATGGCTAAGGCCAATGGGTGTTCGGACTTGCTCTCCAAAGAAGAGGCGATCTTGATGAATTCTTCATCGCTAAGCGATTCATCGTGGAGATAATCGGTCACCACAGGTTTGCCCTTGGTGATGGTCCCGGTTTTATCGAAGACGGCAAAATCTATCTTGCCAGTCTCTTCCAAAGAAGAAGCGGTTTTGAAGAGAATTCCCTTCTTGGCCCCGAGGCCACTTCCGACCATGATGGCGACTGGGGTGGCTAAGCCTAAGGCGCAGGGGCAGGAAATGACTAAGACGGCGATGGCCCTTTCGATTGAGTAGGAGACCAAAGTCGTCCCGTTATTTAAGGAGGCGACAAAGTCGCTTCCCAAGATAAGCCAGAAGATTAAGACGATGATGGCCACCGATAAGACAACGGGGACGAAGACCGCGGAGACCTTATCCGCCAATTGGGATATCTTGGTTTTGGTTCCGGCCGCAGTTTTGACCATGTCGATGATTTGGTTGAGGACGGTATCTTGACCGATTTTGGTGGCCTTGCAGGTTAGAGCCCCATTCTGATTGATGGTGGCGGTGAAGACGCTTGAGCCGACCTCCTTATCAACTGGCATCGATTCACCAGTCAAGGCGCTTTCATTTACCGCGCTCACCCCTTCGATGACCACTCCATCGACGGGGAAGCTTTCGCCTGGGCGGACGATGAAGATATCGTCAATATGGACATCTTTGGCATCGATGTCGGATTCAACCCCATCCCTAATCACGTGCGCGGTCTTGGGCGCGAGTTTGATTAAGGACTTTAAGGCATTGGTGGTCTTGCCTTTAGAATAGCTTTCAAGAGTCTTCCCGATGGTGATGAGGGTTGGGACCATGCCTGCCGTCTCAAAAGAGATGTTCATCGAATATCTCATTATGGCATCATGATCTCCACTCATGGCGGCTCCGCCCATGAAGTAGAGCATGACCATGCTATAGATGAAGGCGATGCCCGAGCCAAAGGCCACGAGGGTGTCCATCGAGCCTCCGCCATGGAAGAGGGATTTAATCCCATTGACGAAGAATTTATGGTTGATGATCATGATGGTCAGGGAGATGATCATCTCAGTGAAGGCAACGTAGAATGGATTCTTGCCGAATTCCCCTAAAGGCCAACCGACCATATAGCCCATCGAAATGTAGAATAAGGGGATCAATAATATGATGGAGGCGATTAATCTTTTGACTAATTTTGGGGTCTCTCTATCTTTTAAATCATCGTCTAAAGAAGTCTCGTTTTGAGTATTTTGAGCGGGATTTGCCGCTAATTTTGCACCATATCCCGCTTTGGAGACAGCCTCAGAAATCTTCTCAGAAGTGCAAGGGGAATCGTAGGTGACGAGCATTGAATTAGTCAATAGATTGACACTGACTTCTTTGACTCCTTCTAAGCCTCTCACCGCCTTATCGACGTGGGCGCTACAAGCGGCGCAAGTCATGCCGCTCACTAGATATTTTTCATTATTTTTCATAGCAAAACCCCACTATTTTAGTTTTTTCATGAGGTCAATCGTCTCTTTGATAATCTCCTCATCTCCGGCGACCATCTTATCTTTGACGCAGGTCTCCATATGGTTTTCTAAAAGGAGATAGCCAAATTGCTGCAGGGCGCTTTCGACGGCCGAGACCTGCATCAAGATATCCGCGCAATAACGGCCATCGTCGACCATCTTGGATATCCCATTGATCTGGCCGGAGATTCTATTGAGTCTCTTCTTTAAATCCTCTATGAGTTTTTCATCGCGCGGTTTGTCTTTATAACGTTCTTCACAACAATCCATAACCTACTCCTTATTCATAAATAATATATACCCCCAGAGGGTATATGTAAATCGATACGCGCATGAAAAAAGCGGTGGGGTTTCCACCGCATGATTTCTATTGGTTTATTTCTTGAATTTTTCGCACTGCTTGATGAATTCTTGCTCTTCTAGAGGGGTGAGTTCTTTCTCGAAACGGAGATTTCCATGATATAAGCCTTCAAGGAGAACGGAGAAGAGAAGCTTGGCGCTGGCAGGGGTGGCCGGGGTTTGGCCCGAGGCGGCTCTGAAGATGAAGCAAGAGATGCATTCGTAGACAAGATAAAGCAACGATGCGTCGGCATGGGGCATGGAGTTGGAGCCTTTTTCCTTATGCCAGATATCGCTGATGCCTTTTAGGATATGGTTAGAATTCTCGCCATGGAGCTTATGGGAGAGGTTGAGATCGAGGAGGTGTTCATAACGGAAATAGAAAACCGCGGATTCCGGTTGCTTGGCCGCACCTTCGATCGCTTGCTCGATGATCTTCAAAAGCTTTTCCTCAAAAGTGAGACTCTCATCATCAAGAATCGAGGAGATATTGCCATAGACATTGTTATAGGCCTTCTCGTAAGCGGTTTTTAAAAGATTCTCTTTGGTTTTGAAGTGCACGTAGATCGTCGGTTCGGTGATTCTTAGGATTGAAGCGACTTTCTTAGTCGAGATTTTCTGAACTCCATCAGTCATTCCAAGTTGAATGACCGTCCGGATAATTCTCTCATCCAAATTTCTAAGATTACGTCTCGCCATAAATTTATTAACCTCAATCAATTAATTTCCTTGTGATTATATATAAAATATTTGGTAGTTTGAAGTGAAAAATGAAAATTGTTAAAAGTTCATTTTATTTATATTTAATGAATTAGGCCTATTTGGCAATTATTGTCCTATAACCTAGTCTGTTTTTATTATCTATTCACAAAAAATCCCCTTTTGCATACAATAGTGGCATGGAAAGTTTTTTTGAAGTATTGGTCCCGAAAGCCGAGGTCGAATTCGTCTTCCAAGAGGATACGGTCCGCCAGGTTTTGGAGAGAATGGCCATCAAACGTTACGGGACGGTTCCTGTCATCGAGAAGGATACGGGAAAATATATCCGTTCCCTATCCGAGGGCGACGTTCTCTTCTATTTAAGAGACCATAAACTCGACTTCAAGGAACTCGAATCCTGCAGCTGCAAAGATATCCCCAGTTCCAGGAACATCGAGGCCATCTCCATCTATGAAGATATCCAGAAGCTCCGGGATATGATACTTAATTCCAACTACGTCCCAGTCGTTGATGACCGCGGGGTCTTCATGGGGCTCATCACCAGAAGAAAGTTCCTTCTTGCCATCGGCGAGATGAAATAAGCGAAAGGCTGCCAAGCACGGCAGCCTTTTTCTATATATTTTTTATTTATTTATCTATCTATAAAGTCAGGGAATAATTAAAGTTTTTCGATAACTTCGACCGCTTTATCTAGATAATGCTCGGAATATTCCTCGATTTTTCCTTCGTCGACCAATCTAGCGAGTTTCGGATCGATAGGAAGCTCTCCTAATAGGGGCACCCCATATTGCTCAGCGACTTTATTGAGGTCGCCGGCTCCGAAGATATCGAGCTTCTCCCCGCAGTGCGGGCACTTGGCATAAGCCATATTCTCGATCAAGCCGAGGATAGGGATATTCATGGTCTTGGCCATATTGACGGATTTCTCGACGACCATCGAGACCAATTCCTGAGGCGAGGCCACGACGATGACCCCATCGACGTGGATCGACTGGAAGACGGTCAATGGGACGTCTCCGGTTCCCGGAGGCATATCGATGAGAAGGAATTCCTTCTCCCCGAAGATGACGGTGGTATACATCTGCTGGACCAAGGAGGCGATCATCGGGCCTCTCCAAATAAGCGGAGTGGTGGGAGTCTCGACCAATAGATTGGCAGACATGATGCTGATATCGTTTTTGCTCTTGGCCGCGAAGATGCCGTTATCGTCGCCATAGATCTGCTTCCCTTGGACCCCAAAAGCCTGAGGGATGCTCGGCCCAGTGACGTCGGCGTCTAAAATCGCCGCCCCATGCTTGGCGTTATTCAAGGAAACCGCCAATAAGGAGGTGACCATGGATTTGCCAACTCCGCCTTTGCCGGAGATGACGGCGATGGTCTTCTTGACTTTGGTTAATTCGTGGAGTTTGAATTTCTCAATTCCTCCACCGGTTCTCGAGGCGCAATCTTCGACGTTGCAGCCTTCGCACTGATGATTACAGTTTTGTGCTTCTTCGCTCATTATTCTCGTCCTTTCGTGTCGAGATTGATTATAGACCAATGAAAAGAAGATACAAATAGATATGCTTTTACTCTTTTAGAGCAAAAGAAGCAAAACTTGCTTCTAACTAGAGGACATTTATGCTTTATAATGGTTAGGAACTTTCAATGAGAACACTTATGAGACCAGATGAGAAAAAACCCGAGAAGAAGCCTCGGAAAAACCCCTATCGGACTGGCGAAGACATCGATATGCTCCACGAGAGGGAATATGAGCCCCAGTCCAATGACCGCTCAGGCAATTACCGCTACAAGGACCACTATGATGGAGCCTAAAGGAGAGAGTTATGAACGAAGAACAATTATCTAAGGAATTTACCAAAGCCATCGGTAGAAGGCTCTTAATCGCCTCCTTCTCTTTCTTGGCTTTCTTGGCGTTAGTCAACGTCATCATGGCCACCGTGGCCGTCTTGGTCTTAGTCACCCAAGGCACTCAGCCGGTCTTAGGCTACATCTCTTTAGGGACGGCAGTCTTAGGCTTGATCTTCTTTGCCATTCTGACCGCCCTAATCTACGTCCAACCCGATAACTTCACTTTCAAGAGGATGAAGGTTGCTTACCTTATGCGGGCCTTAGCCTCCCTTAGTTTTGCGGCTGGCGCCGTCTTACTATGGGTCTCAGCCTTAACCGGCACCGGCGGAGATGCCGCCATGACCCTCAATAGAATCTTAAGAACCTATGGCGGCATCTTCTCAATCCTCACTGGCTTATTGACCATCTTCTTCTTTTTCCGCTTCGCCTGGGTCAAGGACAATAGCGAACGTTATGAAGAAGATGAAGAACAGCCAGAGCCTGAGATCACCGGCACCCCAATCGATGAAGGAGCCCAAGTTCAGCCCAGCGATTCCGTCTCGACCGAAGGGGCGATAGAAGTAGAAGCCAAGCCCATCGACGACGATAAATAATCATCATATAAAAGTAAAAATAGTTGGAATTTCACGTCAAATTCCAACTATTTTCTTATTTTGATGTTTGGTAGGCGGTAGATTTTTATGGCGTTCCGATACATGAGATCGGCATAGGTTTCCTTATCTAATCCGACCCCATTTTGGAAGTATTCCTGATACATCGGATTATCGAGGGTCTCTATTCCGTCGACGGGATTATCGGTCCCGAACATCACCCGGTCATTCCCAATTTCTCTTAGGACCCTTTTGGCGAATTCCATATTGACCCAGGCCGTATCCCCATAGACATTGGGGTTTTCCTTGAGGACCTCCAGGGAAGCGAGGTTATCGCTGCAGAGCTGGAGGTGCGCGGCGATGAATTTGACTTCAGGATATATCTTGGCGATTTTCCCAACGTATTTGATATCGCTATATTCATCGGCGGCGGTGTGGATCAAAACGGGGAAGCCTTCTTCTTTGGCGAAATCTAGATAGGGCTTCAGCTTATGGGAAGTGACTTTGATTCTTGAATCCCAGGGATGGATCTTTAAGCCATAGATGAGAGAACGGTTATTCCTTATCAAGGCTTTGAATTTCTCATCAAGAACCTCATTATGGGGGTTAATCCAGACCAAAACCCCGATTTTGCCTTTGTGGTTTCTCGCAAAATGAAGGGCTTCTTGCAATCCTTTATATTGACTGACTTTCCTATTCGCGGGGAATTCTTGATACTCTCCGCAATCGGCGTTGGACATCAAACAAAAATTGATGCCGTGCGTCCGCATCGACTCCAAAACGATCTCTTCCGATTTCTTCAAACTCGGAACGCTCATGATATGGACGTGGGCATCAATGATCATAATTTCGAAATCTCTCCAATCAACTTGGAAAATTGTACATCATCCAAGCCGTCATTGGTGGAATTTTCGTAAATAAAATCGCAAACTTTTTTATGGGGCTCGACAAACTGAAGATGAGAGGGTCTGACGGTGCTTAGATATTGGCTTATGACCGACTCGGCGCTCCTCCCTCTTTCCAAGATGTCGCGGCGGATTCTTCTGGCTAATCTGACGTCGGGTGCGCAATCGACATAGATTTTGTAATCATAGAGGGATTTTGCCGCCATTTCGTAGACTAAAATGCCTTCCACGATGATGATGTCGCTCGGTTCGAGGTGGATGGTTTCCTCTTTTCTAGTGTGGGTGGAGAAATCATAGATCGGAATCTCGACCGCTTTTCCTTCCTTCAGCAAAGAAAGATGATGGAAGAAAAGTTCGGCATCTAAAGAAGAAGGATGATCATAATTGACCTTCGCCCTCTCGCTAAGGGGATGAGAGGATTGGTCTAGATAATAAGAATCAAACGGCAAAGTGACGATTTTCTCGCCTAGATGATTTTCGATGGCTTTGGCTAGGAAAGTCTTTCCGGCCCCGGAGCCACCTCCGATTGCAATGATTTTAGCCATAAGTGTTAAGGTATTTTATCACGATTTAATAAATAACATAGTCAAGCATTCTCGTTTTAAATATCTTCAAAATGCGAAAATGCTTGCCTATAGGGCGACTTTGAGTAAAATAATTTTTGCGCCTTGGGGTGTAGCCAAGCGGTAAGGCAGCGGACTCTGAATCCGCGATGCACTGGTCCGATCCCAGTCACCCCAGCCAAATAAGAAAATAACGCATCAATCTCGATGCGTTTTTTCTTACCTTAAGGAATGGAAAAGAGCCACGTGGGCTCTTAGATGATGATGAGATTAGGCTTTCACCAAGGCTTTGACGATTTTGATCATCTCCCGGAACTCTTTGACCGAGAGGTATTCATAGCGTCCGTGGTGATTATAGGAGCCAGTCCCAAGGTTAGGGGTAGGGCAACCTAAGAAAGAGAAAGTCGCTCCATCGGTTCCGCCTCTCACTGGTCTAAATTCCGGATTGATGCCAAGGGATTTATAGACTTTGATGGCATGATTGACGGCCCGAGGATCCTTGTCGAGGATCTCCTTCATGTTGCGGTAATCCTTCTCAATCGAAAGCTCGATTTTGGCTTTTGGATAGAGATTTGCCACGAAATTTCTAATTTCCTTCATCTTCTCAATCTGCTCGTCGAGCTTCTTGGAATCATGGTTGCGGATGATGTAATGCATGTCGGCGTGCTCACTAGTTCCATTGAGGCTGATGAGATGATAGAAGCCTTCGTAGCCGGTGGTAAATTCGGGTCGAGCGAATTTTGGGAGGGTGGAATCGAAGAGGGTGGCTAAGCTTAAGGCATTGATGAGCTTATTCTTGGCTTCTCCTGGGTGGATGGCGATGCCTTGGATATGGATGTCGGCATGCGCGGCGTTGAAGGTCTCGATATCGATCAATTCCGGTTCGCTGCCATCGATGGTATAAGCCCATTCCGCGCCGAATTTCTTGGCGTCGAAGTGTTCCGGGCCTCTTCCGATTTCTTCATCGGGGGTGAATAAGATGGCGATTGGATGATGTTTCTCCTCAGGATTCTCAACATAATATTTGATGACTTCCATGATGATGGCGTCGCCCGCTTTGTCATCGGCCCCTAATAAGGTATCTCCGCTAGTGACGATGAGGTCGGTCCCAACGTATTTCTTGAGATTGGGGAAGTCTTCTGGAGACATCGAATAGGTATCGTTGAGTTTGATGACTCCTCCATCGTAGTTTTGAATTAGTTGGGGTTTGACGTCTTTTCCGCTGATTTCTAAAGCGGTATCCATATGAGAATTAAGTCCGATTGTCGGTAAATCCTTTTCTCCAGGGAGGAAGGAATAGACTCTTCCGTATTCATCAATTTCAGATTTCAGCCCAAAGCCCTCGAGTTGGGACTTAAGGAGCTTGGCTAAGTCATATTGCTTCATAGTGGAAGGAGTGGTTTCCGAAGTGTCGTCGCTCTGGGTGTCGATTTTGACGTAATCGATAAATCTTTGTAAATCTTGGTCCATAAATAATGATCCTTTCTGGGGATAATTCTAAATCGTTTTCTTTTTTAATAAAGAAAAATGCACATTAAGGAGCGAAATAGAGTAAACTAGGGGTATGAAAAAACCATTGTTGCTCATTGCCCCTTTATTATTAATCAGCGCTTGCTCCCTCTCGTTTGGAGCTTCTAGCGCTGCCTCAGCTTCCATAAAAGAAGAAAGTTTCCCCATTTCTTCCAGGGAGGAATCTACCTCAGAAGAAGAAATCTCCAGCCTTATTTCAAGCGAGGAATCTTCCTCTATTAGTTCGGTCTCTACAGAGGTTGATGATCCGGTCTCAGATGGATTCCGTGCGCTTTTTGACTATGAAAATGATGTTCGTATCTCTATGACTTTCTCTCAAGAATCCCTTTATGCCTTATCTATATATGGGGCGTTCGGGAAGACTTATGGAGACGTTTATTTCCCTGCTAACTTAACCATTTCAGTCAATGGGGTGACCTCCTCTTATGAGGAAGTCGGAGTCAAGATGAAAGGCAACACGACTAGAAGAGAAG
>JAIKYF010000018.1 GCA_024683495.1 Bacilli bacterium
GGATGAGACCATCATGGAAAGGAGTCTTTCTGATTCGCTTGAAGCAAAACTCCCGGATGGCCTTAAGCTCTTTTGTCCGGATCCTGTGAAGGATGCTTATGACCTTCAATGGCTTTTCTGGCAGGGATTTGATCATGGTGAGGATAAAGCTGAATTTGAGCGTGAAGAGGAGATTGTTCCAAGAGTCAGAAAGCATTTTAATAAGGACTTAGGTGTTGCAGCAGTAAATGAAAAGGGAGAAATGGTGGCCTGTTGTCTGCTCTGGTATATGGCAGGGACTGATTATGTTTATGTTGAGCCTGTCTGCACCATACCGGCATACAGAGGGAAAGGCATCGCAAGAGCCTTGATATTTGAGGCGTTTCGCAGAGCTAAAAAGCTTGGAGCAACCAGGGCCTACGTGATTTCCGATATGGAATTCTATGAGAGGCTTGGCTTCAGGAAGAAGCATCATTACTCATTTTATTTTTGGAAGGATGGCGAGTGAGGAGATACATGATAAAAATAGAGACAAAAAGGCTATTCCTGCATCCGATATCAGATGAGGCAGATAACGATATTCAGCTATGATATTTTTCATTTGATAAGGGGGGGGCGGATGCTCCGACTCCTGTGACGAGTTACGCACTATTCCATGATGGGGAGTATGTTACAAATGAGCAGATGAACGATACAAAATTCTTAAAACTACACAATTATTTAAAATAGTATGTCAGCACTTATGCAGTGACAACCCCACGATTTTAATCATTTATCAGCACTCATCTTGCTTCAACCCACGCCGAGACAATTTGCAGCATATCGTTAAAAAATAATGCTGTGATTATCTACACTAACTTATTCAAAATTAGACAAAAGCTTCTATCTTAAATGATTCACAAAGATACTTCCAAATAACAAATCAGATCTATCTCACTTATAGATCTTTTTTATTTCTTGCTCACGTATTATAGGCGGTTTCAGAGTTGGAAAAGGAATAAAAATATGGCGACCTATTGTGGATAAAATTGTTGTAAAGACTGCGATAGACTATCGCCCTGTGGAGGCTGTGAAAAGTGCAAATGACATCCTTTTGGAGGTAGTTGTGTTGCAGAAAGAAACGAAAACTTTATTCTTATTTGTGAGTACGGATGCAATGGTTCTAACACAGCAATTGTTTTATATAAATGAAGATCAATGCCCGCACGCAAAAGCTTCCGGACTCGACATAATATGGATAGATGATTTTGGACAAAACTGAATAAGTCTAATTGGATAACGCCATTTGAAAAGTATAAACAAACTCGCTGGAAATTTTCCGAAAATATTTAAAAAATCGTTACTGTATTTTTACTAATTACATGAATCGAGACTAAAAATCAAAATTTGGAGATGGAGTACGAAAGAGCGTAATCGAATAGAAAGGCACAATTAATTCGCTCATCACCTTGATAAAAAGGTGCAATTAATATTATTTAACGTGTTAAAAATGCGCCTAAATAAACTTTGTTATCGGCAAAAAACAAAAAACTATAACTAACTTTATTGATTTTTGCCGAATATGATATACTTATGCCATGAAAACTTACATTAGTGTTTTTGATGCGGCGATTAAGTGGAATGTTTCTGAAAGAAGCGTTCGTAATTATTGCTCCTCAGGAAGAGTGGAGGGCGCAGTTTTCGAGTGTGGGGCTTGGAAAATTCCTTCTGAAGCCAAGAAGCCAATAAGAATAAACAAAAAAGCCGGAAAGAACTATTTGCTAGATAGACTAAGAGAAGAGAAAAACCATAAAATCAAAGGCGGTATTTATCACACGATTCAAGTCGATTTGACTTATAACTCCAATCATATTGAAGGAAGCGAACTTTCTCATGATCAGACTAGATATATTTTTGAAACAAGGACAATCGCTTTCGAGGGCGATAAGCCAATCAATGTGGATGATGTTGTAGAAACCATTAATCACTTCTCGATGATTGACAGGGCGATTGACTTCGCCAACTACAAGCTAAGTGAGGCGTTCATCAAGGATTTGCACAGGATTTTAAAAACCGCAACGTCAGATGAGAGGCTCTCATGGTTTGCCATAGGCGACTATAAAAAAAGAGCAAATACTGTTGGAGGAATAGAAACCACCCCTCCTAGATTAGTTGGACAAGAAATGAAAAGGTTGATCGACGAGTATAACAAAAAAGAAGTCCACACATTTGAAGAGATAGTAGAATTTCATGCTAAGTTTGAAAAAATACATCCATTTCAAGACGGTAACGGAAGAGTGGGCCGCATGATCGCATTTAAAGAGTGCCTCGAAAACAACATCGTTCCCTTCGTTATAGTCGATTACAAAAAGATGTTCTATTATCGTGGCCTCAAAAATTGGGACCAGGAACGTGGCTGGCTAATAGATGCATGTCTAGATGGCCAAGATACATTTAAAGCGTATCTTGATTATTTCAAGATCGAATATTGATGCGAATTTGGCATTTTATGGCCGATTTGCAGATGATTTCACTAAATCTATTTTTAAAAGATATCATTTGCGACCGACTGCTATATCTAATGAATTGCAAATTTTGAGGGCGAATCGATTCGAATGATCATCATAATTTGTGTTGCCTCGATGCATAGCAAATGCATTTTTTGAATATTCTCCTAAAATTGTGCCCATACAATGGTATTAATTGCGATGAAAAATAAGCGACATCGTAAAAAAACGTAAAACTATGCCTAACTTTTCCGATTTTTGCGAAACTTACGCCTTTCCTGGAGATTTATGGTGTCGTTTTTCGCTCACCATAAAAGCGAATCTGTAACCAAGATTAACCAACTAAACCTGAGTAAACTAAAGGCCACATTTCCCTAAAAAAATTTGTGGCCTTTTTGTTGCTTTGAATAATAGTCTATTCTATTATCGCTTTTCAATTAGCGTTATTTTTATTGTTTCATCATGGGAAGAGAAGTCTTCGTTTCGTCCTGATGATTCCTTTTTTTCAATAATGATAGGTTCGCCATCTTTTATGACATACATTTTGGCGATATCGAGGCGATATCCAAGGCGAATAGTCACACAGCCACCATCGATGCTCATTATTTCTAATGTATTTTTGCTGCCTGGCAATTCATAGCGGTTTCCTTCGACGATTTTTAAGGTACATTTTTCACTGTAATCTTTAGGGGCGTATGAGCCGCCGAATTTTGCATCTTCTTCGACCAATAATTCCTTATCGTCCAATTCAACAGGATCAACTATTTCTTCTTTAATTTTTAAATAATAATTAACGTCTCTCCCCGATGCTGGGTGGACGTTGGTTGAAGAAATATTATTGGAATAATTATTACCAAAATATATCGTATGATCTTTTCCTTGGAATTTAACGGTAGCCTTAAAACGGGTTTCATCAAATCCCACAAATACCATCTCATCCTTTGAATATCGCGGGCAAAACGGTACTGAAATGTCATCCCAAGTGGTGCTTTCACGCAAGAAATCCCACTTCCCGCTTTTGTCTTGGATGGTAGTTAAAGAATCTACGATTATCTTATAAGTTCTCATAAAAGCCCTCCCATTTATTGTAGAAAAATGGGAGTTATCGCACAAGGCGCAGCAGAGATAATTTGGTAAACTTTACAATTAGATTACCGATTCTGACAGGATAAAACTGCTTTTGCGTTCCACCTTGTTTATCTTGCTAATTATTTTAAGTTAATAAGAGAAATATGCGTGTGACGTGACGTCTATCTTGGATATTTGATAAGATTAACTAAACAAGAGGGTACCTATGGAAAAATCCAGAATCATTCAAGGCCTTATGCGCCTTAAGGACGTTGACGAAAATCAGCTCTACGAATTGGTCAAATTCGATCTTGAGCACGGAATCTACTTCTTTGATCTCGCCGATATTTATTGCGGCGGAGATTCGGAGAGAAAGATCGGCCAAGTATTAAAGGCCCACCCAGAATTAAGAAAGCAAATGTTCATTCAGACCAAAGGCTCTATTAGATGGGATCCGGAGGCTGGAACTTATTATGATCTTAGCTATGAACATATTATGGAAGCGGTGGACGCTTCCTTGGAAAGATTAGGCACCGATTATATTGATTCGTTCTTGCTTCATCGCCCCGATATCTTTATCGATGCCGATGAAGTGGCTAAAGCCATGGATGAACTCTATAAAAGCGGGAAGGTCAAACATTTCGGGGTCTCCAACTTCCCTAAGGAGATAATCGAATATCTCTCAAAGAGAGTTCATCAAAAGATTGAATTTAACCAAATTCAGCTTGGCGCCGGGCACACCCCAATCATCGAGGAAGTTCTTAACTTCAATGTGAAAAATAACGAAGGCGTTGTTAGAACTGGCGGCACTCTCTTCTATATGAAAGAACATGACATCCAGATTCAGGCTTGGTCACCATATAATGTCGGATATTTCGAAGGAAGCCTCTTTGATGAATCTCATTATCCTGAAGTGAATAAGGTGCTCGATAGATTGGCCGCGAAATATCGAACCAGCAAATGCGCGGTTGCTACGGCGTTCATCTTAAAGCTCACCAAAGACATTCACGTCGTCACCGGTTCAATCAATCCCATCCACATTCAAGAGTCGTTGGATGGTGAAAAGATCGAACTAAGCAAGGCCGATTGGTATGCCATCTATAAAGAAGGCGGACATTTCCTTCCTTGATCTAGTAGAAAATAGATAGATACAATCTACGCAATATATTGAATGGTAGGGGTTCTACTTATTTTTCGAACCGATTATTTTCTGGAGGGTCTCTTCAAGAAGCTCTATATCGATTGGTTTAGCAAGGTGGGCATTCATGCCGACCGAAAGACACTTTTGAGCGTCTTCGGCGAAAGCATCGGCCGTTAAGGCGATGATTGGTATTTCTTGGGCGTCTTTCCTTCTTAGGCTTCTAATGGCCGCAGCAGCCTCAAATCCGTTCATATTGGGCATTCTTAAGTCCATCAAGATGACATCATAATATCCGGGATCATGAGACTTAAACGCCTCAAGGGCCAAACTGCCATCTTCGGCAATCTCAACGATGCTTCCGCGGTCCTCTAAGACCGACTTGATAATCTCTGAATTGATGTATTGGTCTTCGGCTACGAGGATCCTCATCCCGTTTAGGTCGATTTTGGTTTCTTTTTCGACATCGTTTTTATGCTCATCAGTGAATTTCTTTAACTCATGATAGATGGTCGATTTGAATAGGGGCTTAGGAATGAAACCGGTGGCTCCGACTTCTTTGGCGGCTTCTTCGAAATCATTCGAATCGTAGGCGGAGATTAAACAAATCGGAACCGAAACATCCGATAAGGAGCGAAGTTCTTTAATAACGTCGACCCCATTCATATCCTCTAATTTATAGTCAACGAGAATAGCGAAATAGGAATTATTCTTTATTTTTTCGATCGCTTCTTGGCCGCTGGTGCAATATTCTCCGATAGCGTGGAGCTGCTCTAAACTCTCCATCGCGGTTTGACATAGGTCGAGATTATCGTCGACGATTAAGATGCGATAGCCATCAAGTCTCATATCCTTATCGTCTTCATCGAATTTCTCGAAATCTAAACTAACGTGGAATGTCGTGCCTTTTCCTAACTCACTTTCGAATTCGATCGTGCCACCCATCATATCGATTATGTGTTTCACAATCGACATCCCTAATCCTGTGCCCTGAGTCTTATGGACACGCTTATTGTCCTCTCTTTCAAAAGCAGTGAATAACTTCTTCTGATACTCTTTGGACATGCCGATTCCATTGTCTTTGACGATGAAGTGGGTCCTGACGAAATTATCTCCTTTTGTGGAGGCGTCTTGATAGATGTTTAATGAAATATCCCCGTCAAGATCCGTGTATTTCATCGCGTTGGATAAAAGATTTAAAAGGACTTGGTTGACTCTAATTTCATCAGTATAGATGTTCTCGCTTCGGATGTTTCCGATAACGACATCGAATTTCTGTCTCTTATCTTTGATGCCGGGTCGAATGATTTCGCAGACGGAATCAACCATCTCTTTCAAAGAGACTTTGGCGTAGTTTAAAACGAGTTTGCCGGACTCGATTTTAGACATATCCAAGATGTCATTGATTAAGCCTAGTAGTTGTTTGCTTGAAAGCGAAATCTTATGGATGCAGTCGACGACGCGGCCCTTTTCATCGATGTGATTCAAGGCTATCTCACTCATACCGACGATCGCGTTCATCGGGGTACGGATATCATGAGACATATTGGAAAGGAATTCGCTTTTGGCTTTGTTGGCTTCTTCGGCCTTTTCTCGGGCTTGCTTCAGTTCTTCGTTTTGCTCATTGATGATCTTGAGATTTTTTTCTAGCGCCAAAGCGCTGGCTTTTTGCTTTTTGGAATTGATTTGGGTGAAAACGGCAAGGCCTATTGCGATGATGATTAATTGGGCAAATACGATCATCAAAATAATGATGATGGGGTTTTTCTCCAGGACTTCCTTAAATGAGGCGTTGCCATATCTACTCGTTACCCATTTACTATCTAATCTTTCGATGAAGCCTTCGATTTGTAGTTGTTTGATTACAATGTTGAGTCTATCCCTGAGGGCTTCATTTCTATAATCTAGGGCCATACAGCCATACATGTAACTGACTTGGTAGCTGGAGAAGATTTTGCCTTTTGCCCCGAGTTTCTCGACGAAGGAATTGCCAACCTGAATCGGGCAGATTATGTAATCCAATTCATCCTCAAGGAGTAATTCAAACATCTCTTGGTAGCTATATCCGGTGATGACATCCATGCCCAATTCATCGAATTTGTTATAGGCCGCGACTTTGGCTCCGTATAGTTCACCGACATAATTGACGGCCTTTTTACCATAGACGACGTATTGTTTTTCGTCGGTGGGGATGGTTCCGATTAAGGTGTCATCTTTCAAGACTGCGTTAGACTCCATATTCAAAATGACATCATAAGTTCCGTCTTTTAATCCGTTTTGAGCATCAACCCAATCTAAAAGGACCAAATTCAGATTCATCTCCATGCGGTTGGAGACTTCGGCGATGAGCTCGACGTCTAAGCCCATATATTCACCATTCTCGATATAGGAGAAAGGCTCATAGTCATGGTCTGTTGCAACGTTAAGAGTGGTGGAGAAAGTGTTTTTTGGCTTAATTGTAACGGTTGGTTTTTTATTAAAGACCCCGTTCGCATTTAGAATAACTAACACGATAGATATGGCGGTGATTAAAACCATAGACGCGATTGTTGAGATGATGATCTTCGTTTTCTTGGATATGTTCCTCATATCTATTTTCCTTTCTATGATTAAAATTCTGCGCAAAACCCCATTAAATTAGTGGTTTGGATGATAATAATCCAGTTTCTTTTGGTGTTGAAATAAATGCCGAAAGCCGATGAGATGATAGTCGATATAACCCCAGCTTTATTTATTAAATTTCTTTTTTATTATAAGCAAAAAGAAATATGTCGCAAAAGCGATAATTACAATCCCACGAAGGATATTGCCCAATTGACAAAATAGCTAAGAGGAGACTGATTAGGACCAATTGGTCCTTACGGTCGGCCAGTATATGGCCCTTTTTTATAAAAAGAGTAGTTGATTTTGTAAATCATATTGATGGCCAAAGGGTAGAATATAATGTATCAAACCATAGTGAATCTACGACATAGTTTTTAAGAAAAGGCGGACAATTATGAAGCGGTTGAAGAGCATATTCGTCACTTTGCTACTATCATCTGTTTTTGTCTTTTCCGCATGCCAAAACCCTAGTTCGGGAGAATCGACTAGCCTAATATCCAGTCACCAGAGTGCAGAAGAAAGCGAAAGCTCCTCGATTTCTATTTCATCTGAACAATCCTCATCGCACACTTCCGAAACGACTTCAGAACAAACCTCCTCTATATCAGAGATATCAAGCGAATCCTCGGAAGAACCCTTCTCTTCATCTGAAGAATCCTCCGGAATGTCTATCGAATCTCAATCTTCTTCGATCACTTCCGAAGAATCGTCTGCCGAATCTGAGGATACAAAAATGAAACTTACAATTCATAGTGGATCTTTTGCCTGCGGTGAAAATGAGGCCGTCAGCAAATCGAGCAATAATCTCGCCACCATAGAGGGAAAATCATTCGAATCTGGCACGTTCAAAGCCAGAATCTCCGCGAACGGAAGTAACGATGCCGGACTTATTTTTGCGGCTGATTCCACTGCCAAAAACTATTATTTTGTCGGGATGAATAGCACTAGTGGAAGCCGACTAATATTGGTTAAGCATCATAACGGGGCCGATGTTGAATTGGGTGGGTGCTACGTCACTGCCGGTTACAATTATTCCGCTAACATTGAAATAAAAGTTGAATACCTAAACGGTGATATTAAGTGTTTCTTTGACGATAAGATGTTTATCTATCGGGTTGATGAAGAGCCTTTAGCCGGCACATGCATCGGATTGAAGAGCAAAAACAAAGGAACCGAATATACTGAGATTTCGATTTCGAACGAGCAAAACTTCAAGGAATATGAAACCTTGATCATTGGTCATTCTTATATGGAACTTTGGACTAACTATAGAGAAGACCTAAGTAGATTTGCCGATATTTTTAATATTGGTATCGGCGGAACTGCGACGACCGATTGGATCCCTCATAAGAGCGAAGTGCTTAAATATAATCCCAAAAACCTCATCTATATGATTGGGATTAACGATTATCCTCGCGGAACCAGCGCAGAGACTATAGTCAATAATATCAAGCAGTTAATCGACCCGGTCATCGCCGAGTTGACCGAGACGAAAGTTTGTTTGGTTTCTGTTAACCAATGCGTTACCCACACCGATTATAAGCAAGAAATATTGGAAACCAACACCCTGCTTAAGACGTATGTTAACTCTAATGACAGATTGTTATATGCGAATATCGATAACGCTTTCTTGGATGATTCCGGGAATCCAATCGATTCGTGCTTTGTAGATGGTTTGCACCCGACTGAAGCATCATACAAAGTGATTGCCCAAGCCATTTATGACGCCTTTGACCACAAAGAAGATATCAGAAGCACTTTGATTATCGGCCATTCATACATGGATAATTGGAAGGGACAATGTGTCAGCGATCTTTCTAATTATGAGAATGTCACAAACATTGGCGTCGGAATGACCAATTCTCTTTATTGGACAAACAAAATCAGTGAAATTGCATCCTATAAGCCATCCAAACTCATTTATATGACGGGAATTAACGATATCCCTCACGGCGTTGAAAATAGGACACTTTATACTCATCTTAAAAAAGTGTTAGTGGAGATACATGACACCATCGAAGATGTTGAGGTTTGTTTACTATCGATCCCTCAAGTTCCGATGTTTTATGATGAATATCGCGAAAAAATCAACGAAGCCAATAACTATTATAAGAAATTAGCGGTTGACTTAGATTATGTCCAGTACGGCGATTTAGATGAAGCTTATCTTAATGAGGATGGAACGCCAAATTCCGATTGCTTCAGTGATGGTTTGCATCCTTTGATGAGCGAATACGGGGTGATTGTAGATGCGATAAACGAGGCGTTTGAAGGAATCAACCAGCCAACAGAAGAAGACATCTATGTCGAAGTGGATAATGTTGAGTATCAAGAAGAGACCGCGACAGCATTCGTAAATGATCTTAACGTGAATAACCCCTCAGTTAATTGGTTGTTCGACGGGAACACAATTAAAACCACAGGAACGGGCATGGCCTTATCCAATGAAACTTATTCCAATTTTGACTTGGTTTACAACGCTGATATTTTGACATCAGATAACCCATATTTTTCTGGCGATTGCAAAAAAGGAATCATTTTTGGCGGGGAAATTACCGAAAATTCATTCAAAGGATATTTTCTTTCTGTTGGTGAAGAGTGGTTAGAAGTCTGCTATTCAGACGGTACCACGGCGTATAAATGCGCTTTCATAGACGGCCTTAATTTATGCTCCGCCCATGCTAACATTCGTCTTTCGGTGACGGGGCAAAACTGTCAGATTACTTATGGAGACGGGGTAAGCGTCGGAACTTATTTTTCTGGAGCTACCACATCCTTCAGGCTGTATAATTATAGCGGCGGAAGCATAGGTTTAATCTGCGAGGAAGAAATAACTACAACATTCGAATTCAAAGAAGTTGTGGCGCGGTCCTCTGAAGATGACGACAAATCTGCCTTTTTGTTGAATGATTTATCTACCACCGGCAACAAGAACGAGGGGAATGATTTTGTGATTGATAGTTCGATTAAAACAATCACTACCTCTTCTAACGATGGTTACCTTATATCAAATGATAATTATACAAATTTTGATATTGGTGTAAAATTAACATCAACGAACGCGGTAAATCCATTTTTTTACCATGTCGCGCAGGAAGCGATCTTATTTGGAGGAGCATATGTTGACGGGAAATACTCCGGATATGCCATTACTTTTGATAAAACCACATGGATCGAAGTTGTTTACATCGATGGAAATAATAATAATGCCTGCACATTCATCGACGGATGGAACATAGAATTCCTGAACAAGGATTTGGTGTTGTCCGTCAGTAGTTCCAACGTTTATTTGTCGATGTTAGATGGAACGGCAATCCCAAACACTTTCAATGGGAACTCTTCGATTTCGATCGATAACTACAATGGCGGTAAAATTGGCATCCTTTCTTATGATGGGGAGCCAAGTACCTATATTCTAAATTCATTTATATATTCGAACTAGGAGGTTATGAATATGGAAAAAAGAAAGATTATCTTAGGAGCTCTAGTTGCTGCTAGCGGTGCGCTATGCGTTGCTCCCTTTTTAGCAACGAGCGGAACAATTGGCTTGGTTGGTGGAGATACGGCCTGCAGTGGCTATCATCATGTACAATCCGATCCAACCGTCAATGCTAACGGGGTCAAGGAATATTGGGCTTGTTGCGAGCACCATGAGATTTATTATTCGACCAAATCCATTCCAAATTATGATCCTGATAAATGGACGGACGGTGGATCTACGCCAGGTGAGGAAACGAAGCTGGACGATAGAAATCTCGATAAGTTGCTTTCTTCTGCAGCAACGACTTCTGGCGGATTTAGCGCATCAAATACTGATGGCGTCGTGACTATCCAAGGAACTACTCAAAGCGGATCATATTTATCCGATGATGAATATTCCAATTGCTCTTTTACCGTTTCTTTCTCTGAAAAAGCCTCTCACAACCCATATTTTGATGACCCATCTTCTGCTAGATATACAAACAGTTTGATTGTTTGTGGCGTAGACCATGGTTCATATATTTCTGGCTATTATATTGACGTTTGTGAATCATTCACATCAATTTACACAATCAAACCAGATGGATCTAAAACTGAGTCTCAAAAAGCCCAATACACCGGTGTTATTGACACATTTAATGTGCAGTTAGCCGATGGTTCTTTGAAGGTGATTAAACCATCAGATAGTAGTGTATTGATCCAAATTGAAACGTGGCCTTGTCCGGCCGGTGGAATTGGCTTCCATAACGAGAACGGCAACAGTGCGTCCATCACCATCTCCAATTTCTCTACCGGTTTGAGTGTTGAAAGAACTCCGTTTGCCAATGCCACCTTTAATAATGGGAATAATTGGACCGCCAGCAATGATGCGTCACAAATCGTCGTGGGTTCAACTGGCCACATCATTAGTAACGATTCCTATACCAATTTCCATTTATCTCTTTCGATGACTAATTATCCCACAGAGAATTTGTACTCAACCCACAATGCCAGAAATGCGATTGTCATCGGTGGAAATGTTGCGAGCGGAATTGTCTCGGGATATGTCGTGGAATTCCATCAAGAATTCGTTATGTTCGCGAAATTAAGCGGGCTGGACAATATGTCCACCGATGGATGCATCAGCGATACCTACATCACCAATAACAAATCGTATGATGGCACGTTTGATATTTGGGTCAGCGGCACATACATCAGATTCCGTAGCGGCAACAATTTCATCACCTATGGAATGAGTGATTATGTAGGCGGGAAAGTTGGATATTTGGCTAATCCAAACGACACTGATTGGTCAAACACCGTTACCGCCAAGATAACCGCTTAATTTACTTCCAATTAAGTACATAACAACAAAGGCACCCTACATCATTGATGTGCCTTTCATTTTTAATAGCGATAATTGCAAAATCCCCAGCAAAACCCGTTTAAATATATTTCTTCTTATAAAATGAACGCCTTCACGAAAATGAAATCTCATCGTTGGAAAACAAATAAAGAGACTGCTTTTGCCTAAAATAAGAAAGCATGTAGGAAAGAATTTTCTATATCTCACATCGATGTCTTTTTCTTATATTTCAAAGGGCTGTTTATTTTTTTAATATAATGTCGATTGAGAGGATAAAACCGTGAAAATATTAGACTACAATTTTACAAACGCTCGTGATCCTTTTGTGATGTTCCATGAAGGTAAATACTATACCTTGATTTCCTTCCAAAACAAATTGTGGTTAAAAATCACCGATAGACTTGAAGATATTTTAAGCGCAGAGATGAAATGTGTCTTTACGCCTGAAGATGAGTATTCTCAATGTATTTGGGCTCCAGAACTCCACATCATCGACGGCACTCCTTATATCTACGTTACTATGTCTATTGAGTTTGGCAAGCCTCAGCATATGTTCGTCTTATCCAACGAATCCAAAAAAATTGATGGCGAATATAAGATTATTTCCTATCTCAAACATAGAGATGATGAATGGGCTATCGATGGAACGATTTTAAGAAATGAAGGCAAACTATACTATGTTTATAGTGCCTTTGGAAAATATGACAACGAACTTTACCAGGCCCTCTATATTTGTGAGATGGAAAATCCATATACCCTCAAAGGAGAAGCGAAATTATTTACAAAATCTCAGTATTCCTGGGAAAAATATGGATGTGACGGCTCTGGCAGGCCATATGTCACAGAAGGGCCATTCGCCCTATATAAAGACGGGAAGACATTTATTGTCTACTCTTCTTCTGGATGCTGGACGGACCACTATTGCTTAGGGGTTTTGGAATATAAGGGAGGAGACATCCTCTCTATGGATAGTTGGGAAAAGAAACCAAGGCCAATTCTCGATAATGAATCAGGATTTGTTGGTCCTGGACATGCCTCTTTTATTCAAAACGACCCAAGCGGCACTGAATATTGTGCCTTCCACGCCTATGAAAAAGATTCCTCTAGAGGCGAGAGATATGTCCACGGATATATTTATCCAATTGTTTGGGAAAACGGATTACCCAAGATAGTTATTGACTAGAGAACTTACTTCTATATTGAGAAGGCGATTTACCCGCCTTCTTTTTAAATGCGTTGGAGAAGTAGTGTTGGTTTTCGAAACCCAGTTTAAGGGCAATCTCCTTTACTGATAAGTCAGAGGTCCTCAATAAACGCTTAGCCATATCGATTTTTAGGTTGATTAGGTAGTTATAAGGCGTGTCGTTAAAGCATTTTTTAAATTCACGCGTAACTTGTTTTTTGGAATAGTATACATCCCCCAATATTTCATCCAAAGTGGCGTTGGAAAAAATATTTTTATCGAGCAATTCCTTAACGGATGAAGCTAACTTTGATATTTTTTGGCTCGCCTCTAAAGCGTCTTTTTTAGCCAAAAGGAATAAAATATTAAATATATTTGATGCCACATCGTAGCAAATGTCATCCGAATGAAGAGAAGAGCGATCCGCGATGGTTAAAAGGACATCAAAGACCCCTTCCAATCCAGAATTTTTATATAAGACTCTCCCCTTAAGACCCATTTTTTCGTAAAGGTCGCCGAAAATATCAGAAGAAAAATTAATCCATTTCTTTTCGACGGGATTTCTTTCATCCGAATGATATGAGTGAGGAACCATAGGCTCAAGGATGCATAGGTCGCCTTGCTCTAATGTATAATTGACCCCGTTTACTTCCAGGTGTTCAATTCCCGAAACTATATATTCAATAACAAATATTTCGTGATTCTCTCTCTTTATAAAGATTTGGCTGTTGGGGAATGTTTGTCCGATGTTTTCGACTTTAAGTGGAACATCTTGTCTGGCGCCTTTTAAAAATAGGTGCCACGTTTCGCCATAATTTGTTCCAAATCTATCTTTAGCCACGTCTATATTTTATACATATTTCGACATAATAAAAGAGCGACAATAGGCGGAAATATATATTTATTTATTCAATGGCGATTTTTCTTTCATGTTGTAGTAGGTATCTTTTTTATAAATGTACTTCCTTATTTTCTATATCATGCCCAAACATAATTTTTGTAAAATGTAGAGGAGAATAGGAGTGATATAGTATGGCGGTTATCACTTTTAAAAACGTTAATAAAGTTTACGAAAACAATGTTCACGCTGTTTTTGATTTTAATTTACAAATTAAAGATAAACAGTTCGTTGCTCTTGTCGGTCCTAGTGGATGCGGTAAATCAACAACTTTAAGAATGATTGCTGGTCTCGAAGACATTTCTTCCGGAGAAATCTATATTGATGATGTCTGCATCAATAGCGTTGAGCCGAAAGATAGGGGGATCGCCATGGTTTTCCAAAACTATGCTCTTTATCCCCACATGACCGTCCGTGATAACATGGCTTTCGCTTTGGAAATGCGTGGAGTCCCTAAGAATGTCAGAAACGAAAAAGTCGCAGAAGTAGCCAAGATTCTTGGGTTGGAAAAATATTTGGATAAAAAACCGAAGGAGCTTTCCGGCGGTCAAAGACAACGCGTTGCTTTGGGCAGGGCGATCGTAAGAGAAGCAAAAGTATTCTTGATGGATGAACCTCTTTCCAATTTGGACGCCAAACTTAGAGCCTCCATGAGAAATGAGATTCGGAGAATTCATAACAAGGTCGGTGCGACCACTATTTACGTCACTCATGACCAAGTCGAAGCGATGACGATGGCCGATGTCATAGTTGTTATGAAAGATGGCTTTGTTCAACAAATAGGTACTCCAACAGAAGTATATAACAATCCAAGCAATCTCTTCGTTGCCGGCTTTATCGGGACCCCACAGATGAATTTCATCGATGCCTCCTTGTCCAAGGATGGAGTGGCTTTCTTCGACGCTCTCATTTCAATGGACGCTTCATTTAAAGACGGTGTCAAATCTTTCTATGAATCGCAGCTTGAAGAATTAAGAAGCGATGTGGAGGAGTTGGAAAAACTCATCGCAGAACACCCGAGAAAGAAAAAGCTTTTTAGCCTCAAGAAGAAAAATAAAAAAGAAGCCGAAAACCCTCTATCTTATGAAGCACAACTTAAAAATAAGCGGGAAATGATAGAGAAAATTGAAAATATAATCAATAACGACGCTTATCCAATTAAGCTCGGTGTTAGGCCTGACGATCTTCTTATGGCGAATGGTGAAAATAAGTCTAGCCACGAAAATAGATTCTCCATGGAGAAGGTTTCAACTGAGATGTTAGGCCACGATGTTATATTCCATCTCGAAAGGGATGGAGTGGAGATCAGCATATCCAAACCAGTCAAGGAAGTTGATTTGGAGGTCAGTCATTTAGAATTGAGCCTCGATCCAAACGCATATTATCTATTTGACCCGATCACCGGCTCAAGACTTTAGCATTATCGGAAAGGATGCCATTAGAATGAAAAAGCACAACATTTACAACATCTTGGCAATCGCTATTGCAGGCCTTTGCGTTTGTTCATGTGGGCAGACTTCGCCAATCGTGAGCCAAGAATCAAAAACTAGTGAATCATCCACTATATCCGAAGAACGAACAAGCGAAGAAACTAGCAGTGAGTCAATTGATCCGGGCAGTGGTTGGCAACCTGGTGAGGGCACCTATACCATTACCTTTATCTCCGAAGGAGAAGTGGTCGCTATTTATGAAAACCTCCCCTTCGGTGCTTATGTTGATATTCCAGAAGTAACGCATTCATCCGATAGATATTATTTAGAAGGCTGGGATGGCATCGATGAGGAAGATTTCTTAGCCGGCAGAGTCATGGTCTATGAAAATGACTCGATTTACACGGCCAAATGGGTCGAAAAATTTGGCACTGACACTGTCTTTGAGGCCATGGAAAGAAAATTCGATAATGAGATCGCTATCGATGGCTATAAAGATGAAGCCTATGGACAGGCCTCTAGTATTCCTATCTCCGTTGTTACCTCTGGCGAAAGCGACACGAAGGCAGATGCCTATGTTATGTGGGATGAATCCTTCCTATACCTTTTAATCGAAGTCGAGGATTCTACCTATACCCCATATGTTTCAGGCGCAGCGAATGATTTTGATTCTGTGAATGTCTACATGGATCTTCTTCATGATGACTGCTTGGCGGTTGATGGATACACCACTGGATGGGGGCAGCCTTATAGAGGTGAGCCAGGACCAATGTGTGAAGGCATGTTTAGAATCGCGGCAGGTGTGAGTTATCCCCAGGGTGAATCTAGATATGGCGCCGGTTCGGAATTTGATTTCATCGGTTGGTTATCAAACGCGGCCAAGGAAAGTGGTAGCACAGTCGGAACCACCATCGAAACCGACGCTGGTTATAACGTTGAATATCGAATCGATTGCACAAACGTTAAAGTTCCAACCGATCTTCATTTACACGAAGACCAGCAGATTGGCATCGGTATCAACATAATCGATAAGAATGGTGAGGATAAAAATGTTGTCTGCTTAGAGGAGGTCAACAAAGATATGGCGGATTCGCCAAAGAAGCTTTCTAACTTCGTTTTGGCCGGAAATCCATTGCAAAACAGGCATATTTATTCAGCAACCCACGTTAGAGAGTCTTATAAAGTCACGACTAAGCAGAAGTGTGACGCCCAATTTAACGATGCCCTAGAGACTTTAATTGGCGACTCGACCGCTAAAATTATTTGGGATGAAGATGGACTTTATTTCTATTTCGCATTTGGCGAAGGAACTTCTTCAATCGAATTAAGGTCTCCGTTGCTGGATAGCCCCGTCATTTTAAGTGAATCCGGCAAGGTTATGGTTAATACCCCAATTTCCGATAATTCCATACTACCCGAATTTGACATCGTCATTAATGGCGACGAAGAAAACATTATTAAGTCGGCGATCAGATTAAAGGAAAACACCAATAATGTCACTCCTTCAAGAAAGCTTGTCGAAGCCGATTATCTTGACGGCGAAGATACCATCACCGTCGATGGTGTTATGGATAACGCCTATTTAGATGCCCCAGAAATCGACATCTCTACCAATTCTTTAGTGGAAAAAAGCGATTTGGCCGCGACTGGCAAAGCCCGCATCAAATGGGACGATGAATATATTTACATATTCGTAGACGTTACCGATTCCGACGTAGATGGCGAGACCGTCAATAATCAAAGCCCAGAGAAAAATGACTCAGTCGAAATTTGGATCTCTACTTGTCAGACAATGCCGACATTATCCACCAGATGGGGATGGCCGGTTGGCGGAGTAAATTCCTTAAGGCCGAGAGAGGATTATTGTGGTGAAGGAAAATTTGCCAGACGAGCCGGAAACCCCGATAACCCAACGGTTGGAACTCACTGGATGTGGGATAATATCGGCCTAGTTAAAAGAGAAACCGCTTCGGTGTTGACCGAAACCGGTTACACTACCGAATTCAAAATCGGTTGGGGAACTTTTGCGAGCGAGGTCGAAGATAAAGTTAATGAAATCATTGATTTGGGCATCAACATTAATGATGGCGAGAATAATTCGAGAAAGGGAGTAGTGTGCATGAATGCCGATAGCCACAACATTCATACCAATCCAGGCTATATGGATCACCTGCTTTTAGGTAAAAACTGATGAAAAACACTAAATTCCTTACTACATTCTCCTTTGTTGCCATTCTTTTCCCGACTTTAGTCGGATGTCAGCAATCGGGAAATGCCCAATCATCAGAGGATATAAAATCTGAAATTTCCTCGCAAATGACGTCTGAATCCTCTTCTGAAGGTGGCTTCCATCAGGTTTATGATGATGATCCTGAAGATGTTGATTTATCAACCGCGATTGAGCTCAATGCCGATTTCGCTAAGACGGTAGACCCGGCCTTGGTCAAAAAAGTTCAAATGTATAACGCCGGATGTATCCAACCAGTTGAAAATTATGAAAGAGACATGCATCTAGCCAAGGGCTTGAACCCCGAATCTTTGAGAATCGACGTTTCTTTAGGCAAAGAAGACGGACAAGGTGGAATGTATTTGGTCACTGATGATTACGAAATTTACGATTACGATGAAGAAACCGAAACCTATAAAGTAGACAAGGATTCCCTCCATTTTGATTTCTCTACGTTGGACAACACTTTGACCTATTTCAAAGAGATGGATGCGATTCCATATCTTAGCTGGTGTTATATACCAAACCCATTAGGCCATAATGGCGAGTTCAGAAATTTGGAAAACAACATCACAAATTGGCAAGAAGTTTGGGAAGAATGCTACTACAATTACGCGAAATATTATAAAGATCAAGGGGTCCAAATTGGCTATCACGAGATGTACAACGAGCCCGACTTGGAAATTCTCAAACTTTGGGGCACTTTCGATAAAGACGACAATTATTTTCTAGATGTTGACGACTTTGCTCCGAACGGCAACCCGGCGATTGGCTGCTACCCAGATATGTATGAATATGGTGTGAAAGGCATCTTGCGTGCCGATCCAGATGCCACGGTAGGGGGACCAGCATTCGCTATGGGCGAACTCGGCGTTGAGGATTGGGTCGGTTTCTTCCCGAGAGTCAGATCAAAACGCCTACAGATGGATTTCTATTCCTTCCATTCTTACTTGGATGGTTCGACTTGGTTTATGTCGGAGAAAAAGAGAAATAGGGGAGATAAAAACGAACTCGAAAAGGTCGTTGATGGCTTACAAAGCGACACCCTTTTCTTAACTACAGACGTCCATATCAATGAATTCACCCCAGTAAATAACGGGAATGGCGCTCGAGCAGGCGCCAACGCTCCATATAACTATTATCTTGGCGCCGCTCACTCAATAGACGCGATATTCGAAGCGGTTGATAGAAGCGAAGTGGCTATGGTCAGCTGGGCTCAGCTTCTCTCGGTTAATAATGCTGCCAATGACCCATATGGGATTATCTCTCCAGATGGATACGAAAAAGCGATTTATAATGCCTTGAAGATTTATCAGGATATGCCGGTTTGGCGTTACGACATCTCGCCGGAAAGGCAGGATGGCGTTAGAAGCGTGGTCTCTTCTGACAAAGATAAGATCTCGATTCTCCTATGGAACACCAACAATAGCCTAGACGACGACGGAAATCTGATCACGACCGGTGATAGAACCGTTAATGTCAAAGTCAACAACGCTAAGTTTACGTCCGGAGACCGAAAGGTATATCGCATTGATAAAGACCATGCTTCATTCTACGACAACACCTTAACTCCAGGCTTATCCGCCCAAAATCTTAAACATGTTAATTTGGGAGATGGCGATTCCGTATGGAGTGGCACAGTCCCAGCTGAAGGAACCGTTTATATCACCATTAACAAAAATGAATTGGGTGACGAATTCGAATATGTCGACGACTTCACTTTTGAAAAAAATAACGATTTTGCCAACGATATTAAAATTCAATACTGGCACGAAGATCGTTACCGCGACCTAAAGGGGAATAGGGAAGAGTACGCTGATTTCCGCGATGGTATCACCGGAACCTACTCACATTTCGATCGTAAGCAGTGGAAGATGTATCTTGGCATGGGTTCATTAGCAGGCAATGAAGCCGGTTCTTATATAGGACAAGGCGTCGCCAATGGCGCGGTCATCTGCGACGATGTGCCAACGAAATTCAAAGTTCATGTCGATATGGATAGCAAACTCCGCTACGCCAATAAATATTCATCGTTTGGGATGAGAATCGATTTCTATGACGATGAAACTGGTGAATATACCGACTCTGCATATTTCCATAACGGAATCTATAAGCCGAAGCAAAATCCGAATAATCAGGATAGACGCTTGGCGGACTTCGACCCATATCCATGGGGCACTAAGAAATTCGCCGACCAAGAACTAAGTTTTGATAGCTGCCTGTGGGACATCGACTTAGCCGACGTTGCCCCCGCTGGTTGGATAAATGGAAATAGAAAAGCCATTATCTCATTTGATATGAGAAATGCCGGCGAAGGCGCTAGAGCATCAATGCAATTAATAAAATAACAAAAGGAGATTTGTATTATGTCTTACAAAAAAGTAATGTTATTGGCTCTCTCAGTGACGATGATTTCAGGGTGCACCGTCACTTCTAATCTCAACAGCTCTTCCTCTCATGAGAGCATCCCAAGCGGTAGTGGATCTGCCGAAGGAAGCACATCCGGAGAAAGTTCTGGCTACATCATGAACATCACCAAAGAAGATGTTGCCCCATTCGTGGAATCGCCAGTTAATATCAAATTCTGGAATCCTATTACCGGTCCTGATGCCGGCAATTTGCAGAATCTTGTTAGATTTTGGAATGACACTTATGGCAATTACATCAAGATCTCCAATGATCCATTAGCGGAAAATGATCACTATACCCGTTTATTAACTTCTTTTGCCGATAATTCAACTGCCGATTTAACCATCATTCACTCATCTAGAGTTCCTATCTTCCAAAAACAAGGGAAACTTCGTCCGATGACCAACATGCTTTCTAAAGTTGGCATCGCTAAGGAACAATACCTTGAATCGATTTGGAATGCCTCGGTTTATGGAGGCGATGTCTATGCTTTAGCCTGGGATATCATCCCAACCGTCTTCTATTACAATAGATACCTTCTCCCGGAAGGATATACCGAAGAAATGATTCATTCAGATGATTTCACGGTTGAGACGATGCGTGAAATGATGAAAGCCGCTTATGTCCATAACCCCGTCCTATCCAAGAGAACCTATGGCATGGCCTTCAACTATGCTTTCACCGAAAACCCATTCATTTCCATGTTATATCAGATGGGAGGAAAACCCGTTGAAGAGGCTAATCCGACCGTTCCGACCTTTAATGGAGCGGAAGGTGTGGCGGCTGCTGAAGCCTTACGCAGCATCCCGTTCACCCAGACTTCCGATGGCTACAAAGCCGCTTCTGAGTCCGGTTCCAACCATTTGAACATCTTTAGACAAGGCAGAGCTTTGTTCACCATCGATGGTTTGTGGTCCACCAATTCCTTGGTCGCCAAGAACGAGCAAATCGATACCGGCGTTGCATTCTTACCGAAAGTCGACGAAACCGCAACCCGTTCGACTTATGGTGATAGCCACGTCTTTGCTACCTTCACCAACAATTCTCAATCGGACCATAAAGACAATGCCATCGGCTTAGTCATGAAATTCCTTGTCGATAATTCCATCGAATGGTACAAGGGCGGCAAGGTCGCCGTCAGAAATGCCGATATCGAAAACGCGACTTATAAAGCCATGCCTTGGGCTTTCATCTCTCAGAAATTAGATAAAGTCGTTTTGCCACAAAAACTCTATACCTATAGCACAATTACCGGCACAACCGGCGAATACATCTCCAAGTTATGCGAAGGCACCTTGACCGATGTCCAAGCCGCCTTAAATGAATGTGCTTCTGATGCCGAAGATTTAGCTAAGAACTTATAACTATATGATTGTTAGGGAAATATCCGCAAGCAACATAAACAAAGCTAACAAAAAGAAGGGGATTAAGGCCATAATTCCTTACCTCTTCCTTTTGCCACATTTAATTTTCTTTGCGATATTTGTCGTCTATCCATTCTTCTATGGTATTTATATTTCCTTCACGAATTTTAATTTGATGGGGAATCCGGAGTTTATTTGGTTCGACAATTATGTCCAGATATTTACTTTCGGTTCGAAATACAGCAAGGATTTCTTCGCGGGGTTGGGACACACTTTGATCTATACGGTTACGGCCGTGCCACTCATCGTCTTTGTCCCATTGGTTTTGGCGGTTCTTCTCTATGCAATCAAAAATGTGAGGATCAGGAATATTTTCCAGTCGATTCTCTATTCGACATCAATTCTTTCCGTATCTACCGTAGTCTTGATTTTTACCTGGCTATTAGACAGAGATAATGGCCTATTCAATAACCTATTCTTGGTTGATATCAACTTCAAAGGGAATGCCGTCCTGACTTGGGTGGCGATTATTTCTTTGACTTTGTGGTCCGGCGTCGGTGGGAACATGATTATCTTCCTATCGTCGATTTCTTCGATTCCGAAATCTCAATACGAAGCGGCTTCTTTAGATGGGGCGAACGCTTTCCAAAGGTTTTTTAGACTTACTTTACCATCGTTACGTTTTCCATTAACGTTCTCATTAATTACCGGTGTTATCGGCGGATTTAATGTTTTCGGCCAACCCTATCTATTTGGTGGGCAGGTCGGCTCTTACGAGACGGTAATGATGGAAATCTATGGCTATGCTTTTGGCAAATCCCCGATGGCGGGTATGGCCTCTGCCATGTCTGTCCTACTAGGCATAATCATCCTTTTGGTTTCTATCGTTCAATTTAGGATGATGAGGGAGAAATAAATATGAAAAAGACTAAAAAATATTATATTTCTCAAGCGATATTGATAACCGGAATGGCCATTCTTTGCTTTTTGTGGCTAGTCCCTTTAGTGTACATGGTTTTGACTTCTCTTAGACCAAACGAAGACATCAACCTCAATGGCTTTGTCTTATTCCCTAAGGTCATTACATTTGATAATTACGTGATTGTTTTCAGAAACACCCAATCCGCGCCTGTTGCTAAGTGGTTGATTAACTCCGTTATCGTTTCTTTGTTATCGGCCTTATTGACTGTCCTTATTTCAGCGCTTTCGGCCTTCGCTTATGCGAGAATGAAATTCAAAGGAAATAAGCTTTTGTTCTCGTTCTTGCTCCTTACGATGATGATACCTAGCGTCATTTCTCTTATCCCGAATTTCTTGACGATTAAATCATTCCATCTGAATGAGACTTTGGCTGCCTTGATTCTTCCATTTTTGGGAGGGGTTACGAATATTTTCTTGATTAGGCAATTCCTTTATGGAGTACCTAAAGAGTTAGATGAAGCAGCTCTAATCGATGGGGCTGGTTATGGAAGGCTATTCTTCCGCATAATTTTGCCTCAAATGGTACCGATCCTTATGGTTGTAGGGCTCAATACTTTCTTAGCTGCCTGGAACGATTTATTATGGCCCCTTATTATCAACCAAGATGCCGCGAATAGAACTATGACGAGCGGTTTAAGCGTGGTCCAGGGAATTTTCGATAATCAGAAGGGCACTCTTATGGCAGTCACTGTCATCAGCGCGGTTCCCGTTCTTGTCGTTTATCTCTTCGTCCAAAAATATCTGATTAGAGGTATATCCTTGACTTCTGGAATGAAGGAGTAGCATTAATTGCTCTTTTTATAACACTTTTGTCCATTTTTTATATAAAAATGAGTCCCTCAGTAGTTTTAAAATTTTTTAAAACAATTAGAATTTTTCTAAGGAGTTTGATATATGAATAAAAAAGCTTTGCTTTTAGTTGCTTTATGTTTGCCTGCCGCTTCTTTGGCGATTGTGACATCCCAAGGAGCCACCAGGATTTTTGGTAATGCGCAAACGGCGCCTGTTGGATATCACTATTCCGCCAATCTAACCGATTTAGGCAATTCCGGGAATTTGGAATTTTGGACCTCTTGTTCGACTTTTGAGTCGTTCTTAGTCAAACCGGATACCGGAACATTTGAAGATCGTTCTATTGACCTTATCACTGGCGATTTCAACGAAAATAACCCCGCTTACATTACGGTCTTACAAGAATACGTTTCGACTCAAGTGAGAGATAATTACACCGTTACGGTCGATAACGTCGAAGAGAATCTTTACACGAAAGATGCTACGCAATATACCATTGGCGCAAGTACCTTTAGATCAATTTGGGATGATGACAAAGTCTATTTGTTCGTTAATCTAGGAGAAGGCGTGAACTCCCTCACCGTTACCTTTGGCACTCAAACCCAAGTTCTTACTGCTACGACTGAATTGGAATTCACCGTTGACGGCATAAGCGATACTACTGATATTCCCGTCTCCTTCAAAGAAGTCACTGCAACTACTACCGTTACTTATGGCGGATACTTACACGCAGACTTAAATGCCAATAATAACGCTGCGCATCCAAGAAAACTTTTTACCGCTAAGCATACCGACACCGAGCCAACGATTGATGGCGTTTTGGATGATATCTATACTGCTTCAGGCAATCAAGCCATAGTGGCAGATGTCGAAAACGATGGTGGAACCTTTGATACAGTCACCGCTTATATGATCTGGGATGATGATGCGTTATATATTCACATGAGAGTTTATGATATCAATATCGAGGATCAAAACGATCCGTGGGAGCCATGGCGTACTGATCGCGACTCGGTTATCTTATATTTATCCACTTGTCAGACCTTGCCGGTTGCCAGTGTCGATTGGGGCGAAGCCAATAGGCCTTCCGCTAACTATGTTGGTGAATTAGCCCTTTATAGAAGACCCGGTAATCCTGGGGATACCTTCCATGCCGCGCACTGGATGTGGGATTATATGAGATACAATGGCATAGAACTTAAACACGCCAGTATTTCCCCACACCTTCCTAAGGAAGGATATGCGTTGGAAAAAGATACCTACACTATCGAATTTAAGATTCCGTGGATCGCCCATCCTGATGACAGCACTGTCAGAACGTTCTATGACGTTGAGAATAAATACAATCAGATCATCGACTTCTCCATTGATGTTAATGACGGGGACGCCGAAAAGAACGTACGTAATGGTGTAAGATCCACCAATAACGGTAATCATCTGATTTCGAGAGGATCCCCAGCCAATTTGCAATATCTTGATCAATTGAAATTGATTGCTTAATAACCGCAAATTATATGAAAGCCGCTAGGATGATTCCCAGCGGCTTTTACTATTCTCCTTAAGAGAAAAGCCACCTTTTTGGTGGCTCATTGAGTTTATGGTAGATACTTGATTAAAGAGTTGGCTTATCGCTTAATTCATTAATCTCATAGTAATCCATGACTTCAAAGTTCCAAGCGGAATTCTCATCCCATTCAGTCTTAAGGAACATATGGTGTTCGGTGGCGAGGTAGTAGGTGGCGTCATTAGTTCTATAGATGAAGGCGGGCTTGCCATTAACGACCGTATTTCCACGTCTAGAGACTCTATCTAAGACTGAGACGTCGAATAATTGAACGAAGCAACTGCCGACACTACCTGCTAGCATGGCTAATCCAGCACTGAAGGTTTTCTCATCGGTAGGCTCGCCACTAACGGATGGTTTGAACTCTTCCCAGGCAGCTTCTTCATCGTCGTATTCGATTCGGAAATATCTAAGAGCTGTGCCAGACTTATCAATGTAGAAGCCTCTGTGAGCTTCATCTCCCCAATACCAATCGATATAGAGGCCATCGCCAACGATTTCAAGCGCCGCATTGAGATAAATGTTAGCAGTGAGGCTAATTCTTATCTTGTCAGGGATTTTGATTTTAGTGAGTTCTGGATCTTCGTTGAATATGACGACTTCTCTGACTAACGGGAGTTCTGGAGCGGTAACTTCAGATTCCACTTTGAAGGAGGTGGCGTTCAATTTTATTTTTTCTCCGGATGGAGCGTCGAGTTTTTGGCACTCAATACCGAGGGTGATGCCCAATTCATTATCAATCGCGGCCTTGTATTGGTATTTTTTATCCTTAACGACCTCTAATTCGAAATCATAATAAGTGCATTCTCTGCCAAGGAGGGCGACGGCTTCACCTTTAGTGAAAGTGGCGTTTATATCGTGGGCCATGAAAAGGAGATTGCCCTCGGCGAACCAGGTGGCAAAGACATCTTTTTCATAAGAGAAGTTATATTTAAATTCGATGCCATCGAAGAAGAAGACGTGGTGGTAGTTGTCTTGATGTTTCAAAGCAAGGCCATCTGCGCCGTCTTTGACAAACCATGCGGTCTCGCCTTTCATGCCGGCGTCGAATGTGAACGTTTCGCCAAGGTTATTCTCATATTGGTAATTGATTAAGAATCCTTTTTCTTGGCCGAAGGTCTGAACTTTTTGGATCGACTCAGACTTTATGATAGGAAGTCCTTTGCCGCCAGTGTTTGTGTTACCGCCGCAAGAGGCAAGTAGCATTAAAGAGGTAGCCCCTAATAACAATAGTTTTTTCATAATTACCCCCTAGAGTACACTGCTATTTTAGCCAATCATTTTTGATTAACAAAAGGATATCGAATTTAATTGAGAAAAAATGGACTAAAGTCCTATACAAGTAATACCTTGAGGATAAAACCATGATCAAATTGCGGTATTTTATTTTTATCTATCCCAAAAATCACGAAACGATGAATGCTAATCAATTATCTTTTCGAATACCATTCGATCTTTATTCGGGGTGAGGATGGCCTTGCCGCAGTATTCAAACCCCATCGAGGTGATTAGGTGGCGCATAACGTCATTGCCTTCATGGGTGTCGATTCTTAAAGACTTATATCCTTCTATTGTCGCTTGTGCAATAAAGACTTCGAAAAGGAGCTTCCCATATCCCTTCCCACGGTATTCCTTTTTGACGGCGACCCTATGCATGACCATATAGGGTTGATCGCTGAGCCATTCCCCTTCATAGAGATGATGGTAATCTTCTTCTCGATAGGTTAAGGCGCAGACTCCGACGATGATGTTTTTATCTTCGTGATCTGGCGCCACAAAGAGGCGCCCATTATTTATGTCATTGATAAAATCATCTTTGTTAGGATAGCCATCCTGCCATTGCCCGTTACCTTGAAATTTTAAAAATTCCCGTGCATTTTCCACGCAAATCATGATTTCATCTATATCTCTTAAGTTAGCTTTTCGATAAAAGGATTCCATATTGAGAATATTTATAAATTATGCGCAAATTATGTCAATCAATAATCTAGTGAGTTGAGCGTATTGCCGATTTATCTTTACATTAGTAAAAAACTAGAAACTTTGTTGCCACTTCTTGATACAATAAACTAACAAACCAAGGAGACATATTTATGGCCGAGCAGAGAAAGACTGTTATTATTGGCGGCGTTGCTGGCGGTGCCAGTTGCGCAGCCAGACTTCGTCGTTTAGATCCTGATCGGGAGATCATCATTTTAGAACGGGGAGAATACATTTCCTACGCTAACTGTGGTCTTCCCTATCATGTGGGGGATGTCATTCACAACCGCAGCGCATTGCTATTAATGACCCCCGAAAGAATGTGGGAAAGATTCCGTATCGAAGTCCGCGTTAAGAACGATGTTTTGTCCATTGATAGAAAAAAGAAAGTGGTTATGGTTCAGAAAAATGAATCTGGAGAGACTTATGAACAACCATATGATGATCTCGTCATCGCGACTGGCTCATCTCCATTAAGACCACGTATTCCTGGGATTGACAGCGAGAAAATTAGAACCTTGTGGACCGTTCCCGACACCGATGAGATCAGGGCTTTAGTCCAAGGTGGGAATATTCATCATGTCGCAGTTATCGGTGGTGGATTCATCGGCTTAGAAATGGCCGAGAATATTCATCATGCCGGAGTAAAGGTCTCCTTAATCGAGGCCCTTAATCAAGTAATGGCCCCAATCGATTTCGAGATGGCCCAACTCTTACATGAGAATATCCGTGACAATGCGGTGGATCTTCATTTAAACGATGGAGTCGATTCTTTCGAAGAAAAAGAAGGAAAGGTCTTCGTTACACTTAAGAGCGGAACATCCATCGCGGCTGATTTAGTAATTCTTTCCATTGGCGTACGTCCTAATAGCCTATTAGCCAAAGAAGCTGGCCTCAAACTCAATGAGCGCGGCGGAATTATCGTTGACGACCACATGAGAACTGACGACCCATCTATTTATGCGGTGGGGGATGTCATAGAAGTAGAAGACTTTGTCTTCAAGAATAGAACAATGGTTCCTTTGGCGGGACCCGCCAATAAGCAAGGTAGGCTTTTGGCCGATATTTTGGCGGGTAGAGAAGCGTCATATAAAGGAACCCAAGGCTCTTCCGTCGCTAAAGTCTTTGATTTAACCGTCGCTTCGACTGGTGTGAATGAGAAAACCCTTATCAAGAGAGGTTTAGCGAAAGGCAAGGATTACGAGACCCTCATCATCACTCAGAATTCTCATGCCGGGTATTATCCAGGCGCCGCTCAACTGAATATTAAGCTTTTATTTGAATTAGGGAGTGAAAGAATCTTAGGTGCCCAAATCGTCGGTAGAGAAGGGGTTGATAAGCGTATTGATACCTTAGGCGTCGCCCTTAGACTCGGCGCTAAAGTCACCGACCTCAAAGATCTAGAGCTCGCATATGCTCCTCCATATTCCTCGGCAAAAGATCCAGTGAATATGGCGGGTTATGTAGCGGAGAACATTTTAACCGGCTTAGTTAAAATCGCCCCATATAATGTTCAAGAACTTGATCCAAAGGCCTTGATTGTCGATGTTCGTGAACCAGCCGAAGTCATGGCATATGAGGTTCCACGCTCCAAGAACATCCCTCTTGGCTCACTTAGAGATAGATTAGGTGAGTTGAATAAAGAAGATCGAATCGTCGTGATGTGCGCTATTGGCGTTAGAGCCTACACCGGTGCCCGTATCTTGATGCAAAACGGCTTCAAGAATGTCGAAGTCTATCCTGGCGGCGTGAAATTCTATAAAGCCAATCACCCGATCGTTCCAGAAAAAGTCGAATTCCAAGAAAAAGAAAAGGCCAAACCTATGGAAAATACTGATGGCATCAAGAAAATCAAATTAGATTGCTCGGGCATGCAGTGTCCAGGGCCAATCATGGAAGTCTTTAAATCGATCAAACAGATGAAGAAAGGCGAAATGTTAGAAGTCGCCGCATCTGATCCAGGATTTGCCAAGGACATCGTCTCTTGGTGCAAGAGAACCGGCAATACCTTAGTCGCCAACGAAGAGAGAAATGGTGAGTATGTCGCCACAATCCGTGTAGGAAATGACGAGGAAAAACCAGTTGAAGGAGTGGTTACCAATAATGGCCCTAAAGGCAAAACCATCATCGTCTTTGATGGCGATATGGATAAAGTCTTAGCCAGTTTCGTTATTGCTAACGGGGCCTTGGCGATGGGGCGTCCAGTCACTATGTTCTTCACTTTCTGGGGATTAACCGCCTTACGTAAGCCAAAGAAAGTCAAAGTGAAGAAGACCTTCATCGAAAAGATGTTTGGCTTCATGTTGCCTAGAGGTGCCCGCAAGCTCAAATTGTCCAAGATGAATATGGGCGGAATGGGCTCGAAGATGATGAAGGGCATCATGAAGAAAAAGAACATCGATTCTTTGGAAGAACTCATGAAGAAGGCTATGGATAATGGCGTGAAGATCATCGCTTGTTCCATGAGTATGGATGTCATGGGAATCCACCCCGAAGAGTTAATCGATGGTGTCGAAATCGGAGGCGTTGGAACCTATCTTGGTGACGCCGAAGAATCAGACGTTAATCTCTTTATCTAAACGTTTCTTATAGTCGAAATGCCCGCCTTCGATGGCGGGCATTTTTCCATGTAAAATGCGGTTAAATTTTTAAAATCCCGCGCAAAACCGTCATGTTTTGTCGTAGTTTGAACCTTGATAGAGTTTTCGATATTTATTCGGAGTTATTTCTCTAACCCTTTTGAAGACATTTTTGGAAATGGCTTTGAGATGAGAAACAAAGCTTGGAGGCTATTTCTTTTATTGAGATATCTGTGAATCGAAGCAATTTCTTCGACTCCATGATTTTTCCACTGAGAATGCATTTGCTGACCGTGGTGTTGACTTCCTTTTTGAATAAAGACGACAAATATTCAGGCTCAATTCCGATTTCATCCGCGACTTTGTGGCCGAGAAGGTCAATAAAGGAGAGTATGACCTCAAGAGTACCGAACTTCTCCTCAAAGATATCTGTTACAACAACCCAAAGGAGATTGTGAAATGAAATTAGATGATTTTAAAGTCATTCCAGTCGTCGTTTTAAATGATGAAGAAGACTGCAAAGCCAAGATGCAGGGCCTCATTGAGGG